>CBFGUK010000072.1:0-20669 GCA_965651925.1 uncultured bacterium | reverse complement strand
TCCACGTATCCGTACTCGCATTCCCACGCTTCCCGCCCCGTGCACGGCGGGCGCATTCTGGTAGGCTGGCCGGCGTGTCGAAGCGGGTGCGACGAGGACTGCTGCTGCTGCTCGTGCTGCTCGGCGTTGGCGCCGCCGCGCTGTACTGGCGGCGCGGGGCGGACGAGGAGGTACGCTACGTCACCGCGACGCTGTCGCGCGGGCCGATCATCGCGGAGGTCACCGCGAGCGGGACGGTGAACCCGGTCACCACGGTGCAGGTCGGCACCTACGTCTCGGGCCCGATCCGCGCCATCGACGTCGACTTCAACTCGCCGGTGCGCAAGGGCCAGCGGGTCGCGAAGATCGATCCGGCGCCGTTCCTGGTGAAGGTGCAGCGCGCCGAGGCGAACGTCGCGACGGCGCGGGCGCGGGTCGCGCGGGCGCGCGCCGATCTCGAGCTCAAGCGGCTGACACGCGAGCGGGCGGCGCAGCTGCTCGACACGGCGATCGTGTCGCGCAATGAATTCGACGAGGCGCACAGCGCCTGGGAGCAGGCGCGCGCGCAGCTGGCGCTCGAGGAGGCGGGCGTGCGCCAGGCCGAGGCCGAGCTCGAGGAGGCGCGCATCAATCTCGCCTACACCGACATTACCTCGCCGGTCGACGGCGTCGTCGTGTCGCGCAACGTCGACGTCGGTCAGACGGTGGCGGCGAGCTTCCAGACGCCGACGCTGTTCCAGATCGCGCAGGACCTGACGCAGATGCAGGTCAACGCGAGCGTCAGCGAATCCGACATCGGCGCCGTCGCCGACGGGCAGCCGGTGACGTTCACCGTCGATGCGTATCCCGACCGCACCTTCACCGGCCGCGTGACCCAGGTGCGCAACGCGCCGGTGACGGTGCAGAACGTCGTGACCTACGACGTCGTGATCGGCGTCGCGAACCCCGACCTGGCGCTCAAGCCGGGCATGACCGCGACGGTGCGCATCGAGACGGCGCAGGTGGCCGACGCGCTGCGCCTGCCGGTCCGCGCCCTGACGTTCGCGCCGCCCGAGGCGCTGGCGGCGTACAACGGCGCGGCACCGGCCGGCGACGACGCGTGGAAGGTGCACGCCGACGGCTCGCTGGAGCGCGTCACCGTGCGCACCGGCGTGCGCGACGAGGCCTGGGTGCAGGTGCTCGACGGCGCTCTCGCGGCCGGCGACGTGGTCGCGGTGGCGCTCGACCGGCCGGTCGGCCCGCGCGAGGGGCCGCGCATTCCCGGCGTGCCGCGCTACCGGCGATGAGCGACGCGCTCGTCCGGCTGCGCGACGTCTGGAAGATCTATGCGCTCGGCGACGTCGAGGTCCCGGCGCTGCGTGGCATTGATCTCGACATCGCCGCCGGCTCGTTCGTCGCCATCATGGGCGCGTCGGGCTCGGGCAAGTCGACACTGATGCACCTGCTCGGCTGTCTCGACCGGCCGACGCGCGGCACCTACCACCTCGACGGGGTCGACGTCGGCGCGCTCGACGCCGACGGCCGCGCCGCCCTGCGCAACGAGCGCATCGGCTTCGTCTTCCAGAGCTTCAACCTGCTGCCGCGCACGAGCGCGCTCGAAAACGTCGAGCTGCCGCTCGTCTACGCCGGGTTGTCGCTCGCCGAACAGCGCCGCCGCGCGCAGGCGGCGCTCGCCGCCGTCGGCCTCACCGAGCGCGCCGACCACCTGCCGAGCCAGCTCTCCGGCGGCCAGCAGCAGCGCGTCGCGATCGCGCGCGCGCTGGTCAACCGTCCGGCGCTGCTGCTCGCCGACGAGCCGACCGGCAATCTCGACAGCCACACGACGACCGAAATCCTGTCGATCGTCGCGCGCCTGCACCGCGAGCAGGGCCTGACCGTCGTCCTCGTCACGCACGAGCTCGACGTCGCCGCATGGGCGCAGCGCGTGATCACGTTCCGCGACGGCGTCATCGTCGGCGACGAACCCGTGGCCGCCCGCCAGGGCGAGGCGGGCGCGGAGGGCGCGTGATCACGCTGCTGCGCATGACCGCGATCGCGGCGTGGCGGGCGCTGCGGCGCAACCCGCTGCGCTCGGCGCTGACGACGCTCGGCATCGTCATCGGCGTCGCCGCGGTGATCGCCATGGTCAGCATCGGCCGCGGCGCCGATGCGGCGGTGCAGGCGCAGATCCAGAGCCTCGGCACGAATCTCCTGATGGTCATTCCCGGCGCGACGACCGCCGCCGGCGTGCGCTCCGGCTGGGGTGGCGCCTCGACGCTCACCGTCGGCGACGCCGAGGCGCTCACCGGGCTCGCGGTGCTCGCCGACGTGACGTATTTCCGCCGCCAGATCGCGCAGGTGGTCGCCGGCGAGCGCAACTGGGCGACCGCGATCCAGGGCGCGCCGCCGTCGTACTTCCGCGTCCGGCCGTGGGCGGTGGCCGCCGGCAGCGCGTACGACGAGCGCGACGAGGCGGCCGCGCACCGCGTCGCGCTGGTCGGCCGCACGGTGATCGATCAGCTCTTCGGCCCCGGCCAGGAACCGGTCGGCGCGACGCTGCGCATCCGCGACGTGCCGTTCCGCATCGTCGGCATCCTCGAGCCGGTCGGTCAGACGATGTGGGGGCAGGACCAGGACGACGTCATCTTCATCCCGTTCCGCACCGCCGAGCGCCGCGTGCTCGGCACGGAGCTCGTCGGCATGGTCGACATGATCCAGGCGAGCGCCATCGACGCCGACCTCATGGAAGCCGCCGAGGCGGAGATCCGCGCCGTGCTGCGCCAGCGCCACCGCATCCTGCCCGGCGAGGAGGAGGACTTCACCGTGCGCAGCCTCGAGGAGTTCGCGCGCGCCTCGCGCATGGCGAGCCAGGTGATGAACAACCTGCTGCTCGCCGTCGCCTCGATCTCGCTGCTCGTCGGCGGCATCGGCATCATGAACATCCTGCTCGTGTCGGTGACCGAGCGGACGCGCGAGATCGGCATCCGCATGGCCGTCGGCGCACGGGCGCGGCACATCCTGCTGCAGTTCCTCGTCGAGGCGGTGGTGCTCGCGGCGCTCGGCGGCGTGCTCGGCATCGCGCTCGGCGTCCTTGCCGCGGTGCTCATCGCCCGCCTCGCCGACTGGCCGATGCTCGTCGTCCCGGAGGCGATCGTCGGTGCGCTGTTGTTCGCCGCCGCGGTCGGCGTCTTCTTCGGCTTCTATCCGGCGCGCAAGGCGTCGCGCCTCGATCCGATCGCCGCGCTGCGCTACGAGTAGCCGCCGCGCGCGCGGCGGGGCGGCGCCAGCGACGGGGACCGCGCCGTCAGGCGGACGCGGGCGCGTGCGTCGGCGCCGGCGCGGCGAGCGAGTCGAACAGGCGCGTCACCGCGGCGAGGTCGACGGGCTTCGTCAGGTGATGGTGGAAGCCGGCGCGGCGGCCGGCCGCCTTGTCCTCGTCGCGGCCGTAGCCGGACACCGCGACGAGCACGGTGCCGCGCGCGCGCGGATCGCGGCGCAGCCGTTCGGCGACCTCGAAGCCGCTCATCTCGGGCAGGCCGAGATCGATGAACGCGATGTCGGGCGTGAACGCGTCGAGCAGGCGCAGCGCGTCGCGGCCGAGGTGCGCGACGCGCACCTCGTGGCCGCCGAGCTCGAGCAGGAGCTGGAAGCTGTCGGCGGCATCGACATTGTCCTCGACGATGAGCACGCGGCGGCCGCGCGGCGCGCCGTTGCTGTCGGCCGCCGGCGGCGCCGGCAGGAGCGACCGATCGTCGCGGGCGCCGACGAGCGGCAGGCGCACGGTGAACTCGGCACCGCGGCCGCGCCCCTCGCTCGCCACGGACAGCGCGCCGCCGTGCAGCTCGACGAGGCGCTGCGCGAGCGTGAGGCCGATGCCGAGCCCGCCCTGCGAGCGCGCCAGCGTCGATTCCTCCTGGGTGAAGATCTCGAAGATGCGCGTCTGGAGCTCGGGCGGGATGCCGATGCCGGTGTCGCGCACGCGCACCACCGCGTGCGCGTCCTCGCGCGCGGTGGTGAGGCGGATCTCGCCGCCCGGCGGGGTGAACTTCGCGGCGTTCGACAGCAGGTTGGCGAGCACCTGGACCAGCCGGGCGCGATCACCGTCGACCGGCAGCGGCTCGGGCGCGAGCGCGAGCACGAGGTGATGGCCGTGCTGCGCGATCAGCGGCCGCGCGGTCTCGATCGCGTCGCCGACCACGTCGGCGAGCTGGATCTCGCTGCGGCGCAGGGTGATCTTGCCGCGCGTGATGCGCGAGACCTCGAGCAGATCGTCGACCAGGCGCGTCATGTGACGCACCTGGCGGTCGATCATGTCGCGCGCCCAGACGAGCTGCGCATCGCGCGGCCCGATCGCCCGCAGCACCTCGACGGCGTTGCGGACCGGCGCCAGCGGGTTGCGCAGCTCGTGCGCCAGCATGGCGAGGAACTCGTCCTTGCGGCGGTCGGCATCGCGCAGCTCGGCGGTGACGCGCCGGTGCTCGGTGATGTCGACGTGCGCGCCGATCACGCCGCGCACGACGCCGGCGCTGTCGAACAGCGGCGCGGCGCTGACCGAGAGGTTGATCTCGCGCCCGTCGTCGAACACGAGATCGACCGGCTGATCGTGCACCTCGACCCCGGTGCGCGCCACCTGCTGCATCGGCAGCTCCTCGGGCGCGAGGTCGCGCCCGTCGCGGCGGGCGCGGAACGGCAGCGTGCCCGGCGGGGACGAGAGCGGCGAGGTCGTGCCGGGCGGCACGCCGAGCAGTCGCTCGTAGCTCGCGTTGACGACGATCGTCTCGGCACGCGGATCCTTGGCGATCGCCACGCCGACCGGCAGGATGTCGAGAATCGTCTCGAGCTCGGCCGAGCGGGCACGGGCGGCTTCCTCGGCGCGCTGCACCTCGAGCTCCAGCGCCTTGCGCTCGGTGATGTCGGTGATCACCGCGATCCAGCCGTCGGGCACGCCGGCCGCATCGTGCGTCGGCTCGTACACGCCGTGGATCCAGCGCCGCCGGGCGCCGGGCAGCGGCAGCTCCAGCTCGAACTCGACGCGGGCGCCCTGGAGCACGCGCGCCATGTGTGGCAGCAGCATCGCGTAGGCCTCTTCGCCGACGACCTCGACGATCGGCCGGCCGACCACCGCCTCGTGCGGCAGCCCGAGCCAGCTCGCGTAGCGGCGGCTCGCCCAGAGGTAGCGCATGTCGCGGCTGCAGCGGGTCACCGCGGCGGCCATGCGGTCGGTGACGTACTCGACGTGGCGCAGCGCCGCCTGCAGGTGCTCGCGGCTGGCGCGCAGCTCGGCGGTGGCCTGGCGCTGCTCGGTGACGTCGTAGCTCGAGCCGGCATAGCCGAGAACGCGGCCGGCGTCGCCGCGACGCGGCACGCCGACCGACTCGATCCAGCGCCACTCGCCGTCGTGCCGGCGGAAGCGCGCCGTGGCGCGGAAGACGTCGCCGTGGGCCCGGGCGCGATCGAACGCCGCCCAGTAGCCGGGCGCGTCGTCGGGATGCAGCGCGTCGCGCCAGCGCACGAGGGCGTCGGCGAACGGCACGCCGACGAAGGCGCGGCAGGTCTCGTTGACGAACTCGAAGCGGCGCGCGGGATCGATGGTCCACATCAGCACCGGCGACTCGTCGGCGAGCGAGCGGAAGCGCTGCTCGCTCTCGCGCAGCGCCTCGGCGGCGGCGTGCCGGTCGGTGACGTCGCGGACGAAGACGTTCAGCTGCTGCGCCGCGGGGAAGGCGTGCAGCTCGATCCAGCGGCCGCCCGGGGCCTGGAACGCGGCTTCGGTCGGCTGCCGCTCGGCCACCGCGCGCTGCAGCGCCGCGTGCATCGCGTCGCTCATCTCCGGCGGCACGCAGCGCCACACCACCTCGCCGAGCAGCGCGGCGCGCGGGCGGTCGAAGAACTGCCCGGCATGCGCGTTGGCGTAGACGAAGCGCCAGCCGGCATCGAGCGCGAAGAAGCCGTCGGTGACGCTCTCGATGATGCCGCTGACGCGCTCGGCGGCGGACACCGCCTCGCTGCGCGCCGCATCGGCGAAGGCGAGGAGGTCGGCGCGCTCGGCCTCGACCGCGCGGCGCTCGGTGACGTCGAAGGCGCAGCCGATGACCCGGTACGGGATGCCGCGCGCATCGCGCAGCACCGTGCCGGCGGACTCGATGTAGCGTTCGGCGCCGTCGATCAGCCGGGTGCGGAACTCGGTATGGAACGTCGCCGCGCCGGCGATCGCGGCGTTGAACAGCGCCATGACGCGCTCGCGGTCGTCGGGATGCACGTCGGCGGCGAACGCCGCGAGATCGGCGTGCGCGGGCCCCCGGCGACCGAACATGCCGCCGACCTCGTCGGATTCCACCATGCGGCCGGACGGCAGCTCGACGTCCCACGTGCCCATGCGCGCCGCCTGGGCGGCGATGCGCAGGCGCTCGGCCCGCCGCTGCGCCGTCTCGCGCGCGCTCGCCAGCCGTCCGGCGGTGCTGCGCAGCAGCGCGCCGACGACGGTGAGCACGAGCGCCACACACACGAAGACCGCGGTGAGCGTGATCTCGTCGGCCGAGCTGGTGCCGAATTCCCAGTGCGGCGCGATGAAGAAGTAGAGGCTGACGAACACGCTCGCCGCCAGTGCGAGCACGCCGCCCCACATCCCCGTCGCCAGCGCGGCGAGCAGCACGGCGACGTAGAAGGTGCCCCAGGACGGGTCGCTGCCGATCACCGGGTAGAGCGCCAGCCGCAGCAGCGCGGCGAGCCCCACCACCCCGGCGCTCACCGCGATGCGCGCCGGCAGGTGCCACCGGGCGAGCAACAGGTGCTGCATCAGGCGCAGCAGGCGCTGCGTCCGCACCGCCCCACCGAGCCGCAACGGGGCACGGGCCCGGCGCGCTCCCGTGGTGCGACCAGGCGCGCTCCAGTCCTGCGAGATCTTCATGCGACCCGTCGTCGCTAGTGCATGGCGACTGCCAAGGGAAGCACCTTTCGTCGCACCCACCGCCGCCGCGCGCCGGCACCGATTGACGCCCGCCGGTGGCCCTGCGAGAAACGCGGGCGGTCCGCGCCAGACGCGGAACGGAGGTGACATGTACGAGGTGACGTGGAGGATTCGTTCCCTGGCGTGTGCGCTGGTGCTGCTCGCGGCCGCTGCCGCGACGGCCGAGCCGGCCGCGACGCCCGCGCCGCTGCGCGTCGGCATGGCGCCGAACTACCCGCCGCTGGCGTTCAAGGAAGACGGGCAGATGGCCGGCATCGAAGTCGACTTCGCCAAACGCCTCGGCACGGCGCTCGGCCGTCCGGTGGAGATCGTCGAGACCGAGTGGGAGGAGCTCGGCCCGGCGCTCGCCGCGAAGCGCATCGATCTCGTCATGTCGGGCACCTCGATCACCGAACGGCGCAAGGCGCACGTGAACTTCACGGCCCCGTATCTCGCCGTCGGCCAGATGGCGATCATCCGTGTCGAGGATTACGCCGAGCTGCACGATCCCGCCGCCATGGACCGGCCGCAGTCGCGCGTCGGCTTCGTGTCGCGCACGACCGGCGAGAGCTGGGCGCGGGAGCATCTGAAGAAGGCGAAGCTGCACGGCTACGGCAACACCGACGAGGGCGTCGCGGCGCTGGAGAACGATCAGATCGACTACTTCATCCAGGATGCGCCCGCGGTGTGGCGCGTCACCGGCGGCTTCAAGACCAGCAATCCGAAACTGCGCGGCCTCTACCGGCCGTTGACCGACGAAGAGCTCGCCTGGGCGGTGCCGAAGGACAACCCCGAGCTGCTCGCCCAGCTCAATGCCGTCCTCGAGCAGTGGCGCCGCGACGGCACGATCGAGGACGTCCTCGACGACTGGATCACCGTGCGCAAGACGGCGATCGAGGTGAAGCCGCAGCAGTAGCGGGCCCGCGTGCCGCGCGACGACGCCACGGCGCCGGACCGTCGCGCGGGTGGCCTATGGTGCGGAGCGCTCCGGCCATGCGCCATACGCGTTGAGCGATCTGCGAGCGCGATCGAGCGCCACGGCCGCGCGGTTTGCATCAGGCAGCGGCGCTCCGCTAGGCGACGCGCAGGGGGTTCCTGCATGCGGTACGCGTTCGCGGCTCTCGCGTTCATCCTGGTCTGCGGCGCCGGCGCGCCTCGCGCCGTGGCACTGTGTCCCGGCGACTGCGATCACGACCGGGAGGTGTTCGTCGACGAGCTGCTGCGCGGCGTGCGCATCGCGCTCGGCGAGGCGTCGGTCGACCTCTGCCTCGCCGCCGACGCGGACGGCGACGCGACGGTGACGATCGCGGAGCTGATGCAGGCGGTGACGCCGGCGCTGCGCGGCTGTCCCGATCCGTACCCGCGTGACGACGCGCTGCGCCTCAACCACCTGCAGGTCCTCGGCACGCACAACAGCTACCACGTGCAGGCCGCGCCGCCGCTGTTCGCGGCGATCGTCGCGTTCAGCGAGGGGCTGGCGCGGACGCTCGAATACTCGCACGTGCCGCTGACCGAGCAGTTCAGCACCCAGGGCATCCGGCAGATCGAGCTCGACGTGTTCGCCGATCCGTTCGGCGGCCTCTATGCCTCGCCCGCCGGCCTGCGGCTGATCACCGGCGATCCCGACGCCCGCCTGCCGGCGCTCGAAGCCCCGGGCTTGAAGGTCCTGCACGTGCAGGACATCGACTACGAGACCACCTGCGGAACGCTGCTCGACTGCCTGCGTGAGGTGAAGGCGTGGTCGGACGCGCATCCGCTGCACGCACCGCTCGCGGTGCTCATCGAGGCGAAGGACGACATCATCCCCGAGATCGGCTTCGGCTTCGTCATCCCCGTCCCGATCGGCGCCGCGGAGCTCGACGCGATCGATGCCGAGATCCGCGCCATCTTCCCGCCCGAGCAGCTGCTCACCCCCGACGATGTGCGCGGCAGCCGCGCCACGCTGCGCGAGGCCATCGAGCTCGACGGCTGGCCGACGCTGCGCGCCGCGCGCGGCCGCGTGCTCTTCCTGCTCGACAACGAGGGGTCCGAGAAGCAGGACTATCTCGCCGGCCACCCGTCGCTCGCCGGCCGCGTCATGTTCACCAGCTCGCGGCCGCCGGCCGACGAGGCCGCGTTCGTCAAGCTCAACGATCCGCTCGGCTCGTTCGACCTCATCCAGTCGCTGGTCGCCGACGGCTTCATCATCCGCACGCGCGCCGACGCCGACACGACCCAGGCGCGCACCGGCGATACGACGCAGCGCGACGCGGCGATCGCCAGCGGCGCGCAGTTCGTCAGCAGCGATTACCCCGTCCCGGATCCGCGCTTCGGCACGTCGTACATGGTCGCCATGCCGGGCGGCATGCCGGCGCGCTGCAATCCGATCAGCGCCCCGGAGCCGTGCGAGCCGCTCGATATCGAGAATCCGGACGAGCTCTTCTGAGGCGTGTCGCTCGGGTGACCTGATCAGCCACAGTGGTGGAGAGGACGCGAAGTCGAGTGATCAGTCTCATTGCGTCCGATTGACACTCGACTCGGTGTCCTCGCCCCCTCCGTGGCTGATTCCTCCGGCCCCTGGTCCGCGCGCGTCGCGCCTCACGCCGCGTGGCGTGTCCCCTGCTGGCGGAAGGTGCCGAGGCGGATCGCCATCTGGCGGTTGTGGAAGATGACGTCCTCGAGCGCGGTGCGCGCCGAGGCGACGGCGCCGTCGGCGAGCGCCGCGTTGCAGCGGCGCAGCGCGTCGTTCTGCTGCGCGACCTGGGCACGCACGCTCTCGAGCAGCTCGTCACTGTCACGCGGCACGAACGCGCGCCGGCTGCCATTGACCAGCGCCGCGAAGACCATCGCCGCGCCGAGCAGGAACGGCACGCGCAGCAGCACGCTCGACTCGAGCAGCGAATCGCTGCCGGTCAGCCAGCCGAGCGCCAGCGAGCACAGGCTGAGCGCCAGCGTCACCATGGCGATGACGCCGACCGGCAGGCCGGCGATGGCGAGCACGAGCACGCCGAGGCAGAGCAGCAGCAGCTCGACCGACAGCTGCCCGGCGACCCACAGCGAGGCGGCGATGAACGCCGAATCGAGCACGGCAATGCCGAGCTTCGTCACCTGCGTGAGCGGCTGGCGCGCGCGGCCGACGAGGAGGTTCGAGGTGAGATAGGCGGCGATGAGCAGCGGCCCGACGCCGGTCGGCACGCCGCTGCCGCGGCCGAGCAGCATCAGATAGGCGCAGGTGAGAATCAGCGCCCAGCGGACGGTGACGATCGGATTCGCGGGTGCGTGCGACGATGCGCGTGGTGCCATGCGAGCCTCCTTTCCCCCGAGCCACGCGGCCAGCGGGGCGTGCGGATGTGCCGGCGCGTGGAGCAAGGGCGATGCCTCGCGGGCCTGTGCTGGCGCGCGGCGCGACCGCTGCCGGTGCAGCAGCAGCCGCTGCAGCAGCGCGCGCGCGACTGTCCCACCCGCCGGCGAGATGTCGACGGATGGCATGCCATCGCCGCGCGCGTGCGCGCCGCGCGCGCTCAGGCGGGCGGTGCGGCGCCGCGCGGACGCCGTGCGCGGCGCCGTGCCACGAGCAGCGCGCGCAACGCGGCCTCGCAGGTATCGAGGTCGGCGCAGGCGGTGATCGTCGACGAGCCGCGCGCGTCGAGACCGTGCCCGGGCAGGCCGTCCGCCCAGCCGCCGCTGCCCTGGAGCACGAGGATCGGGCGCCCGTGGATCCAGGCGAAGGCGAGCTCGGACAGCGTGCCGGCGCCGCCGCCGATCGCCACGACCGCATCGCCGGCGAGCGCGGTGAGCGCGTTGCGCGCATGGCCGAGGCCGGTCGGCAGCACGGCGGAACACCAGCGGTTGCCATCGGCGAAGTCCGTGCCCGGCAGGATGCCGATGACGACGCCGCCGGCGCGGCAGGCGCCGCGGCTCGCCGCCTCCATGATGCCGCCGCGCCCGCCGGTGACCAGCGTGCAGCCGAGACGGGCGATGCGCGCGCCGAGCGACTCGGCGAGGCGCAGCAGCTCGGGCGCGGCGGCCGAGTCGCCGATCACCGCCACCTGCGGCGCCCGCCTCACGGGCAGCCGTCCAGGGCGAGGGTGACGGCGAGGATGAGCTCGTCGATCGCCACCACGCCGTCGCCGTTCGCGTCGCTCGCGCCGCACTGCGGCAGGCCGCTGGGGTCGAGCGCGATGCGCACGGCGATGATGAGCTCGTTGACGACGATGGTGCCGCTGCCGTCGCAGTCGCCGACGCAGGACCCGACCCGCGTCGCCGAGGGGACCGGCTGCGATGGCGCCGCCGTGCGCGTCCGGGTGCGCGTCGCGGTGCCCGCCGTCGGCGCGGTGGGGGTGCGCGTCGACGGCGATGCGCTCGGCGTCGCGGTCGCGAGCGCGGTGCCCGTCGGCGGCTGGCCGGGACGCGTCGCGGTGGGAATCGGCGTGAACGGCCGCACCGGCGTGAACGTCTCGATCGGCGTGAACGTGCGCACCGGCGTGACCGACCGGATCGGCGTGAAGGTCCGGATCGGCGTGAACGTACCGACGACGAACACGGTCGGCGTCGGCGTCTCCTGCGCCGCGGCGGTCGCGCCGGCGAGAAGGGCGAACAGCAGCGCCGCGACCGCGCCTGCAGGACACCGGGGTCGCGGCGCGGACACGGGCGGGCTCACGCGGCGAGCGCGCCGTCGCCCGACACCCAGCGCGGCTCGTCGTTGCGCCTGGCGACCAGCACGCCTTCCGGGTGGGCGACCGCGGGCGGCGTGATGCGCAGGCGCCGGCGCACCTCGTCGAGCGGCAGCGGCAGGAGCGCCTCGTACGGCACGACGGTGAGCAGCGCGGCGCGCTTGCCGCGCCGCCAGGCGCGCCAGAGATAGCGCTGCCAGTAGAGCGACGTGCCCTTCGGGCCGAGCACCGCGCCGGCCACCACGATGAACCCGACGCCGAGGTTCGGGATCTGTGCGTACGTGAACGCGAGGTTGGCCGCCTCGCCGGCCTCGTCGCGCCCATAGCCGGTGAGCACGTGCCAGAGATCGTGCATGTCGCGCAGGCGCTCGCCGAAGTACACGCGCGCCGGGTCCTGGATGTCGACGCGCGGCGCGTAGTTGCGGGTCGACTCCTCCTCGGCCTCGACCAGCCCCTTCGGATCGAGCTGCGCGGCGTCCATGAACGCCGCATACGTGCGCCCGAACGAGCCCGGCGGCATGGCACGCAGCGCCTCGCGGTCGGAAAGCGTGTCGAGCAGCGAGGGGCGCTCGGCGAGCAGGCGCTGTCCGTCCGGATGCGCGCGGAAGCGTTCCCAGGCGCGGTCGAACGCGTTCCCGGACAGTGCGCGGATGATCTCGAAGACCTGATCGGTGCGCTCGGGATCGGCGATCAGCGTCCGCAGCGCACGCCACGCATGTGCCCAGTCGCGCGGACGGGAGGAAATGGCAGGCGACGCTTCGTGCATGACTGACCTCCGCGGCATGCTGAGCCGCAGCGGTGCGTCGTGTCAACGGGGGAGGCGGCGGTGGCGGCCCTGCGGCGCCGGTCGCGCCGGCGCGCGCCGTGCGCCGGTGTCTACTTGAAGTCCTCCGTGAACAGCACCTGCTGCACGTACACGAAGCGCGGCGTGAGCGGCGGCAGGTTGGCGGCGTTGTTGAACCCGGGATCGAAGTTCCAGGCGCGCGCCGGCGGGTTATAGATGTTGCAGCCGCTGCTGCTCGAGCCGCCGGTGCCGCACCAGTCGCCGACGACGTGCTCCGGCGTGCCGAGCGAGACGAACGCCCCCTGGTAGGTCAGCGTCGTGCCGGTCCAGTCCTCGTGGAAGCGTGGATAGTTCTCGAGGCCGCCGTTGTAGTCGCCGGTCTTGGTGTTCTCGACGCCGCCGAGGAACGCGGCGTTGATCCACGTGTTCTGCGCGTCGCGGTCGGCGTGCGAGAGCGACTGCACGCTCTGCCCATCGCGGCAGAACTGGTGCGGGCAGTTCGCGTTGTTGCGCCAGTACCGTTCGGAGAGGACGTTGACGCTGTCGCCGATCAGCGAGGCCGGCTGGCGCGCCGGGCCGCCGGCCGCCGGGCCGCGGTTGAAGTTGCCGACGACGTAGATCGCCTGATCGCTGGCGACCGTCACGCCGGTCGGATCGGCGGACGCGCCGATGCCGCCGGGCAGCGGGATGTCGGCCGAGCCGAAGACGCGCACGCCGTAGTTGTTGGCCCTGCCGGAATCCGGGCCGACGACGGTGGCGAAGATCACGATGCCGCCCTCGCTGCTGTCGTCGGTGTCGAAGAACGGCTCGCCGTTCTGCTGGTTCCAGCGGATGAGATCGCGCACGTTGATGTTGAGGAGCAGCATCCACTTCTCTTCGCGGTGGTTGTAGAAGCCGCCGCGCCGATAGTCGCGATCGAAGGTGAACGACGCGCCGAGGTTCACGTTCCCGCTGGAGGTCGTCGGCCGGCCCATCGCTTCCGCGTAGGCGCCGGGCACGTTGCTGCCCTGGAAGTCGAATCGGCGCCGGTTGGAGATGCCCGACACCGGCAGCGTTGGCTGGTAATTCGTCGGATAGTGATTGTTGCACGTGTAGTCGCCGTTCCCGCAGCCGCTGCCGGATTTCGGCACGTCGGTGTAGAACACCGGCATCGTGCCCGGCATGCTGCTCGGTCCGCGACCGGAGATGGCGCCGGTGTTCCAGTTGCCGTCGACCATCATGCGATGCAGCTCGGCGGTGAGCGCCGAATCGATGGCGCCGCCGGCGTCGAGGACCACGATGGCATGCGGCAGGACCGGACCGTTGATGCCGCCGACGGTGAGCTGGCCGGGATTGTTCAGCAACAGCGCAATACGCAGATCGGCCTTGTTCCAGTACACGCCGGGACTGCCCGCCCCGCCGGCACTGAGCGTCGTCGGCGGCTTGATGATATCCGGCTCCGGAATGGCGATGTTGCCGATGTTGCCGATGATCGAGCCCTTCCACGCCGCGAGCTCCGAGACCGGCACCTGGCGCGTCGCCGAGCCGTTGCACGGCAGGTCGCGGGGATCGAGGTTGTTGAACGGCGACTTCTTGTCCTCGAGCATGTCGACCGTGACCGTCCCGGTACACTTGTTCTCGTTCTTGCGGCCGCGGTAGATGCCCTGGCCCGCCGACACCTGGACCGTGTGGACGCCGACCGACGGGTTGTCGGAGACGATGAGCGAGTTCTCCGAGTTGAGGTACAGCTTGCCGTTGGTGTGCACCCGGCCGTTCAGGTCCATGGTCGGACCCGGGAGAATCTCGAGGTCGTTCTTGTAGAACGCGACGAACTGGAAGAGCGGGATGTAGCCGACGAGGAACTCGGCGCCGACGCCGGCCTCGATGTCGCCGTTCACGTCCTTGGCTTCCGAGTTGGCGATGTAGCGGTACTGGATCGCGTTGAGGCCGGCGAATACCTCACCGGACGGAATGACGATCGTCTGCGGGTTCCCCGGCCGCTCGGTGAGCTTGTACGTGACCGTGCGGTTGCCGAGGGTCAACGTGCGCGGCGCGAAGTCACTGCCCTCGGGCACGTTGTAGTCGAGGAAGATGTTGCGGTACTCGCCCATGCCGACGTTCAGGCCCGACTCGGCGGCGTAGAAGCCGGTGATGCCGCTGTCGAACGCGCCGCGCAGCTGCGTGTCCGAGACGACGTGCACCGCCAGCGTCACGCCGAGAGTCATCAACAGCGCGCCGAGCACGATCACGCCGATCAGCGCCATGCCGCGCTCGTTGCGCACCGATGCCGTGCGCCCTGCCATGTCCCGTCCCGTCATGTCGGCAACGAGAATCAGCACGCGATGTACCAGCGCCGCGGCAACGCAGGATGCGCGCTCCACCCCCGGCGACCGTGGCGCTCCGCCGTCGCCGCGTCCGGGCAGTGACATTTCGCGGCGTTCACGAGCGCCCCGTGCCACTGGCCGACCGCCGGAGCCCGCGTGTGCGCGGTGCCGATCCGGGCTCCGCTGGTGGCGTCCGCCTGACCGGATGCGCCGGCCCTGCAGTGCCGAGCAGCGCTGCCTGTCGAGTTCCGGGACGCCGGCCAGTGAGCGAGAAGGCGACCCGGGTCGCTGGTCGATCGGAGTCACGACTGGACGTCGACTCCGTGTCTTCCGCGCCGCCGTGACTGCGCGCGGCGGGGCGGAACGGTCGGGCGAAGCCGGGGGTGATACGCCCCCGCGCGGCAGCGGCGTGATCAGCAGCCGGCGTTCACTTGAAGTCTTCGGTGAACAGCACCTGCTGCACGTACACGAAGCGCGGCGTCAGCGGCGGCAGGTTCGCGGCGTCGTTGTATCCCGGATCGAAATTCCAGAAGCGGTTCGGCGGATTATAGATGTTGCAGGACGCGCCGGTGCCGCACCACTCGCCGTCGGTGTGCTCGGTCTCGCCGAGCGACACGAACGAGCCCTGATAGGTGAGATTGAAGCCCGACCAGTCCTCGTGGAAGCGTGGATAGTTCTCGAGGCCGCCGTTGTAGAGCGCCTGGCCGGGGTAGCCGTCGGGCGTGGTGTCGACGCCGCCGAGGAAGGCGGCGTTGATCCAGGTGCTGGCCGCATCGCGCGCCGTGTTGCCGAGGCCGGTGACGCTCTGGCCGTCGCGGCACAGCGTGCCGTTGCACGCCGCCTGCCCGCGCCAGTAGTTCTCCGACAGGACGTTGATGCTGTCGCCGACCAGTGACGCCGGCTGGCGCGGCAGCCCGGCAGGCACCGCGGCGGTGCCGCGGTTGTAGTTGCCGAGCACGTACATCGCCTGATCGCTGACCACGGTCACCCCGGTCGGATCGGCGGACACGCCGATGCCGCCGGGCAGCGGCAGATCGGCGGATCCGAAGACCCGCACGCCGTAGTTGTTCACGCCCGCCGCGTCGGGGCCGGTGACGGTGGCGAAGATGACGATGCCGCCTTCGCTCGCGTCGTCGGTGGCGAAGAACGGCTCGCCGTTCTGCTGATTCCAGAGGATGAGGTCGCGGACGTTGATGTTGAGCAGCAGCATCCAGCGGTCCTCGCGCTGGTTGTAGAAGCCGCCGCGCCGGTAGTCGCGATCGAAGACGCCGACGGCGCTGCCCATCACCTCGGCGTACACGCCGGAGGCGGCGGCGCCGGCGCGCGGGCCGCCGAGGGCGCCGGGCGCCGGCAGGGGCGGTGCGTACGACGCGCTCGCCGCATTGTTGCACACCGCGATGCCGTGCGCGCAGCCGCTGCCGCCGGCGAACGGCACGTCGGTGTAGAAGATCGGCATCGTTCCCGGATAGCTGCTCGGGCCGCGGCCGGAGACCGCGCCGCTGTTCCACGCGGTATCGGCCATGAACGCGTGCAGCGCCGCGGTGCGCAGCGCATCCTGGCTGCCGGACGCATCGACGACGTCGATGAGATGCAGGCCAGCGGGGCCGCCGGGCAGCGCGCCGGGCGTGCCGACGTGCAGCACGATGCGCAGGTCGGCCTTGTTCCAGTACACGCCGGGATCGCCGTCGCCGTTGGCGCTGAGGCTCGTCGGCGGCTTGATGATGTCCGGCTCGGGGATCGCGATGTTGCCGATGTTGCCGATCATCGCGCCCTTCCACGCCGCGATCTCGGAGCCCGGCACGAGGCGGGTCGCCGAGCCGTTGCACGGCAGCGTCTTCGGGTCGAGGTTGCCGAACGGCGACACGTCGTCCTGCAGCATGTCCACCGTGACCGTCCCGGTGCACGTGTTCTGGTCCTTGCGGCCGCGGTGAATGCCCTGCCCGGCGGAGACCTGGATCGTCAGCACCTGCTGGGCGGGATTGTCGGCGATGGTCAGCGAGTTGTTCGCGTTCAGGTACAGCCGGCCGTTGGTGTGCACGCGGCCGTTGAGCACCATGTTCGGCCCCGGCAGGATCTCGAGATCGTTCTTGTAGAACGCGACGAACTGGAAGAGCGGGATGTAGCCGACGAGGAACTCGGCCCCGACCGACGCCTCGATGTCGCCGTTCACGTCCTCGGCGGCGGAGTTGACGATGTAGCGGTACTGGATCGCGTTCAGTCCGGCGAACACCTCGCCGGAGGGAATGACGACGTTCTGCGGATTACCCGGTCGTTCCGACAGCTGGTACGTCACCGCGCGATCGCCGAGGATGAAGCGGCGCGGCGCGAAGTCGTCGCCCTCGGGCACGTTGTAGTCGAGGAAGATGTTGCGGTACTCGCCCATGCCGTGGTTGAGGCCGGACTCCGCGGCATAGAAGCCGGTGATGCCGCTGGTGAAGGCGCCGCGCAGTTGCGTGTCCGAGCCGACCTGCACGGCGAGGGTGATGGCCAGCGAGAGCAGCAGCGCCGTCAGCACGACCACGCCGATCAGCGCCATTCCTCGAGAGTCGCGACAGCGATGCACGGCGGTTCCTTTCCCCGCGTTGCGCATGCGGGCCTGCGGCCGGCGGCGGGCGCCGGCCCTACTCGGGCAGCAGGTTGCGCGGCTTGACCCCGACGTCGACGGTGCGCCGGTAGTACTTGCCGTCGCGGTCCGGCTGTTCCGAACGCGCCGTGACGCTCAGCAGCACCTGCTCGACGATCGACCACTCCTCGTTGTTGTCGGGCAGGGACTCGATGTCGCACGGCGGGCAGTTGCGCCGCAGCTGATAGCGGATGTCGAGCTTCTCGATGCCGGTGGCGAACGGTTGCGGGTCGGCGTCACCGATCTGCAGCAGCAGCTGCGGCTGCGCCCCGCGCATCCCCTCGCGCCATTCGACGAAGAAGCGCCGCTCGTCGATCGCGTAGATGCCGCTGGTTTCGGGATAGGGGCGGCTCAGCGCCGTTGCCTTCGACAGCTGCGTCGGCGAGACGACGGAGGCGATATTGAAGTACTCACCCTCGCCGTCCGGGTGGCGGATGTAGGCGCGCATGCCGGGCTCGAATCCTTCCGAGCTCGAGACCGGCACCACCGTCCCGCCCGCCGACACCGAGCTGCCGGTGGGCACCGAGGTGCGGATGCACGACAGGTCGGGGCGGGTGAGCCCGGTGCGGGTGATGATCTCGTCCTGCTCGCCGTTGTCGTCGCCGGAGAGCGAGATGAAGTCGCCGGTGACCGGCAGGCAGGCGCCGCCGAGACGCAGATCGCGGATGATCATGTCGATCGCCGCGCGCGCCGCCTGCGTCGTCTCGATCTCGCGCGTCTGCAGCCGCATGTGCTCGCGGCTGGCGACGAACATCCCCGAGGTGGCGGCGACGGCGAGGCCCATCAGCATGACGCCGATGAGCAGCTCGACGGCGGTGAAGCCGCGCTCAGAAGCGGCGCACTTCGGTGTAGATCGTGTGGACGGCAACATGCTGAGGTCCCTGGGGCGCGTTCCAGCTCACGTCCACGGCGATCGTCTTCAGTCCATTGGCCGGCGAGTCGTCGTCGATCGTCGTGGCGACCGTGTACGTCACGCTGCCGGACGAGACGGTGCGCGTGCTCGGCTCCATGTCGTTGAAGCGCAGCGCGCGCGTCGCCTCGAGCTGCTCGGCGGCCAGCGCCAGCGCCCGGGTGTGCAGGTGATTGGACGAGGCGGCACGGATCTGTGAGGTGAGCAGATTGCCGATCGTCGCCGCGCTCAACGCGAACAGCCCGAGGGCGACGAGGGTCTCGATCAGCGAGATGCCGCGCTGATCCCGCAGCCGGTGGCGTTCAGTACTCTTCATAGACCTGTCCCGAGGGCCACAGTGACACGATGTGCCAGCCGCTGAACTTCTCGTCCCACAGCAGCTGCCACAGCGGGTAGGTGGTGGTGATCATCATCCCGCGCGTGTTGAACTCGTGCTTCGCCGGCCACCACCACGTCACCGAAATGTGCTCGGGGAGCGTGACGTCCTTGACCACCGTGTCGAGCGCCCACGCGCCGCTCGTGTTCTGCTTCAGGCGCTGCACCTGGTAGCGCTGCGGGTCGAGCCACTCGACGGCAAAGTGGTCGCCGCTGGTGATGGCGCGCGTGCGCGCCCAGCGATAGTCCGCGATCACCTGCCTGGTGACCGTCTGGATGTCCTCGCGTCGCGTGTCGATGTGCGGCAACGCCGAGGCGGCAAGGACGCTGAAGATCGATACGGCGACGAGGAGCTCGATGAGGGAGAAGCCTCCCTCGCGGCAAGGGTGCTGTGCGCTGTGCGGTGCCATTCCGACTCGCCCTGTGCGGTGCAGTTGACACCGGGGCGAAGCAAGGCCGGGGCCAGCAGGGGGCGCGCGGCAGCGCGTCGCAGCGGACCCCCGCAAGCGACGTGCGTTCGGCGAGAAAATGACAGGCGGGTCGGCCCGCTCAGTCGCGACCGCTGAGATAGTCGGCAAGGAGATCGCGGCTGTGCTCGTCCTCATGACAGTAGACGCACAGGTTCTCCCAGTTGCTGCCGTCGGGCGGATTGTTGTGATGATTGCCATCGCGATGATGGACGGTGAGCAGGTGCAGCGTGCTGGCATCGAACTCGCGCGCGCACTTCGCGCAGATCCATCCATGCAGGGCGAGTGAGCGTTCGCGATAGCCCTGCGCGCGTTGCGCGGCGTCCGCCCGCGCCGCACGCACGAGATCGCCAGCGTCAGTTGCCGGACGCTGGCGTCGGCGTTTCGACGGCTGGAAGGAGCGTGCCATGGCGCCGAGCATAGCGGAGGGCGTCGGCGCTGCCGATCCCCTCCGCCAGGCGCGCCGGGCTGTGGCACCTGACACAGCGGGCGCGGTGGATCACCGCGGCGCGGCGCGTCAGCGCGCGCCGGCGAGGGAGCGGCGCGGGTTGTCGATCAGCATCGCATCGATCTTCGCCTGGCCGACCCCGGCCTCGCGCAGCGCCGGCACGATGCGCTGCAGCACGTGGCGCGGATCCCAGTGCGGAGCGACGGCGGCGGTGGGCAGCGGCAGGTCGCGGCCGCGCCAGCACCAGACGGTATCGTGCGAGAGCACGATCTGCCGCTCGGCGCCGATGCCGAGCAGCCCGATCAGCGCCGCGAGCCGCAGGCGGTCGGGGTGCAGGAGCTCGAGGCCGAAGCGGTCGAACCCGAGCGTGACGCCGCGGTCGAGCAGGTCGACGTGGTAGCGCAGGTCGGCGCTGCCGCAGGAGTGGCCGACGATGATGTGCGCGGGATCGACGCCCTCCGCGGTGAGGATCGCGACCTGTTCGCGCCCCATCGTGCCCTCGTCGGTGTGCGTGGTGATCGGCGCGCCGGTCGCCTGATGCGCGCGCGCCGCGGCGGTGAGTACCGCGGTCTCGTACGCCGTCACCTGGTGCGGGCCGGTGGCGACCTTGATCACCCCGGGCCGGATGCCGGTCGTGCCGATCCCTTCGGTGAGCTCGCGCACGAACGTTTCGGTCATCTCCGCCACCGTGTCGGTGAACGCGCCGCGGAACTTGTAGTACGGCGACGCGCCGGCCTCCTCCTTGTAGAGGCCGGTGGCGCAGATGATCTTCACGCCCGACGCCTGCGAGACCTCGGCGGCGAGCTCGACGTCGCGCCCGAGGTCGATCGGACAGGGATCGACGAGCGCCGTCACGCCGAGCGCCGCGAGCTCCTGCAGGCGATCGATGCACAGCCGCTTCGCCGCCGCGCGATCCCACGCCGGCGCGGCGGTGTCGGATTCCCATCCCGGCCAGCCGATGACGAGATGCTCGTGCATCAGCGTGATGCCGAGCTCGTCGGCGCGACACGGTCCGGTGACGGTCTGGATGGGCATTGCCTTCCTCCTCCCCCCCCCTTCGCCGGGGGTTGGGGGTTAGGGATTGGGGGTTAGGGTGAGCGGTGTTCCATCCCTTAACCCCCCCCCCCCCCAACCCCCAAAACCCCACCAAAGAAAAACGCAGGAGAAAAAAAAAACCCGGGCCCCACCCCGGCCCCGGCCGCG
>CBFGUK010000071.1:0-20885 GCA_965651925.1 uncultured bacterium | reverse complement strand
ATATTCTTACTGGCTCCGGAAGACCGAAAGCAATCGCCCCCCCGGGGGCGGGGGGGCGGGCAAAAAAAGAGGGGCGGCCCGAAACCCGGGCCGCCCCTCGGTGGGCAGGTGCGGTCGATCCCGCTCACATGTCGTCGTACGACGGCGCCGGCGCCGCGGGCTTCTTCTCCTCCGGCTTCTCGGCCACCATCGCCTCGGTGGTGAGCAGCAACCCGGCGACCGACGCCGCATTCTGCAGCGCCGTGCGCACCACCTTCGTCGGATCGATGATGCCCACCTTGAGCAGGTCCTCGAACTCCTCGGCGGCGGCGTTGAAGCCGAACGCACCCTTGCCGGTCCGGACCTTGTCGAGCACCACCGAGCCGTCGCATCCGGCGTTCATCGCGATGCGGCGACACGGTTCCTGCACCGCGCGCTGCACGATGCGGACGCCGATCTGCTCCTCCTGCGGCACCTGCAGGGACTCGAGCGCGCTCAGCGCGCGCACCAGCGCGACACCGCCGCCCGGCACGATGCCTTCCTCGACCGCGGCGCGCGTGGCGTGCATCGCGTCCTCGACGCGCGCCTTCTTCTCCTTCATCTCGACCTCGGTCGCGGCGCCGACCTTGATCACCGCCACGCCGCCGACCAGCTTCGCCAGCCGCTCCTGCAGCTTCTCCCGGTCGTAGTCCGAGGTCGTCTCCTCGATCTGGGCGCGGATCTGCTTGATGCGGCCCTCGATGTCGTTCCGCTTGCCGACGCCGTCGATGATCGTCGTGTTGTCCTTGTCGATCACCACGCGCTTGCAGCGGCCGAGGTCCTTGAGCGTGACGTTCTCGAGCTTCAGCCCGAGCTCCTCGGCGATCATGCGGCCGCCGGTGAGGATCGCGATGTCCTCGAGCATCGCCTTGCGGCGGTCGCCGAAGCCCGGCGCCTTGACCGCCGCGGCGTGCAGCGTGCCGCGGATCTTGTTGACCACCAGCGTCGCGAGAGCCTCGCCTTCGACGTCCTCGGCGATCAGCAGCAGCGGCTTGCCGGACTTGGCGATCTGCTCGAGGACCGGCAGCAGGTCCTTCATCGCGCTGATCTTCTTCTCGTGGATCAGGATGAAGGGATCCTCGAGGACGACCTCCATGCGCTCGGGGTCGGTGACGAAGTACGGCGAGAGATAGCCGCGGTCGAACTGCATGCCCTCGACGACGTCGAGCGTGGTCTCGAGGCTCTTCGCCTCCTCGACCGTGATCACGCCCTCCTTGCCGACCTTGTCCATCGCCTCGGCGATGATCTCGCCGATCGCGGCGTCGCCGTTGGCGGACACGGTGCCGACCTGCGCGATCTCGTCACGTCCCTTGGTCGGCTTCGACAGGCTCTTGAGGTTCTCGACGAGCGTGGTGACCGCCTTGTCGATGCCGCGCTTGATCGACATCGGGTCGTGCCCCGCGGCGACCATCTTCGCGCCCTCGGTGAAGATCGCGCGCGCCAGCACGGTCGCGGTCGTGGTGCCGTCGCCGGCGACGTCGGAGGTCTTCGACGCGACCTCCTTCACCATCTGGGCGCCCATGTTCTCGAACTTGTCCTCGAGCTGAACTTCCTTCGCGACGGTGACGCCGTCCTTGGTCACCGTCGGCGCGCCCCAGGACTTCTCGATGACGACGTTGCGCCCCTTCGGACCGAGCGTGACGGTCACGGCGTCGGCAAGCAGGTTGACGCCGCGCAGGATGCGCGTGCGTGCCTCTTCACTGAACTTCACAACCTTTGCTGCCATGGATGCTGTTCCTCCGTGTGACGTAGTCGGGTCAGCCCTCGATCACGCCGAGGATATCGTCCTCGCGCATGATCACGTGCTCTTCCCCATTCAGTTTGATCTCGGTACCGGCGTACTTGCCGAACAGGACCCGGTCGCCCGCCTTGACGTCGAGCGAGATCGTCCTGCCGTCCTCCCGGCGGCCCGGACCGACGGCGATCACGCGCCCCTCCTGGGGCTTCTCCTTCGCTGTGTCCGGGATGATGATGCCGCCCTTGCTGGTCGCTTCCTCCTCGATCCGCTTCACGATGATGCGATCGTGCAGGGGTCGAACCGACATTGCTGCAAACCTCCCTTTGGTTGTGATTGGCGCGCCGAATAATGTCCCGCAACGCGGTCGGCGCCGCGCTGCGGCGCCGCGCAGGTAAGTCCGGTGGGGTCGACTGTCAACCGGGTGGGGAGAAAAAGGATGCATGGCGCCACGCGGCATCCGGCCGGGGGCCGGGCCGTCGCCGCGGCGCCCTCAGCGCAGCTCGACGACGGTGATCCGCTTGAGCGCCTTGCGTCCCTTCTGGGCCCGGTGCAGCAGCTCGGAGAGTGCGACCTTGCGCTCGCTGCCGTCTTCGCCGACCGCGACCGGCGGCTTGGTCGCGGGGTGACAGGCGGCGGCGACGAGTGCGTCGTCCTCGTCGAGCCGCATGAGGATCACGCCGCGCCCGGCACCGGCGAGCTCGGGCAGCTCCTCGGCTGCGAAGGCGAGCACCTTGCCCTGGCGGCTCACGGCCGTCACCGTGTCGCCCGTCGCCGGCGCGATGGTCACCAGCACGTCATCATCACGCGTGCGGGCGAACCGCCGCCCGCTGCGCGTCGTTTCGCTCAGGTCGGGGCGGCAGAAGAAGCCCATCCCGCCGGCACTGGCGACCAGCCAGCGCTCGACCGGCACCGGCTGCTCGGCTCCGGCGAAGACCACCCGCAGGGCGGGGGCGGTGGGCTCGGCGGGCGCCCCGCCGGCAGCACGCTTCGCCGCGAACAGCTCCCCCTGGCCGCGCTGCGCGGGACCGGCCGGGGCAGCGGCGACGCCGGGCTCGCCCGCGGGGGCCGCCGGCAGCAGGACGGCCGTGACGATGCGTTCCTTGTCCTTGAAGTTCAGCAGCGACTGCACCGGCTCGCCGTAGCCGGTGGTGGCGGGGACGTTGCCGACCTTCATCACGTACGCGACGCCGAGGTTGGAGAGCAGCGCGAGGTTGTCGCGCGTGTTGCCGCGCAGGATCCACTTCGCCTGGTCGCCCTCGCGGACACGCGTCGAGCTCGGGTCGCGGATCTCGCCGACGCGCTTCATCCACCCGTCGCGCGTCACCACCACCGTGACGTCCTCGTGCACGACGTATGCCTCGGCATCGTACGTGAGCTCGGCGCCGGCGCGCAGCAGCGTGCGGCGCGTGTCGCCGTAGTCGCTGGCCAGCTGGCGGAGTTCCTGCGACACCACGCCCCAGAGCGCCCGTTCGCTCTTGAGCAGCCGCTCGATCTCGCGCGCCCGGGCGGCCTTCTCGCGCTGCTCGGCGCGGATCTTGTCGATCTCGAGGCGCGCGAGCTGGTAGAGCCGCGTCTCGAGGATTGCATCGGCCTGCACGGCGTCGAGATCGAACGCTGCGATCAGCCCCTGCTGCGCCTCGGCGCGCCCGGCGGCGTTGCGGATGATCTTGATGGCCCGGTCGATGCCGTCGAACAGCTTCAGGAAGCCCGCCAGGATGTGGAGGCGCTCGCGCAGCTCGCCGAGCTCGTGGGTCAGGCGGCGGCGCACGACGTCGAGGCGGAAATCGAGGAAGTGCCGGCAGAGGTCGAGCAGCGTGAGGCGCGCCGGCTGGCCGACGCCGGCGCGACCGGTCGGCACCAGCGCCGTCAGGTTGACGTTGAAGTTCATCTGCAGGCTAGTGTGCTTGAACAGGTACGCCAGCACCGCGTCGGGGGAGGCATCGGCCTTGAGCTCGATGACGATGCGCACGTCGTCGGTCGACTCGTCGCGCACGTCGAGGGCGAGCGGCAGCCGGCGGTTCACGATGTGCTCGGCGATCTCCTCGACGAGGCTCGCCTTGTTCGTCGTGTACGGGATCGAGGTGATGATGACCGCGTCGCGGCGGCCGATCTTCTCCGGCTTGTACTGCGCCCGCACGCGCACCGCGCCCTGGCCGGTCTCGTAGATCTGGCGCAGCTCCGCCTTGCTGTTGAGGATCTCGCCGCCGGTCGGGAAGTCGGGTCCCTTGATGTACTTCAGCAGGTCGCGCGTCTGCAGGCTCGGGGTCTCGATCAGCGCCACCAGCGCGTCGACGACCTCGCGCAGGTTGTGCGGCGGGATGTTCGTCGCCATGCCCACCGCGATGCCGGTGCAGCCGTTGATCAGCAGCTGCGGCAGCGCCGCGGGCAGGACGACCGGTTCGCGCAGCGTCGCGTCGTAGTTGTCGCGGAAGTCGACGGTGTCGTGGCGGATGTCGCGCAGCAGCTCCTCGGCGATCGGCGCGAGCCGCGCCTCGGTGTAGCGCATCGCCGCCGCGCCGTCGCCGTCGAGCGACCCGAAGTTGCCCTCGCCGTGCACCAGCGGGTAGCGCAACGCGAAGGGCTGGGCCATGCGCACCATCGCCTCGTACGCGGCCTGGTCGCCGTGCGGGTGATACTTGCCGAGCACCTCGCCGACCACTGCCGCCGACTTGCGCGGCCGCGCTCCCGCCGTCAGGCGCAGGCTCTGGAACATGGCGTAGAGGATGCGCCGCTGGACGGGTTTGAGCCCGTCGCGCACATCAGGCAGCGCGCGCGAGGTGATCACGCTCAGCGCGTAGGCAATGAAGCGCTCCTCGGCGGCGCTGCCGAGCTCGATCGTCTCGATCGACGTGGGCGGTGGGGGGGGAGAGGCGGTTTTAGCCATGCAGAATCCCGAGGGTGTCAGGTCGTTACGGTGTCAGTTGTTGGGTCCCGGAAAGGTGACCTACGACCGGATCGCGCGCGGCAAAACAACTCGACAACCTGACAACCTGGCTACCTGCTTCTCTCAGCCTTTCGCGCGCGAGATGAAGCGCGCTTCGCGCGTGTCGACGAGCACGAGCTCGCCGGATTCGAGATAGCTCGGCACCTGAATGACGAGGCCGGTCTCGAGGGTCGCGGGCTTGGTTTGCGCCTGCGCGGTCGCGCCCTTGATGGCCGGATCGGTCTGTTCGACGCGCAGGGTCAGCGTCTGCGGCAGCTCGATGCTGATCACGCGGTCGTTGAACAGCACCGAACGGATGCCGGCGAGGCCTTCCTTCAGGTAGCCGGCGGCGTCGCCGATCTCGTCGGCCCGCAGGCAGAACTGTTCGTAGGACTCCGCGTCCATGAAGTGGAAGCCGTCGTCGTCGGCGTACAGATACTGCACGGCACGCAGCTCGACCTGCGGCTCGACGATCCGGTCCTGCGCCTTGAAGGTCTTGTCGAAGACGTTGCCGGTGCGCAGGTTGCGCACCTTCGTCTTGACCAGCGTGGCGGCGCCACGTGCCGACGGGCTCTGGAAATGCACGTCGAGGACGACGAACGGCTCGCCGTCGATCTCCACCCGACCACCGCGCTTCAGGTCACTCGCATTGGGCATCCGGCGTCCTTAGCGCGGGGCGGGCGGAAAGTGGAGTCCGGGCGGCGAGCCGCCGCGCAGGTCGGGAGCGTTCGGCGACGGGCGGCGCCGTGCTGCGCGATTCACAGCGCCAGTGCCGACGCGAGCTCCTCGGGGGCGATCCGCATCGCGACGTAGAACTCACCGAACAGGCCGTAGCGCGCGCTGCCCTCGTCGAAGCGCATCTCGTAGACGACGTCGCGGATGCTCTTCAGGTCGCGCGCGAAGAGCGTCACGCCCCATTCCCAGTCGTCCAGGCCGGTGCTGCTGGTGATCAGCTGCAGCACCCGGCCGGCGAACTTGCGACCGGTGGCGCCGTGACCGCCCATCAGCTTCTTCCGCTCGTCGAAGGGCAGGGCGTACCAGTTGTGGCGCTCGCCGCGCAGCTTGCTCATCGGATAGAAGCAGATCACCGGCAGGTCGGTCGGCAGCTGCGGATGGACACGGGCCTCGGCGTAGGCCGCCATGCGGCGGGCGAAGCCGGCCATGCTCTTGGCGAACTCCGCACTCGCGGGGTCGAGGTGCTGCTCGTCGATCAGCTGACGCGCCCAGTCGGCCGGGCTGCTCATGTACTCGCTGACCTCGGACATCGACAGGAAGGCGTACACGGGCACCAGGCAGGTACCGAACGTCGTCGCGAGGATCTGCTGGCCGAGCTGCTGCAGCCGGCGCAGCTCGGGGTGTACGGCCATGTAGGCGAAGTCCGCCTTGGCAACCCCGGCCATCGCGACGAGCTGCATGCCGTCCTCGGCGCCGACGTCGCGCAGCAGCCCCGCCAGCTCTTCGACGGCGGCGGCGCGGTTCGCCTCCGGCAGCGCCTTCCAGCGGGCGCGGTCGATGCGGAAGTACTGATGGACGACGGGCCAGCCGACGAGATCGGTCAGGTTCTCAGCCATGGCGGCACCCCTAGCACTGCCCGCGGCGCGAGGGCAGCCGCGGGGCCGGCGGCGCGTGCCCCATCCGCTTTTCAAACAGCGCCGGTCCTGCGTACTATCCCGCCCGACGATGCCGACGTCGCGCTCCGATCCCGCCGCCGCCCGTATCGCGTCCGATGCGGTCGCGCCCGGCGAGAGCGCGACGAGCGCGCGTCGCTCGCAGCTGATCTTCATCTATGGCTGCGGCGCGGCGATGGGCCTGCAGAGCGGGTTGACCACGCTGGCGCTGGGTCGGCCGATGGGGAGCGCGCTGTTCATCGTCTTCGTCTCGCTCTGCTACTCGACCGCCACCCTGTTCCTCTGGCAGCACGTGCTGGCCCGCTTCGCAAGCCTCGACACGGCACGGCGCCTCGCCGCGCAGGCGGCGGTGGCGACGGTGACGTTCGTGCTCCTCTCGCTGGTGCTGATGGAGTTGCGCGCCGTCCTGCTCAGCGAGTCCTCGCTGCTTTTTCCCTACGCGGGCGCGGACGTGACAATCACCATCTCCGCCGACGCGATCCGCCGCGCGCCGCTGATCTTCGCGGTGATCCCGATCCTGCCGGTGGTGCTGATCTGCGTGCTCGGCTTCAACCAGCACTGGTGGCGCATCGTCCGCCTGCAGGACCGCCAGCAGGCCCTGCGCGAGCTCGCCGTGTCGGCGCAGCTCGCCGCGCTGCGCGCCCAGGTCAATCCGCACTTTCTGTTCAACTCGCTGAACTCGATCGCCCAGCTCATCGCCACCGATCCGCAGAAGGCCGAGGCCTGTGTCGAGCGGCTGGGCGACATCTACCGCTACCTCCTGCAGCGCGCGCATGCCGACTTCGTCCCGCTCGCCGAGGAGCTCAGCGTCGCCGAGTCCTACCTCGAGATCGAACGCGCCCGCTTCGGCGATGCGCTCACGGTCGAGGAGCACATCGATGTGCGGGCGCGGGATCTGCTGCTGCCGAGTCTCATTCTCCAGCCGCTGGTCGAGAACGCCGTCAAGCACGGCATCTCGCGCAAGGTCGGTGGCGGCCGGGTGACCATCGAGGCGCACGTCAGCGGCGGCGATCTGCGCCTCGCGGTGCGCGATACCGGCGTCGGCCTGCGCGACGGGGCGACGATCTTCGAGCACGGCGTCGGCCTGCGCAACGTCCGCGACCGCCTGCTGCGACTCTATGGAGACGACTATGCGCCGGAGGTCACCAGTCGACCGGGCGGGGGCACGACCGTCACCCTCCGCATCCCGGTCGCCCAGGGGAGCGCCTGACGTGTTGCGGACGCTGGTCATCGACGACGAGAAGCTCGCGCGCGACCGCCTGTGCGACTTCCTGCGCGACATCGACGGCGTGTCGGTGGTCGGGCAGGCGGCCGACGGTCCGGAGGCGGTGCGCCTGATCGAGAGGCAGCGGCCCGATCTCGTCTTTCTCGACGTGCAGATGCCGGGCATGGACGGGTTCGGCGTGCTGCGCGAGCTCTCGTACCGCCCGGATGTGATCTTCGCGACCGCGTACGACGACTACGCGATCCGCGCGTTCGACGTGCAGGCGGCCGACTACCTGCTCAAGCCGATCTCCCGCGAGCGGCTGCGGCAGGCGGTGCGCCGCATCCGCGAGCGCCGCACCGAGGCCGTCCCGTCGCCCGATCTGCAGGCGGTGGTGCGCGCGCTCCAGGAGCGCGAACGGCGCTACGCGAGCCAGCTCACGCTGCAGAAGGGCCGCCAGCTCATCGTCGTGCCGACCGCCGACGTGTTCTGGTTCGAGGTCGAGTACCGCCTCGTGTACGCGCATACCGCTGCCGGCCGCTACATCTCCAACGAGACGCTGAAGGAGCTCGAGGAACGGCTCGACCCCGAGGTGTTCTTCCGCGCCCACAAGTCGCGGCTCGTCAACCTCCAGCACGTCAAGGCGATCGTTCCCTGGTTCGGAGGGCGCTACAAGCTCGTGATGCGCAACGCCGAGGCGTCCGAAGTCGAGCTGAGCCGCGCCCAGGCGCGGGTCCTGCGCCGTCGCATGCGCTGGTGAACAGCAGAAGTTTGACCGAGTTGCAGCGAAAACGTACAAACGCTCATCCACTGGGATGAGGAGGGCCCCGCCGCCACGCCGGCGTGGCGCACGCGGCCATGTTTGACGAAGCTCATGGTGGGTGAGCGTACCCGCCCGACGGCACGAACAGGCGGACGGGGCTTCGCCGTCTGGCTCCTCGGTCTCGCGCTCTTCGGTGCAGCATCTCTCGTGAACGCCGGCATCTTGCGCGGCGACGCGAACTGCGACGGCCACGTCGATGGCGCCGATGGCGACGCGCTGTTCGCCGCCCTGTTCGGCGCCGATACCGGGTGCGCGGGGCTCGACGTGAACGAGGACGGCAGCGTCGGCGCGGCCGACCTCCTCGCGCTGCAGCAGTTGCTCCTGGCCATCGACCCGACGGCGACGCCCACGTTCTCGCCGCTGCCCTCGGCCACCGCCAGCCCGACTGCCGATGTCACGGCGACGGATACCCCGCCGCCGAGCGTC
The DNA here is from genome assembly GCA_965651925.1 of uncultured bacterium. Taxonomy (GTDB): domain Bacteria; phylum Desulfobacterota; class Binatia; order HRBIN30; family CADEER01; genus CBFGUK01. The sequence continues at coordinate 12,125 of CBFGUK010000071.1, read as the reverse complement.
ACCGCGACGGTGACGGCGACCATGCCGACGCCGACCGGTACGCTGCCCACGGCGACCGACACGCCGACGGTCACGACCACGCCGACGGCATCGCCGACGCCGAGCGTCACGATGGCGCCGGCTACCTCGACCGCCACGCGGACCGCGAGCGTGACCCCGAGTGGGGCGGTCGGCACGCCGACGCATACGCGCCGCCCGACGCGCGAGCCGACCCGCACCGAGACGCCGACGTGGACCCGCACACCGACGCGCACGCCGACGCAGACGCGCACCCGCACGGCGACGCACAGCCCGTCGCCGACCTGGACGCGCCGCCTCGTCCGCACCGCGACGGCGACGCCGTCGGCATCGCCGACGCGCACGCGCACCGGCACACCGCCGACTGCGACGGCGACGCCGCCGCCGGGCACGGCGACCAATACGCCGACGATCACCCGGACGCCGACGCCCGGCACGCCGCAGGTCGGCACGCCGACCCGGACTGGGACGCCCACGCGGACCGGGACGCGAACGCGGACGGCGACCCGCACCGCGACGATCAGCCCGACGGCGACGATCACCCGCACGCCGTCGCTGACGCGGACGCCGACGATCACCCGCACGCCGACGGTATCCGGTACGCCGACCAGCACGCGCACCGCCTCGCGCACGGCGACGGCGACGCGCACCACGACTCCGACGCGGACCGCGACACTCACGGTCCCGCCGACGGTGACGCGCACCCCGACCCTGACGCGGACGCCGACGTTCACGCGCACCGAGACGCGCACCATGACACCGACGCTCACGCCGACGATCACCCGCACGCCGACGCCGACCGTGCCGCGTCCCGTCGGCGCGGAGGTCAAGTTCTTCGGCATCGCCTCGGCGGACAACCGCCTGCGCACGCCGAACGACGTCACCGACGATGGCGTGCCGATCTACGACTGGCCGACACACGCCGGCTTCATCATCGTCGTCGAGGGCCGCGCCGGTACGAACGGTCGCCAGCCGGGCACGTGCGGCATCATGGATCAGCCACCCTGCGAGCGGGCTGCCGTCCAGGTGCTCGCCGATCGGCCGCTCGGGAATGGCAGCACCGCGGTCTGCGACACCGTCGCCCCGGACATCGGCGGCGTGCCCGCCGTGCCGGGGCTCGACTTCGGCCCCGGCCAGGCGGTGACCAACGCGATCAACGACTTCGCCTGCCGGTTCGATCTCCACATCACCAGTGAGACCGCGTGCACGTTCAACGCGCTCGGCAATTTCTCGTTCGTGCACCCCGACGGTCCGTTGCGGACGACGCACCAGTTCTGCACGGCGCCGGCGATCGGTCAGGAGCTCGCCTTCCCGTCCGGCCAGACGCGCTTGAAGGCGCGCCTGGTCGACGTGCAGGGCAACGCGGGGAATACGGTCGAGCTGGTCGTGCGCGTGCCCTAGACGCGCTGCGAAGGAGTGCTCATGCGTCCGAGTCTGACAGCCGCGGCGGTGCTCGCCGCGTTCCTTGCCGGTGCCGCGATCGCGGCGCAGCCCGGGCCGGTGATCCTCGAGCTCGGTCCGGTGGTGCCGACCCCGGTGCCGTCACCGAAGGCGGAACGCCACGTGCGCCTCATCACCTCGTTCACGCTCGGCAACCAGCCCGACGGCGATTCGGTGATCGCGTTCGAGGCGACCGATTTCGGCATCTCGGGCACCGGCGACGAGACGAAGTACCGCACCATCGCGTCCGAGCAGTACACGGTCGTCGATCCCAAACCGGCGGCGCGCGCCTCGCGTGACGAGATCCTGCGCAAGATCCGCGATCTCGAGCACGAGCTGCTGCGCTACGTCGAGCTCACCGGGCCGCCGCGCATTCGCGATCCGATCCAGAGCCTCGGCGCCGGCGCCGTCCGACCCTAGCCCCTGCGAAGGCGACCGCCAGGGCCGTCAGGGCCGGAGCGAGTGTTCTTTCCCGGCCTGGCGTTTCTGGCGTCCGGCGATTCAGCTCTCTGGATCGCGGAGAAGGCCGCCTTGAGAAAAAAGCAGAACGACGCCGATCGGGCTGCCGTCACTCTGCTGACGGGCAGCCGACGAGCGCGTTGTTGACGGCAACGATCAGCTCGTTGACGGTGATCTCGCCGTCGCCGTTCTGATCCCCCGCCGTGCAGATCTCGAGCACGGCATTGCCGAGCGCGATGCCGACCATGGTCACGAGATCGTCGATCCCGACGCTGCCGTCAGCGACGCAGTCGCCGATGCAGCCTGCCGGCGGGGTCGGCGTCTCGGTCGGCGTGTCCTCCGGCGTCGCGGTGTCTTCGGGCGTCAGCGTGATCGTCGGCGTCTGTGTGCGCGTCGAGGTCGGCGTCGCCTGACCGGTCGGCGTCTCGGTCGGCGTCGGCGTCGCGGTCAGCGTCGCCGCGGGCGTCTGTGCGCCGCCTTCGAAGGCGCGGCCGTACTTGAGCAGGTTGTCCAGCGCCTTGCCCTGCGCGGCCGGTGTCGCGGGGTTGCAGAACGTCATTGACGAAATGATCACCTTGCCGGCGCCGTAGGGGTACTCGACGAGCGTCGGCTGCCCGGCCGGCGAGCGCAGAATCACCGTCGCGTCGGCGGGCACGCCGGTCAGGTATCCGCGATCGGTCGGATTCCAGTTGCGCAGATCGTTCGTCGTCAGCAGCTCGCCGCCGATACCGAGGCCGGTGACGATCGGGTGGTTCACCGCGACGAACGTCTCCGAGTTGCTGGCCGCGGCCGGCATGAAGCCGACCCCGCGCGGCGCGATGCTCGTCTCCGGCATCAGCACCCCGGGCTGCTCCGGGCCGGCGACGTGGAGCACAGCCAGCCCGCCCTGGCTGACGAAGCGGTCGATCCAGCCGCCGGGCGCCGACATGTCGCGCAGGAAGGCATAATCCTCGTCGATCAGCCCCGGAGCGACGTAGAGGCTGAGGAACTGGTTGCGCAGCACGTCGGGATCTTCGGGGGCGCGCGGCGGTCGCAACGCAAGATCCTGCAGCAGGCGGCCGGCGCTGGTGAAGCCGAGCGCGCCGATGCGATCCTCGGTGCACCCCCAGTAATTGGCGCTGCTCATCGCGAGGATGTAGTCGCTGCGCGGCGGGAAGGTGTTCGTCGGCGTCGGCGTCGGACCGGTCGGCGTCGTGGTCGGCGTCAGGCTCGGCGTCGGCGTCACCGTCTCGGTGTCCGTCGCCGTCGGCGTCGGTCCTTCGGGTGTGTCGGTGGCGGTGGCGGTGATCGTTCCGGTCGCCGTGGCGGTGCCGGTGGGCGATGGCGTCGGCGTCACGGTGGGCGGCGGCGTGTCGGTCGGGGTCGCCGTCGGCGTCGCGGTCCCGGTGCGGGTCACGGTCGCCGTGCCGGTGCGGGTCGGGGACGCGGTGGCCGTGCCGGTCGCGGTGGCGGTCGCCGTCGGGCCGATCGGCGTCGGCGTGATGGTCGGTGTGCTCGTGATCGTCGGCGTCGGCGTGATGGTCGGCGTGCGCGTCGCCGTCGCGGTGCGGGTCGGCGTGTGCGTCACCGTGCCGGTCGGCGTCACCGTCGGGGTGGGCGGCACCGGCGGGTCGCGGTCGAAGACGACCTCGAGCATGACCTGCGAGACGGCGATCAGCTGCGTGTTCGCGGGATGGCGGACGCCGCGCTCGGTGGCGGCGAGCTCGTGCGGCGCCCACGCGCCGCCGGTCACCGGGTTCACCTCGTCGAAGCGGCTGAAGCCGCCGAAGGGGACTTCCGGATCGAACGTGACTTCCGGTGCACCGGGCGGGCTCTCGATGCCGTCGGGATCGTTGCAGCCGGTGCGCAGGAAGAGCCCCGCGTTGGCGAGCTGTAGGCTCTGCTCGCGCGCGCCGACGATCGTCTTGACGCCGAGAATCGGTCCGTTGATGCCGCGCGCCAGCGGATCCTGCGTGAAACAGAACGTTTGGCGGGCGTTGGCGACCGTCGACTGCACCCACGCCCCGGGGTCCGGCGGCCGGCTCTGCACGCAATTGAAGCGGTTCGCTGGACTGCAGTTCTGCTGGAACCAGGCGTTCGAATGGAAGCCGTCGACAGTCGGCTGCAGGGCGACGATGCCGAGATCGCCGGGCCAGCTCGCCGCGGTGGAGAAGACGTGGTCGTCCCAGCGCAGACGGGGCGGATTTGAGGACGTGTCGTCGGGGCCGATGCGCACGGTGAGCACCGGCAGGGCGACGGCGTGCGTCGCGTTGACCTCGACCGTGCCGTTGACCGCCAGCGCCGCCCGCCCGCCGGCCTCGTACTGGACGTCGAGACGCGAGTAGGTCGGACAGGCGCTGAGGAAGCTGGAGCTCATGCCGACGGCGCTGCCGCCGACGGCGAGCTTCAGGCGGGCGTTCGGCAGAAGATAGAGCTCGACGACCGGGGAGAGCGCCGAGGACTCGAACCAGTGCCGGATGCGGCGTTCACCGCCGGCGCCGATCGAGCCGGAGAAGCACGCCCAGATGCTGTCGGTGAACGTCATCACCGGCGCGGGCAGGGAGGTGACGACGTACCGCGCGGCACCACTTGTCGCCGCTTCGAGCGCGAACTGGCCGGTGCGGGCCTCGCTGCTCACCGCGGCGGTCGCGCCCTGCGGCACGACCGCGTAGTCGCCTGCCCAGCCTCCCTCGAATCCGTTGATCCGCACCAGCGCGCGCAGCACCGGCGTGAACGTCGCCGTGGCGGTGGGCGTCACGGTGCGGGTTGCGGTCGGCGTCGGCGTGACCGTCGCCGTGAACGTGGCGGTGAACGTCGCGGTGGCGGTGGCCGTCCGCGTCGGCGACGGCGTGATCGTCGGCGTCGGCGTGACCGTCGCGGTGGCGCTCGGCGTCGTCGTCTCGCTGGGCGTCGGCGTCACGGTCGGCGTCGCGCTTGCCGTCGGTGTCGGCGTGTCGCTCGCCGTCGGCGTCGCGGTCGCCGTGGGCGTCGCGGTCGGCGTGCCCGTCGGCGTCGGCGTGCTGGTCGGCGTCGGCGACGGGAAGCCGAAGACGTCGATCGCCACCTCGCGCACGACCTGCGTGAGGCGCGCGTTCGCGCCGCTGCTCAGTTCGACGACGAAGGCGGTGCGCGTGAGGTCGGTCGCCGTCCAGTCCGCGCCGGTGGCCGGGTTGACGTAATCGATGCGTGCCAGCCCACTGTACGCCGTGACGGCGGTGCGCGTGACGGCCGGCGACAGCCCGCCGCCGCCAAGCGTCCCGCCGCACGCCTGCGCGTTCGTGCGCAGCGCGAGGCCGACGCCCGCGGTGGCGGTCGTGGTGCGGCCGATCGCCAGGCTCTTTACCGCCAGAATCGAGCCGAACACGCCGCCGGCGCCGGCGTTTTCGAGGCAGAGCATGTGCACATCGCCGACCTGCGGCGTCGAGAGGTACGTGTCATCGCCGTCGGGTGGCTGCTCGTCGGTGCACTGCACGGCGTTCCCACACGCGGTCGGTACCCATTCCTCGAGGAACCCCGCGTCGCCGGGGGTCGCCGCGCGCGGCAGCAGCCCCGCGATGCGGAACTCGGTGGGGAAGGTGAGCCCGGTCACGACGCCGTGATCGTCCCAGACGACACCGATGTCGCCGACTTCGCCGTCGTCGGTGCCGATCCGCGTCGCATTGATCGTCGCGTTCGACAGATGGCTGCCGGTGTGGCGGATGCCGTCGACGGTGAGCGCCGCGTCCCCGCCCGGACCGGCCTGGTACTCGACGAAGATCGCCGAGAACTGCGGGCAGGTCGCGATCGCCGGGCTCAACTGGCCGACGATGCTGTTGTTGACGCGCAGCTCGAGCTGGCCGTTCGGCCGCAGCAGCAGCTCGGCGATGGTGGTCGCACCGTTGCGCCAGCTGCGCACGCGGCGCGGAAACCCCATGTTCGGCGCCGTCTCGATGCACGCCCAGATGGCATCGGTAAACGAGGTGGTCGGGCCCGAGAACGTCGTCTGGATGTATTCGTTCTCGCCGCTGGCCGCCGCCGTCAGCAGCCCGAAGCGGCCGGCGGTGGGGCGGCGGGTCGTCGACGCGCTCGGCGCGCCGGCGCCGACGAGGTAGTCGCCCGGGCCGCCGCTCTCGAAGCCGTTGAAGCGGTCGAGCTGTGGATCGCTCTGTCCGGCGGTGCGCGCGGCGAACGCGCTGATGCTCAGGACGGCGGCGGCGAGAACGACGACCAGCAGGCGACGGGGAGCACCGGGCGCGGACCGATCCGCGGGAGATGTCTGTCGAGGCACGACCGTCGCGATCCGCTTCCCCCAGCGGCGCCGAAGCGTCCGCGCGCGGCCGCTTCATTGACTTGGGGCACTGCGCCCTGATAGCCGCTGGGACTTATTCATTCAAGCGCGCGACCTGCATGAAAGTCCCGTCAGTCAAAGGTTTTCACGACGTCCTGCCGGGGGCGTCGGCGCGCTGGGCGGCGCTCGAGGCGACGGCGCGACGGGTCTTCGAGCAGTACAACTATCACGAGATCCGCATTCCGATCGTCGAACGCGCCGAGCTCTTCCGCCGCTCGGTCGGCGAGACCTCGGACATCGTCGAGAAGGAAATGTACGCGTTCGAGGATCGCGACGGCACGCCGCTGACCCTGCGCCCGGAAGGGACCGCGTCGGTGGTGCGCGCCTACGTCGAGCACGCGGTCCACGCCACGGAACCGGTGGCGAAGCTCTACTACTTCGGGCCGATGTTCCGCCGCGAGCGGCCGCAGAAGGGGCGCCTGCGCCAGTTCTCGCAGATCGGCGCCGAGCTGCTCGGCCGTGACGACGCGGCGGCCGATGCCGAAACCGTGCTGCTGCTGCACGACCTGCTCGCCGATCTCGGCGTCACCGGCGCCGAGGTGCAGATCAACACGCTCGGCGATCGCGTCTGCCGGCCGGCCTATCGCGAGGCGCTCATCGCCTGGGGGCAGGCGCACGCCGCCGACCTCTGCGCCGACTGTGCGCGCCGCCTGGTGCAGAACCCGCTGCGCCTGCTCGACTGCAAGCAGCCCGGCTGTCTCGCGATCCGCGCCAGTGCGCCGCGCATGCTCGATCACGCCTGTGCCGAGTGCACCGCGCACTTCGAACGCGTGCTGGCGCTGCTTGCCGCCGAAGGCGTCACGCCGACGCTGCGCCCGTACATGGTGCGCGGGCTCGACTATTACTGCCGCACCGCCTTCGAGGTCGTCGCGGCGGGCCTCGGCGCGCAGAACGCGCTCGGCGGCGGCGGGCGCTACGACGGGCTGGTGAAGGAGCTCGGCGGGCCCGATGTCGCCGGCGTCGGCTTCGCACTCGGCGTCGAGCGCCTGGCGCTGATCCTCGACGCCGACGGCGCGCAGCCGGTCGCGGCGCCGGAGTTCGTCCTCGCGCCGCTCGGGGCGGCGGCGGAGACCGCGGCGGCGTCGCTCGCCCACCGGCTGCGGCGTGCCGGCGCGCGCGTCGAGGTGGAGCCGGGCGGCCGCAGCCTCAAGAGCCAGATGCGGCATGCCGGCAAGCTCGGCGCGCGCTGGGTCGTGATCATCGGCGAGGACGAGCTCGCCAGCGGCCGGGTGACGGTGCGTGACATGGTCGCGCGGCGCGACCTGCCGCGCATCGCCCCGCTCGCCGCCGGCGCCGCGGAGTTGCGCGCCGCGCTGGCGGCCCAGGAACACGCGGCGGCAGCGCCGGCGGAGAGGGAACGGCACGCATGACTCTGGATCTGCTCGGCGACTGGCAGCGCACACAGTACGGCGGCACGCTGCGCGCGGCGGACGTCGGCCGCGACGTGACGGTGATGGGCTGGGTGCACTCGCGCCGCGACCACGGGGGCGTGGTGTTCGTCGACCTGCGCGATCGCAGCGGACTGCTGCAGGTCGTCTTCAGCCCGGAGCACAGCCCGGCGGCGCACGAGCGTGCCGGCGCGGTGCGCAGCGAATACGTGCTCGCCGTGCGCGGCGTGGTGCGGGCGCGCAGCCCCGAGACCGTCAATCCGAATCTCGCCACCGGCGAGATCGAGGTCTTCGCCGCCGAGCTGCGCGTGCTCAACGACTCGGCGACGCCGCCGTTCGTCATCGAGGACGAGACCGACGTCGCCGAGCAGACGCGCCTGAAGTACCGCTACCTCGACCTGCGCCGCCCGACCGCGCAGCAGAACCTGATCCTGCGCCATCGCATCGCCGCGACGGTGCGCACCTACCTGGACGAGCAGGGCTTCGTCGAGGTCGAGACGCCGATGCTGACGCGCTCGACGCCCGAGGGGGCGCGCGACTACCTCGTGCCGAGCCGCGTCAACCGCGGCAGCTTCTTCGCGCTGCCGCAATCGCCGCAGCTCTTCAAGCAGATCCTGATGATCGCCGGGCTCGACCGCTACTACCAGATCGCGAAGTGCTTCCGCGACGAGGATCTGCGCGCCGACCGGCAGCCGGAGTTCACGCAGATCGACATCGAGGCGTCGTTCGTCCAGCCGGCCGACATCTATACGCTGATCGAAGGCATGCTCGAGCGCGTGCTCGGCCTGCGCGGCATTCCGGTGCCCAAGCCGTTCCCGCGGCTCACGCACGCCGAGGCGATGCGCCGCTACGGCAGCGACAAGCCCGATACGCGCTTCGGGCTCGAGCTGGCGGAGATCACCGACCTCGTGCGTACCGCCGAGCTGCGCGTCTTTCGCGAGGCGGCGGAGAAGGGCGGCCTCGTCAAGGCGCTGTTCGTTCCCGACGAGGGGCGGCTGTCGCGCAAGGATCTCGACTCGCTGCCCGAGGCGGTCGCGACGTACGGCGCCAAGGGCGTCGCCTGGGCGCGCATCAATCCCGACGGCTGGCAGTCGCCGATCGCGAAGTTCCTCGACGACGCGCAGCGACGCGGCATCGAGGCGGCGACCGGGGCGCGGCCGGGCGGCATCATCCTGTTCCTCGCCGATCAGGCACGCGTGGTGAACGACTCGCTCTCCCACCTGCGGCTCAAGCTCGCCGGCCAGCTCGGCCTGATTCCCGCCGACACACACGCGCTGCTGTGGGTCACCGAGTTCCCGCTCTTCGAATACGACGCGGAGGCGAAGCGCGCGGTGTCGGTGAACCATCCGTTCACGGCGCCGATGGACGAGGACATCGATCGGCTCGAGTCCGATCCGTACGCGGTGCGCGCCAAGGCGTACGACGTCATCTGGAACGGCATCGAGCTCGGCGGCGGCAGCATCCGTATCCACAGCCGCGAGCTGCAGGCGCGCGCCTTCCGCCTGCTCGGCATGAGCGACGAGGAGGGGCGAGCGCGCTTCGGCTTCCTGCTCGACGCGCTCGCCTATGGCGCACCGCCGCACGGCGGCATCGCGCTCGGGCTCGACCGGCTGAGCATGCTCCTCTGCGGAGCCGGGTCGCTGCGCGACGTCATCGCGTTCCCGAAGACGCAACGCGCCGTGTGCCTGATGACCGATGCGCCGAGCGAGGTCGATCCGCGCCAGCTGCGCGAGCTCGGGATCAGGACCGTCGGGTGAGGGCGCGCGGCGCGGTGGCGCTCGCCCTGCTGCTGGCGATCGCCGGGTGTGGCACGCGGCAGCCGGAGGCGCGCGGTCCGGTGTTCGCACGCGTGCTCGCCGTGCTGCCGTTCGAAACCGCCCCCACGGCCGACCGCGGCGAGCGGCGCGGGGAGACGACCGCCGGTGACGTCGTCACCGCGCAGGTCTACCGCGTGCTCGCCGAGCAGACGGTGTACCTCGTTGTCCCCGATCTGACGGTGGCCGACACGCTCGCACTGCCCGCCGTGCGGCGCGCCGTCGGGCAGCTCGATCGCGCCGTGGCACTCGGCGCCGCGGTCGGCGCCGAAGCGGTCATCATCGGCCGCGTCCAGCGCTTCGAAGAGCGCGTCGGGACCGCGTACGGCGCCAGCCGGGGGGCCGCGGTGGCCTTCGAGATCGGCCTCGTGTCGGTCGCCGATCGCGAGGTGGTCTGGCGTGGCAGTTTCGAGGACGAGCAGCAGGAGCTGAGTGCGAACATCCTCGATGCCTGGATGTTCTGGTCCGCCGGCCCGCGCTGGCTGAGCGCCAGCGAGCTCGCCGGCCTCGGCGTCGACCGCCTCTGGGAGGAGCTGACCGACACGCTCACGCCGGAACGAGACGACGCCGGCCTCCCGACGCCGACGCCCACGCCCTGAAGCCGACTGGGCCGCGACGGCGCGGAGGGCGCGAAGGCGGAGTCCCTCGCGACTCCCGGCAACACTCCCATCCGGGCTTCGCGCCCTCCGCGTCTTCGCGGCCCGACCGGCACCCCTCGCCCTCGCCATTCCCGGGCGACTGTGTTCTACGGCGCGCATGCACGCGCGCCAGTGGCGGACGATCGCGGTGAGCCTGGTGGTCAGCGCCGGCTTTCTCTATCTCGCCTTCCGCAACGTGCCGCTCGCCGATCTCGGCGCGGCGCTCGCCCGCGTGCACCTCGGCTGGCTCGCCTGCGCGGTGCTGGTCAGCTTCGCGATCATGCTCGCCCGCGCCGTGCGCTGGCAGCTCGAGCTGCGCCCGCTCGACCACGTGCCGCTCGGCCGCGTGTGGGTGGTCACGGCCGTGGCATACATGGCGATCAACCTGCTGCCCGCCCGCCTCGGCGAGGTCGTGCGCCCGTGGCTGATGTCGCGCCGCTCGCGGGTGTCGTTCTCGAACGTCGTCGGCAACCTGGTCGTCGAGAAGACGATGGACCTCGTGGCGACGGTCTTCTACATCCTCGCCGGCCTGCTGACGATCGAGAACCTGCCGGACTGGGTGCGCACCGGCGCGCGCGTGCCGGCCGCGGTCGCCGCGGCGCTCGTCGTGCTCGTGCTCCTGCTCTACTGGCGCGGCGAGACATTCGTCGATCGCTACGTGCTGCGCTGGCTGCCGGCGCGCTTCGGCGCCGGGCTGAAGCGCGTCATCTCTGCCATCGTCGCCGGCATGCGCGTGCTGCCGAATCCGGGGCTGCTGCTCGCCGTGTTCCTCGTCACGCTCGGCCTGTGGTTCCTGCCGATCCTCTCGAGCTACATCATGATCCGCGCGTTCGACTTCGCGGTCCCGTTCAGCGCCGCGGTGGTCGTCTTCATCTTCATCGGCTTCGGCACCGCGCTGCCGAACGTGCCCGGCATGCTCGGTCCGTATCAGTACGCGTGCATCCTCGCGCTCGGGCTCTTCGGCGTCAGCCAGGTCGATGCGCTCGCCTACGGACTGGTGCTGAACGCGGTGCAGTTCCTGACGCTGATCGTGCAGGGCCTGATCGCGATGCCGCTCGCCGGCGTCAGTCTCGCCGATCTGCGCCGCGCCGGCGACGAAGCGGCGGCGCCGCAGCCGGCGCACTGACGCACGTGCTGCCGTGGATGCGGTGCATCTGCCGGCGCAGATTCCATGTTGGCGTCCGGTGCTCCATTTTTCAGTTGAACCGCGCCGGATTCGCCGCTAATCCGCAGTAGCAGCAAAACACTGGCAACCGTTGGCGTTGCGCCACGCGCACAGTCGCCGGCGGGAGGACAGGAGGCGGCGGAATGCTGATGCGCAAGGCGGTGACGAACGCAACGCATTGGGGACGGGCCCTCGCGGGGCTCGTGCTGGCGCTCGGAATGGTGTGCGCGACGGGCGCACCGGCGTACGCGGCGGAACCCGTCCGCGCCATCGACGCGGCGAACGTGCAGGGCTGCTGTCTGTGCCGCGGCACGGCGGGCGCCGAGCAGAGCGCGCTGCGCGCCTGCAGTGACGGCCAGTCGCCGGCGCAGTGCGTCAGCGCCTGCAGAAGCATCGACGCCGATTCGATCATCTTCGGTTACCAGCAGACGTGTTCGCAGGGCTGCGCCGGCTATCCGACGCAAGGGCTGCAGTGAGGGGAGGCGTGGTGATGCGATCGGGTCTGCGAAGCCTCGTATTCCTCGTCGCGCTGACCGCCGGGCTCGGCGCCAGCGGCGCGACGGCGCAGACGGCAACCCCGACGGCGGAGCCGACCGGGTGCTGTCTCTGCCTCGATTGTCCGGGCTCGTCCGGATTCTGCACCGACAGCCGGACGGTCGACCAGTGCAACGAGGCGTGCATCGTCAACCTCGGCTGCAATGCGCTCGCGTTCGGCATCGCCGATACGTGCATGCCGGGCGAGGTGTGCGCCGGCATCGCGCCGCCGACCGCCACGCCGACCGCGACGGAGACCGCGACCGCGACCGTCACCGAGACCGCCACGGCGACGCCGACGGCGACCGACACCGCGACGCCGAGCGAGACGCCGACGGTGACCGAAACGCCGACCGCGACCGA
>CBFGUK010000070.1:0-21068 GCA_965651925.1 uncultured bacterium | reverse complement strand
AAGCCGACCAAGACCGCGCGCCCGACGCGTACGCCCGGGGTTCAGGAGGAGCGCACGCGCAAGCCGACGAACACGGCGCGTCCGACCCGGACGCCGCTGCCCGAGGCGCCGCCGCCTGATTTCGAGGCGGGTGGCATCTCCGCGTACTGCCTCGCGATCGACAAGGGCGGTCCGGCGGAGAAGGACAACCTGATCCGCGTGACGCTGGTCGTCGAGAACCAGTCCGGCGCGGCGATCACCGGGCTGAGCGCTCACGCGCTGGACATCCAGGGCGGCCCGTACGCGCTGAACAGCGTGCCGACCTTCAGCCGGTCGTTGGCCGATGGCGGCTCGGCGGCCTTCCGGTACTCGCTCGATTCGGATGCCGCGCTGAGCATCAGTGCCTCGGCGTCGGCGTCGGGACCGGGGGGTGAGCTGATCGCCATCGGTCCGGTGTCCTGCGACTTCTGATCCGGACTGCGCGGATTGCGTGACCATGGGGGGCCAGGTGAAGACCTGGCCCCCTTTTTTTGCCCTGATCGCGACCGATCGGCTTTTCACTAATCAGGCGCGTCGATAGCTTTGCGCGTACTCGGAACCAAGCGGCTGAACCTGGGGGAGCGTCATGTACGTCGGAGTCGTCTCGAAGGCACTGTGGATCGCCGTTCTGCTGTCGGCGTTGCTGGTCGACGGGGGCCGAGCGCAGGCGCAGACGGCAACGCCGACGCCCGGCGGCGACTGTTGCACGATCCACGACGGGCCGAGCTGCGATGATTCCGCCTGTGCGGAGTGTGTCTGCGACATCGATCCGATCTGCTGCCTGGAGGAGTGGGATGACATCTGCATCAGCTTCGTGGAGGATGGCGGTGAGTGTGCGGTGGAGTGTGGCTGTAGCCGGACGCCGACACCGACACCGCCCCCTGGGGGGGACTGCTGCAGCACACACGCCGGCCGTGGCTGTGACGACAGCGCCTGCCAGGCCTGTGTGTGTGGGATCGATGCGCAGTGCTGCAACCTGACTTGGGACGCCTTCTGCGTCAGCATCAGCACCAACGAATGTCTCGGCGAGTGTCCATGCGTGGCGCCGCCCACCGAGACGCCGGCGCCCACGCCGACGCCCGGCGGGGACTGCTGCGCGGCGCACGAGGGAACGAGCTGCGACGACCAGCCCTGTGAGGACTGCGTCTGCGCGCTGGATCCGGCGTGCTGCAGTGTCGAGTGGGATCCGGCGTGCGCGGAGCAGGCGGCGATCGAATGCGCGCTCGAGTGTACGGAATGCGGCGCCCCGGGGGACTGCTGCTCGCCGCACGCGGGCGTGTCGTGCGACGAGGCGCGCTGCAAGACGTGCGTCTGTGCGCTCGATGTGGTGTGCTGCACGGAGGAGTGGGATCAGCGCTGTGTCGACGTGGCGAACGCCGACTGTCCGATCGACTGCACCTGTGAGGTCTCCGGTGATTGTTGTGCCCCGCACGACGGCATCGGATGCATGGACACCGTCTGTCAGGACTGCGTCTGTGCGCTCGATCCGTTGTGCTGCACCGAGTTGTGGGACGAGCGCTGTGTCGAGGAGGCCGCGGTCGACTGCGCCGCACGCTGCGAGGGGTGCACGCTGCCCGACGACTGCTGCACGGCGCGTGAGGACCCGGGATGCGCCGAGGCGTCCTGCGAGGCGTGCGTGTGCAATGTCGACGCGTTCTGCTGCGACGAGCTCTGGGACGCGGGCTGCGTCGACATCGCCGAGGACGACTGTCCGAGCGAGTGCCTGTGCGGCGACGTGCCGGTCTGTCCCGGCGACTGCGCCAACGACGGCGAGGTGACGATCAACGAGCTGATCCTGTGTGTCAACATCGCCCTCGGCGCCGCCGGCGTCGAGCAGTGTCCGGCGATCGACACGAGCGGTGACGGCGACGTCACCGTCAACGAGCTCATCCAGGCGGTGAACGCCGCGCTGGGCGGCTGCCCGATCTGATCAGGGCGCGGTCGGTGCGGCACCGGCCGTCGCGCCGGTGCTCTGCATCTTGAAGATCAGGTCGGTGACCCGCCCGGCGAGCTTGAGCTTCGCGGCCAGCTCACGGTTGGCGCGATGCTCCTCATCGAGACGCCGCTGCAGGGCGGCGTTCTCGGTGCGCAGGCCGGTCACCTCGTCGGCGAGCGACACGCCGCCGGTGCCCTGCGTGCGCTCCAGCGCAGCGCGCAGCTCGGCCTCGCGCTGGTGGCTCGCCTGCAGGTCCTGCTGGATGCTCGCCAGCACGCGCCGCTGACGCTCCTTCAGGGCCGCGATCTCGTCGTTGTCGCCCGGCGCGTCGCCGGCCCGCTGCATCTGCGCCTGCAGGGCGGCGAAGCGGCGCTCGAGCTCGCCGCGCTGCCGGCGCTCGGTGGTCAGCGTCGTGCGCAGCTCGGTGATCTCCGCGCGGGCCGCTTCGAGCTCGCGGCGGAGATGCTGCTCGACGACCGGCGCGGTCTGCTCGTAGGGCCCGGCCGAGCTCTCCTCGAGCAGGCGCGCCATTTCCGCTTCGACGGCCTTGCGCCGCGCGATCTCGCTGTCGAGGCGCTGCTGCAGGCTGGCAATCTGCTGCCGGGCATTGTCGAGTCGCGCCTCGACGGTGGCGGCATGCGCGGCGGCAAGCGCTGGGGCAGGGGCCGGTCCACCGGCAGATCCTGCGTCGGCGGCACCCGCAGAGGTGGCCGGCGCCGCCGCTCCCGCCCGCGCGTCCGAAGAGAGCGCGGTGCCATTCGAGGTGGAAGGGGCGGCGGATCCGCCGCTCGCGGGCGCTGCCGCACCGGCCGCGGCGAGCTCCTGGCGGACCGTCGCAATCTCGCGATCGCGCTCCGCGAGCTGCGTCTCGAGCTCGCGGACGCGCCGTTCGGCGGGGGACAGCTCAGCCGCCGGCGCGGATGCGGTGACCGCGGTCTCGGTCGCCGGGCGTGACGCAAGGGATGGCGGGCCCCAGGTCGCGTTGCGCGGTACGCAGGCACTGGCCATCAGCGCCGCGGCGACTGCCACCGGTACGGATGCTCGCCCCATCACCCCTCCCCATCACGTCGCGCCGCGCGACAGGCCGCCCGGCACCGTCCTCGGTTCGTTCCGAGGCGCGAGCGTAGAATCTGTGACCGGTGCTGTCCAGCACAGACTGCCGCTCAGCCGGGCAGGGCGAGCTCGTGGTACTCGGTCGTGCAGGGCGGGCCGGCGGCGTGCCAGAAGCGGATCCGGCCGTGCGCGTCGGCGGCGATGATCGACGACGAGCGTGTGCCGTATCCCGGCCGGTGGGCGCATACCATGTCGACCACCGCGGCACGCGGATCGAGTGCGGTACTGTGATCGGACAGCACGGCGCGCAGCGGCGCGACGAGCTCGACCGGATCGGACGGCGCGGCGCGCTCGGCGATGGCGTGGAAGCGTTGCCACGACTTCGCGATGCGCGGACAGGTCGGATCGTTGAGCTCGAGATTGGTCAGCAGGTGCAGTCCCGGCGGCAGCGGCTGCACGCTGAGACCCGTGCCGGGATTGCCCGCCACAACGGCCCCGTCGCGGTCGGCGAGGAGCAGGTTGAAACGGTTGTACGCCTCACCGCGTTCCGCGCCGAGCGCGGCCAGGGCGGCGGCGCGGCTGGGCTGCTGCAGGAGCGCGAGGCAGAGCAGCCCGCGCGAGCGCCGCTCCGGGTCCGGGCCCCCCGGTATGCGGCGGTTCAGCACGCCGACGACCAGTCCGGCTTCGTTGATGCCGAGCCACGTGCCGCCGGCGCTGAGATCCTGACCGGCGAACACCCACGGGTCGACCGCGATCACCGCCGGCTCGGCACTCGGCCGGTCGAGAAACTCGTCGCGGTTGGCCGCCACGACCAGCGGCCATTGCGGCCAGCACCCGACGTACGCAGCCAGCGTGCACACGCCGCCGCGTGTAGCCGATGGCAACCGAAGCGGGAAGGGCGCGGCCCCGCCCCGTCCGCACGTCGACACGGGAGCACCATCGCGGCCGTGCGGGCTGGCCCCGCACCGCGCCCGGGTTTCGGCAGCTGACCGGGCTCCGCACCTCCCTCACGTTGTTCCCCTTACCCCCGTGTGGTAGCCCCGGTGCAACGCCGTCCACGCCGGTGGAGACGCGCGCGTCGACAGCCGCGCGGCAGCCCGCCAGAATGGCTCGCGCAGATCGAGTCCGATACGCAGTCGCGGAGACCGCATGTTTGCCAGCATCGACGATGTCATCGAGCGTTTCGCCGCCGAGCGCTACATCTGCAACCGGCGCATCGCCACGGTGGTCTATCTCGCCAGCCGGCTCGAGAAGCCGATCCTGATCGAGGGGCCCGCCGGCGTCGGCAAGACCGAGCTCGCCAAGGTCACCGCCGCGGCGCTCGGCCTGAACCTCATCCGCCTGCAGTGCTACGAGGGGCTCGACGAGGCGAAGGCGCTCTACGAGTGGGAGTACGCGAAACAGCTCCTGTACACGCAGATCCTCAAGGACAAGATCAGCGAGGTGATCGGCGGGGCGGAGTCGCTGCGCGAGGCCGTCGACCGCATCGCGCGCCAGGACGACGTCTTCTTCTCCGACCGCTTCATCCTGCCGCGCCCGCTGCTGCGTTCGATCACGGCGCCCGAGCGCAGCGTCCTGCTGATCGACGAGATCGACAAGTCGGACAGCGAGTTCGAGGCCTTCCTGCTCGAGGTGCTGAGCGATTTCACGGTGAGCGTACCCGAGCTCGGTACGCTGCGCGCGACACACATCCCGATCGTGCTGCTGACCAGCAACAATGCCCGCGAGATGTCGGATGCGCTCAAGCGCCGCTGCCTGCATCTCTACATCGACTTCCCGTCGAGCGCGCAGGAGCTCGAGATCGTGCGGCTCAAGGTGCCGAACATTTCCGAGCAGCTCGCCGCGCAGGTCGTCGACACGGTGCACCGGATCCGCACGCTCGACCTCAAGAAGGTGCCGAGCATCAGCGAGACCCTCGACTGGGCGCGCACGCTGACCGTGCTCAACATCGACACGCTCGACCCGGCGCTGGTCGAAGACACGCTGTCGGCGATCCTCAAGTACGAGGGCGACATCCGCAAGGCGCAGGACGAGCTGAAGACGTACCTGCCGGCGCAGCGCGCGCGCGCGAGCGGCGCGGGAGATCCGACACGGCCGACGGCGTGACCGGCGCGGTCCGATGATGGACGGCAAGATCGCGGAGTTCACCGCGCTGCTGCGCGCCAACGGGCTGCGCGTCTCGATGTCCGAGCACCTCGACGCGTTCGCCGCCCTGACGCGCGTCGGCATCGGCGATCGCGCGCTGCTCAAGGACGTGCTGCGCGCGACGATGGTCAAGCGCACCGTCGACCTGCCGGCCTACGACGAGCTGTTCGACCTGTACTTCGACGGGCTCGGGCAGGCGATCAGCGAGACGACGAGCAGCGCCATGCGCGCGATGGAGCTCGAGCCGCAGGAGTTCCAGTCGCTGATGGATCAGCTCGCGAAGCTGCTCCAGGACCTGAACGTCGACCTCTCCGAGCTTGCGCAGGCGCTGCTGCGCAACGACACCGGCCGCCTCGAGCGGATGCTGCGCGAGGCGGCGACGCAGGCGAACGCCCAGGGCATCGAACGCTCGTACCAGGAAGGGCGCTACAGCCACAGCACGGCCCAAAGCCTCGGGCTCGGTGCGCTGAGCGAGGAGCTCGAACGGCTGAAGGAACGCCTCGGGCAGATCGGCCTGCCGCCGGAACAGGAGGAAGCCCTGCAGCGCCTCGTCGACCAGCGGCTGCGCGATCTCCGTGAGCTCATCCGCCGCACCGTGCGGCTCGAGCTCGAGAAGCGCGACCAGTCGCAGCGCGAGCGCACCCGGCTCGCGAGCCTCGCCGAGAAGAGCTTCTACTACCTGTCCGAGGACGAGCTGCGGCGCATGCGCGAGGCCGTGACGAAGCTCGCGCAGCGGCTCAAGAACGTCGTGTCGATCCGCCGCAAGCGCGGCAAACGCGGCACGTTCGACCTCAACGACACGCTGCGCAAGAACCTGCAGTACGGCGGCGTGCCGTTCCGCATCCAGTTCGACCGCAAGGTGAAGGACAAGCCGCAGGTGGTCGTGCTGTGTGACGTATCGGATTCGGTGCGCAACGTGTCGCGCTTCATGCTGCAATTCGTCTACGCCCTGCAGGATCTCTACTCGCGCGTGCGCAGCTTCATCTTCGTCAGCGACATGGGCGAGATCACGCAGCTGTTCGAGGAGAACGACACGCAGCGCGCGATCGAGCTGGCGCTCACGGGCTCAGTGATCAACGTGTTCGCGCACTCGGACTTCGGGCGCGCGTTCCGGACGTTCCACCGCGATCACCTCGGGGTGGTGAACAACCGCACGACGGTCATCATCCTCGGCGACGCCCGCAACAACTACAACCTCGCTCACGAGTGGGTCCTGCGCGACGTGCAGGCGCGCGCCAAGCAGCTGATCTGGCTCAACCCCGAGAGCCGCCTCACCTGGGGGTTCGGTGACAGCGAGATGGACCGCTACCTGCCGTTCTGCGATCTCGTCGAGGAGTGTCGCAATCTCAACCAGCTCTACCGCGTCATTGACCGCCTGGTGCGCTGAAACGCAGGGAAACGCGTTGACCAGCCACAGGGTTTCTGCGCAGAATCCGCCCATGAGCCGCGACGATGCGATCCCGATGACCGTCGGCGGGCTGACCCTCGATCCAGCCACCAAGACCCCGATCGTGGTGCTGCGCGACGAGGAGAACAAGCTGAACCTGCCGATCTGGATCGGGCTGCTCGAGGCGACGGCGATCGCCACCGAGCTCGAAGGCATCCAGATGGCGCGGCCGATGACGCACGATCTGCTGCGCAATCTGATCGGCGAGCTCGGCGCCACCGTGCAGAGCATCGAGATCTCGGACCTGCGCGAGAACACGTACTACGCGGTGATCAACCTCGTCGTCGACGGGTCGCCGCGCACGATCGACTCGCGGCCGAGCGATGCGATCTCCCTTGCGCTGCGCGCCAAGAGCCCGATCTTCGTCGCCCGCCGCGTGCTCGAGGCGTCGAGCGTGCTGCCGCAAGGCGAGGATGCGAGCAGCGCAGAGAGCAATCTGTCGAACGTTTCGCGTGACAAGTGGTCGGAGATCCTCGAGCGCATGTCGCCCGAGGATTTCAAGTACAAGATGTAAGTCACGCATCTGGCGCACGCGTGCCGGAGGGCAGGGGGCCCGCTGGCTGGTGCTGGATGCCGCAATGTGGACCGCTGCGCGCGGTCCCCGGGGGAAGTGATCGTGGCGGAGAAGTCGCGCCTGACGCGCAAGGAAATCAAGCAGCCGGACGCGTTCGCAGTGATGTCCGGCGAGGCGGTCGGCTGGGCGCGCAGCCACCAGACCCAGGTGATCTGGGCGGCGGTTGCCGTCGTCGCGCTGATCGCGGTGATCGGCATCACCACCGCGTATCGCAGCGCGCAGCGGCGCGATGCGAATGCCGATCTCGCCCGCGCGATGAAGCAGCTCGACGCGAACCCGGCGGCCGCCGCGGCGAGCCTGCGTGAGGTCGCGACGCGCTGGAGCGGCAGCGGGATTGCCGCCGTCGCCGAGCTGCTTGCGGCCCAGGGCGCGCTGCGCGCCGGTGATGCCGAGAACGCGCTGACGGCACTCGCCGCGGTCGATGCCGGTGAGCTGCCGCCGTACCTGCAGCAGCAGCGGCTGGTCGCCTGGGGCACGGCACTGGCGGCGCAGCAGCAATGGGCCGAGGCGGCCGCGAAGTACCGGGAAGCGGCGGCCATGTCGGGCCCGTACAGCGGCGAGGCCCTGGTCGGCGAAGCGCGCGCCCGCGAGCAGGCCGGCGAAACGGACAAGGCCCGCGAGCTCTTCCGGCAGGCCTACGAACAGTTCCCGAACCTCCCGGACCGCGAGCTCCTGGCGCTCAAGTTCCGCTCCTAGCCGGCCGCGCGGCCGCATCCGGAGCCCGTCAGACCGCGCGCGGCTTTGCGAGTCGCGAACGCGGCAGTCCTTGCGGTCATCCATCTGTCGCGCGTTGGCCGCGCCCCGGTTTGCCGGAGATCCTGCGGCCCGGCCGACGGCCTGTCGGCACCGCGCCACGTCCGGTCTGGGGAAGCCCCGCGGCATAATGTCCGATAAGATGCCTTATGGTGCGCGAGCTGGAGTGCACGGGTACCGGCATCGACCTCGAGGTTGCGCCCGCCCCCGGGCGGTCCCGCTCACCCCTTTTCGCGCGGATCGAACAGCTTGCGATGTTCCTCGAGTGCAAAGCGGTCGGTCATGCCGGCGATGTAGTCGGCGATGACGCGCGGCAGCGCATCACCGCGCGCAGTGCGCTCGAGAATGTGCGGCGGCAGCTGCCGCGGCTCGGCCATGTACGCCTCGAAGAGCTCGCGCATCACCCGCTTGGCCTTTTCGAACACGCGGATGACGCGGTAGTGGCGATACAGATTGTCCATCAGGAAGGTCTTCAGCTCGAGCCGCTGTGCCTCGATCTCCGGGCTGTGGCCGATCAGTGGCGCCCCATGGGCCCGGACGTCCTCCGCCGTGGCGATGCCGGCTGCGGCGATCCGCGCCTCGATCGTTTCGGTCAGGTCGGTGACCAGGCGGTCGATGATCAGCCGGATGGCCTGATAGCGCCAGATGCGCTGGCTGGCATGCGGCGAGGCGGTGCGCACGGTGCGGTACGCGTCGCGCCACAGCCGCACCTGCTCGAGCTGCTCGAAACTCAGCAGACCGGACTTCAGCCCGTCGTCGATGTCGTGGCTATTGTAGGCGATCTCGTCCGTGTAATCGACGAGTTGCGCCTCGAGTGCCGGCGCGCGTCCGGACGCAAAGGCGGCGGCAAGCGGCTTGTCGTACGGCGGTGTGTGCTTGACGATGCCCTCGCGCACTTCCCAGGTGAGATTCAGCCCGCGGAAGTCCGGATAGCGTTCCTCGAGCACGTCGACGATGCGCAGGCTCTGCGCGTTGTGCTCGAAGCCGCCATGCGGCGCCATGAGCTCATCGAGCACCCGTTCCCCGGCATGGCCGAACGGCGTGTGCCCGAGGTCGTGTGCCAGTGCCACCGCCTCGGCGAGATCGGCATTGAGGCGCAGCGACCGGGCAATCGTGCGCGTGATCTGGGCGGCTTCCATCGTGTGCGTCAGGCGCGTGCGGTAGTAGTCGCCCTCGTGGTTGACGAACACCTGGGTCTTGTACTCCAGGCGGCGGAACGCGGTGCTGTGAATGATGCGGTCGCGGTCGCGCTGAAACGCCATGCGCAGCGGGTGTTCGGATTCGGCGTGCACCCGCCCCTGACTCACGGCGCTGCGCATCGCATACGGTGCGAGCAGGCGGTCCTCGAGCTCCGCGAACTCGTGCCGGGTCAGCATGCGGGCGCTCTAGCACCCTCACGTCCCGGCGCAAACGCTCGGGCGGCGGCGCGCCTGGGTGCGCCGCCGCCGTGGCGGGATCGCCGACTCCGCGCGAAACGACTGACCGCGGCAGGACTGATCACCTGCCCCGACGTCCGTCATGCGATCGCCGTGGCGCGTTCGGAGCATCGGTCGTCAGGATCGTCAGGAATCGGACGGCGGCCGCCCGCCCGTCGACGCTCGCACCGTCGCTGACGGCTGGCCGCTCCGCACGAAGGATCACGTGGCGCGTGGCATGGCGATTGCCAAACGCCCGCGGCGTGATGACGCGAGGGATCCGGGCGATCGGGGGGATGCTGGTGATGGGCGTGGTGGTCGGCGGGTGGCTGACGCCGATTGCGGCGGTGGCGGCGCCGCGCGACCGCGTACCGGGCCGGCTGGTCGTACGTGAACGCGCCGGCCTGCGGGCCGATCGGCTGCAGGCGGCCCTGCGCCAGGTTGGCGCACGGCGGTTGCGGACGCTGCCCGGCGTCGGTGCGACGGTGATCGAGGCCGACGAGCGCCAGCTCGCCGGCATCGAGCTGACGCTGCGCCGCTCGGGACTGTTCTCGAGTGTCGAACGCGATCACGTCGCACACATCGCCGAGACGGATCCCTACGTGAACGCCCAGTGGGGTCTGCCGCGCACCGGCGCGCCGCTCGCGTGGACGCTGTCGACCGGCGCCGGCGTGACCGTGGCGGTGGTCGATACCGGCGTCGAGCCGACCCACCCCGATCTGCAGGGCCGGATCCTCCCCGGCTACGACTTCCTCAACGATGATGCCGATCCGCGCGACGATCACGGTCACGGCACGCGGATGACCGGCATCATCGCCGCGGCGCGCAACAATGGCGAAGGCATCGCCGGCGTGGCGCCGGATGCGATGATCCTGCCGGTCAAGGCGCTCGATGGACAGGGCTACGGACCGTACAGCGCCGTGGCCGACGCCATCGTGTACGCCGTCGATCAGGGGGCGCGCGTCGTCAATCTCAGCCTCGCCGGTGGCGGCGCCTCGAGCATCCTGCAGGCGGCGGTCGACTATGCCGTCGCAAACGACGTCGTGCTCGTCGCCGCCTCGGGCAATCACGGTACCGACCTGCCCTTCTATCCGGCCGCGGCGCCGGGCGCGGTGGCGGTCGCCGCCGTCAACGATGCCGACTCGCACCCGGCCTTCTCGAATACCGGTGCGTGGATCAGCTTCGCCGCGCCGGGAGTCGACGTCGTCACCACGACCCTCAACGGCTCCTACACCGGCTCGACCGGCACGTCGCCGGCGGCCGCGTTCGGCTCGGGCATCTTCGCGTTGCTCCTGTCCGCCAACCCGACGATGACGCGCGCCGAGGCGATCGCGCGCGTCGAGAACGGCAGCGTCGACCTCGGCATCACCGGCTGGGACCCGTACTTCGGCTGGGGCCGCGCCGACGCCTACGCCGCGCTCGTGCCGGGACAGTCGGGTGCCCCGCGCGTCGACGCGGCGTCGCCGACCGTGGCGATCCTCAGCCCGACGCGCAACAGTCTCGCGTGGGGCATGGTGCCGGTCGACGTGCTGGCCACCGACGACGTCGCGATCGCGCGCGTCGAGCTGTTCATCGACAACCGCTGGTACGCGACCGCGACCTCTCCGCCCTACTCGTTCGTCGTCGATGCCGCGGCGCTCGCGCCGGGCAAGCACAAGCTGCGCGCGTATGCGTACGATGCGAGCCACAACGTCAGCCGCACGCGCAACGTGACCGTCCTCTTCACGCCGGGCACCGGCCTGCTCGTCACCCGCGCGACCGCGAAGCCGAAGTCGCTGTCGGTCACCGCGCAGTTCGCCCTCCCCGAGGGCACGGCGTTCGATCCCGCCAGCGACGATCTCGAGATCGAGCTGACCTCGGCCTCGGGCATGGTGCTCTCGGCATCGGCGACCGCCGGCACCCTGACGCAGAGCGGCAGCAGGATGCTCGGCACCATGCGCACCACCGTGCCGTCGATCGGCTCGGTGCGCGTCACCGCCAAGGGCAATGCGAGCCAGGCGCTCTATACGCTGAAGATCAAGGCGTCGCACCTCAGCGGCATGAACGGCCTCGACCCGCTGATGAACCTCGCCATCCGCCTCGGCGACACGCAGCTCTCGCAGAGCCTCCCGTGTCGTGTGAAGAGCTCCGCGCTCGTCTACCCCTGAGCCGCGCGAACGCATCGCCCGCGATCGGGACGCCGCCGGCCACCGGCGGCACCACCCTTCCCTAGACGGCAGCAGGGCGGATCGGCTAAGGGCCAGACAGCCAATCCGCCCCCGTAGCTCAGGTGGATAGAGCACAGGATTCCTAATCCTGGGGCCGTGCGTTCGAATCGCGCCGGGGGCACTTGCGAAACAGGCCGTGACGACGGTGTCGCGCTTCGATCGCCCCGCGCCGAGCCGCGGGGCGTGCACCGGTCCGGCGGGAGACGGCGAAGCCGGACCGACGGAGACCTGCTGAGCGTGTCGGGCTGCGTCCGACGGCGCCGCCGCGTCGCGCAGACGCGGCGTGTGTAGCAGCGCGACGCCCCTCCCCCCGAGACGCGTCGCGGCACCGCCACGCCGCGGGAGCCGTCAGGCGGCGGGGCGGATGCGCCAGCGCATCGGGGCACGCTTGATGCCGCCGACGAAGCTCGAGCGCACGCGCGCCACGTCGCCGGCGAGCTCGCATTCCTGGAGGCGCTCACGCAGCTGGACGAAGGCGTGGCGCAGCTCGAGTCGCGCCAGGTGCGCGCCGAGGCAGACGTGCTCGCCCATGCCGAAGGCGATGTGCGGATTGGGCTGGCGGTCGACGCGGAAGGCGAACGGATCGGCGAACACCTCCTCGTCGCGGTTGCCGGACGGATAGAACAGGCACACCGAGTCGCCGGCGCGGATGGTCTTGCCGCGCAGCGGGTAATCCTCGGTGGCGGTGCGTGCGAACTGGATCACCGGCGTGACCCAGCGGACGGCCTCCTCGACGGTGCTGTCGAGCAGGCCGGGATCGCGACGCAGTTTGGCCCACTGGTCGGGGTACTCCAGCAGTGCGAGCAGGCCGCCCGTCATGGCGTTGCGGGTCGTCTCGTTGCCGGCGACGACGAGGAGGAAATAGTAGGACAGCAGCTCGACCGGCGGCAGCGGCGCGCCGTCGAGCGTGGCGTTGGCGACGACGCTGACGATGTCGTCGGTCGGCCGCGCGCGGCGCTCGCCGACGAGGTCGTTGAAGTAGGTGAACAGCTCGACGCGCGCCTGCTCCAGCGTCTGCTCCGCCGAGCCGCGCTGGAACTCCGGATCCTGCGGCGCGATGATCTCGTTGGTCCAGCGGAACAGCAGCTCCCAGTCGCTGCGCGGCACGCCGAGCATCTCGGCGATGACAGCGATGGTGATCGGTGCCGAGACATCGCGGACGAAATCGCCAGTCTCCTTCCCGGCCGCCGCATCGAGCACCTCGCGGGTGATGCGCGCGACCTTGTCGTCCATCGCCCGGACGGCGCGCGGCGTGAACCAGCCGCTGGCCACGCGCCGGTAGCGGGCGTGGTCGGGCGGGTCCATGTTGAGCAGATGGCGCGCCGAGCCCTCGGGCGGTGGGGGCACATCGTTGGTGAAGACGGCCAGTCGCGGTGCGTTGAGGAAGCGGTGCGGCTGCTTGCCGATGGCGATGATGTCGGCGTGTTTGGTGATCGCCCAGAATGGCTCGACGTTCGCTCGCTCGTAGCGGAACACCGGATCGTGGCGACGCATCCAGGCCCACTCTGCGTGCGGGTAGCCGCGACGCTCATAATGCTCGGGCGTGGCGACGTCGAGCGTGGCGGGGTCGAGGTCCCGGTCGAGCGTGCCCATCGGCTGATCCTCCGGCAGGACCGTAGACCAGTTGGCTCTTCGCTGTCATCAGTCCGCGCCGGGCGAGCCCGCCTGTCGCAAGGTACTTCGCTGCCCAGATCGGCCATCGCGCGGCGCACCGGTGGCCTGGGCGCCTGGCGTGTTGCGGGCTCGCACCCGCGCTTGCGAGGCCGATGGCGCCGCAGCTAGGGTGCGCCGCGCGCGCGAACCGAGTCGCGCCTGGCGATCACTGATCCGGGGAAGCTGGCGCCGACATCACGACGGAGGTGAGCACCGATGCTGTACCTGCTGCTGAACTGGTTCGTCAGCGCGATCAGCCTGCTGATCGTCGCTCACGTGGTCCCCGGCTTTCAGGTGCGCAGCTTCGGCACCGCCCTGATCGCGTCACTGATCATCGGCCTGCTCAATGCCACCGTCGGCCTGGTGCTGAAGATCCTGACGTTCCCGCTGACCATCCTCACGTTCGGGCTCTTCCTGTTCGTGGTGAATGCGCTCATGCTGCTGCTCGCCTCGAATCTGGTCAGCGGCTTCACCGTATCGGGCTTCTGGGTCGCGCTGCTCGGCGCGATCGTGCTCGCCCTCGTGCAGATGGTGCTTCGGCACCTGACCGCAACCGCCTGAGGACCGGGCGGCCGCGCAGGACCGTTCGGGTCGCCCGCTAGAGCTGCGCACGCAGCGTCTGGGACGTCAGCTGCGGCCCGACCGGGCGCGGCGAGCGGGCGGGCGGCACCGGCGATCCGCCGGTCATGTGGGGCGGCAGGTCGGCTGGCCGGACCATGCCGCTCCGACACAGCACGACGGCGCGTTCGATCGCGTTCTCGAGCTCACGGACGTTGCCTGGCCAGTCGTAGCTCCACAGACGCACGACCGCCGGCGCCTCGATACCGCACGGCTGCCGCTCGTGGCGCGCGCTGTAGCAGGCAAGGAAGTGCTCGGCGAGCACCGGGATGTCGGCGCGCCGGTCGCGCAGCGGCGGAATCGGCAACTCGACCGGTGCGAGCTGACGCCACAGCGCGGCGGAGAGTCGTCCGCTGTGTCGGGCCACCGGCAGGGGGTCCTGCAGCGTGATCACGACGCGGCCCTGCCGGGGTCCGCGCTGCGCCAGCCAGGCGCTGAGCTGCCCCTGCAGATCGAGCGGCAGCGCCGGCAAGCCGTCGAGCAGCAGCGTCACGCGACGCCGGTCGACGTCGGCCGCCCACCGGACAAGGCGCTGTTCGAGTACGTCGGGGGCGTCACCGCAATCGATGCGCAGCAGCATCTCACCGCCGCCGAGCTCGTGCAGCGTGCGCGCACACAGGTCCTTGCCCGTCCCGGACTCGCCGCTGATCGCCACCGCCCGCGTCGTGCGCGCCAGCGCCGCGAGCGCGACGCGCAGCGCCCGCATGACGGGATGTAACCCGACGATTGTCTCTTCCACCATCCAGCACCCGGACGCGCCGCCCCGCGCCCCCTTCCCCATTCCTGTGCCGCGCCGCGCTCCGACGCCCCAGTCGTGCGGCCCCTGCTCGTCGTTTTTCCGACTGAGCAATGGACATGCCCTCGCCGTGCTCCCGGCGGCGGCGGAAGCCGGAGCCGCCTGGCGCCTCGCAACTGCATCATGGTCTTGCAGTGGCGCGCGGCCGATCAGCATCCGCTCCGGGAGTGCAGCAGCGCGCGGAAGCGGCGCACGGCATCCGCCGTGCGGCGGCCGTACCAGGAGAGCGCCTTGCCGTCGACGAAATGGATCCGCCCGCTTCGCCAGGCGCTGGTACCGCGCAGCGGTTCCAGGGACGGCAGGTGGCGTTCGGCGAACGGGTACGGCTCATCAGGCAGGAGAATGACCTCCGGGTCGGCGGCGGCGATCACGTCGAGCTCGACCACGGGGTAGCGCGCCGCGTCGGCGGCGCAAACGTTGGCACCGCCGGCCGATACGAGCAGATCGTGGCAGTACGTGTCGTGGTTGAACGACATGAACGGACGGCGCCAGATCGGGCAGAAGACGCGCACCGGCGCGGCGGGCGTCGCTGTCGCGGCCGCGCCCAGCGCGGCGGCGATCGCCTCGGCGACGAGGCGCGCCGCGGGTTCGCAGGCGAGCGCGGCGCCGAGGCGACCCACGCTCTCCGCCGCCGCCGCGACCGTGCGTGGGAAGCTGACGAAGACGGCCAGGCCGGCATCGATCAGCCGCTGCCCGTCCGCGCGCTGGTTCTCCTCGGCGTTGAGCAGGACGAGATCGGGCTGCAGCGCGATGATGTCGTCGACCGCCGGCGTCTTCGTGCCGCCGATCCGCGGCAGAGCGGCGAGAAGTGCCGCCGGTTCGGTGCAGAAGCGGGTCACGGCGATCAGCCGGTCGCCGGCGCCGAGATCGCAGACCAGCTCGGTGACGCTCGGCACCAGGCTGACGATCCGCCGCGGCGGCGCGTCGAACAGCAGCTCGCGGTCGAGATCGTCGCGGACCCGGCGCGTCATCACGACGGCACGCCGTCCGCGGCGCCGACCGCCGGTGCGGCCGGTGTCGGAAAGCGGAACGGTTCGGGCGCCGGCGGCCGGGCGATACGCACGAGCGCGGCGATCGCCAGGGCGCTCAGCGCGGCGGAGGCGAGCAGCGCGAGCACGAGTGCGCGCCGCCGTCGCGGCCGCTGGCGCGGCCTCGGGCGGCGTGCCGGGGCGCGGCGGCGCGCCCGCTTCACACGCCGATGCGGTTGGTCAGCAGCGCGCCGGCGGCGTCCCAGAGGCTGCGCCGATCCCATCCATCGACTCCGTTGTACCAGCGCAGGCCGAGGCCGCGCACGCGGCGACTGTGCTCGGCGAGTGCAAACCAGACGCGCCACGTCGGGCCGTAGAACAGCCGCGTCGCGAGATGCAGTCGGCGCAGCTTGCGACCGAGCCAGGAGGTCTCGACGGCACGCTGGTAGTCCTCGCCGGCATAGGCGCGGCGGCGCACCGCGGCGACGATCGTCTCGGCGGCGAGCTCGCCGTACTCGAGGGCGAGCGAGATGCCCTCGCCCATCAGCGGGTCGACCCCGGCCGCGTCCCCGACCAGCCAGGCGTGATCGGCGGCGAGCCGGGCTCCGGGACGATACCAGTGGATCGGGAACGCGACGCGCCGCACCGGTGGGCCGCCGAGCTCGTCGAGCAGCTGGTCGAACACCGCATCGAGCGCGGCGCCGACCGGCGTGAGCGCGTAGACACCGACGTTGACGTGCGGCACGCCGCCGATCAGGCACGGGAACACCCAGGCGTACCCCGGCAGCCCCTGGCGCAGCATGCGGAAATCGAAATCGTAGCGCGGGCCGGCAAAGCCGTCCCAGCGCGTCCCCGCGGCCGGTACATCGGCCATCACCGCGCGGGCGATCCGGGTGCGTGCCGGGTCGACGAGTTGGCGTCGCACGAGGCTGCCGGCTCCGTCGGCGCCGATCACCAGCGGCGCGTGGTACGTCGCCCGCGCCGTGGTCAGGCGGACGCCCTGCCCGTCCCGCTCGAGCGCCCGTACCGGCTCCTCCTCGTGCAGCTCGATGCCGCGCGCCCGCGCCGCCGCGGCGAGTGCCGCATCGAGCTCGTCGCGGCGGATGACGTGACAGAGCGCGCGGTCGGCATGCGCCACGGTGCGTGTCGGAGTGGTCACCGCGGCGTCGTTGACCGTGACGTGTGGCACGGCGAACGGGATGTCGTGCCGGGCCAGCCACTCGCGCCCCGCCGGAATCAGTCCGCCAGCGCAGACCTTCGGACGCGGATGGCGCGCCTTGTCGAGGAGCAGCACGTCGCGCGCGAGCACGGGATCGCGCCGGTGCAGCGCAATCGCCGTAGCGGTACCCGCCGGTCCCGAGCCGACAATGATCGCGGGGCGGCGCTCCATGATGCCGCAGGCTTAGCGCGCGTTACGCGCCAGCGCGAGACCGGGCATCCGCAGATGATGGCTGGGGTCGTGACGCGAGCCTCACACAGGCGGACACGTCAGTCATCGGCGGTCACCGGCAACTGGTCACCGCCTCAATCGTGCGGTCGGAGATGTTCCCGCGCCCAGGTGATGATGTCCTCGGTGCTCGCGCCGGGCGTGAACACCTCGACCACCCCCTGGGCCTTGAGCGCCGCAATGTCCTCGGGCGGGATGATGCCGCCGCCGAAGATCGGCAGATCGCCGGCGCCGCGCTCGGCGAGCAGCGCCATCACCGCCGGGAAGAGGGTCATGTGGGCGCCGGAGAGGATGCTGAGACCGATGGCGTCGACGTCCTCCTGCAGCGCCGCTTCGACGATCATCTCCGGCGTCTGGTGCAGGCCGGTGTAGATCACCTCGAAGCCGGCGTCGCGCAGCGCCCGGGCGATGATCTTCGCGCCGCGGTCGTGCCCGTCGAGGCCGGGCTTGGCGATGAGAATGCGCAGGCGGCGATCGCTCACGGTCAGATCCACGCCGGGTCGCGGTAGACGCCGAACACCTCGCGGAACACGTCGGAGATCTCGCCGACGGTCACCTCGGCCTTCACCGCCGCGATGATCGGCGGCATGAGATTCGCCTGCGTGCGCGCCGCCTGTCGCACGGCCCCGATCGCGTCGCGCACGGCGGCCGCGTCCCGCGCCGCCTTGCGGGCGCGGACGCGCGCGACCTGCGTCGCCTCGACGGTGTTGTCGACGCGCAGCACTTCGAGCGTGTGGCCGTCGTCGCTCTGGTACTTGTTGACCCCGACGACCACCTTCTCGCCGCGATCGAGCTGGCGCTGGTAGTGGTAGGACGCATCGGCGATCTCCTGCTGCGGGAAGCCGAGCTCGATGGCGCGGATGATGCCGCCCATCGCGTCGATGCGGTCGATGTATGCGAACGCCTCGCGCTCGAGCCGGTCGGTGAGCGCCTCGATCGCGTAGCTGCCGCCGAGCGGATCGGCGGTGTTGATGACCCCGGTTTCCTCGGCGATGATCTGCTGCGTGCGCAGCGCGGTGAGGACCGCGGCCTCGGTCGGCAGCGCGAGCGTCTCGTCCATCGAATTCGTGTGCAGCGAGTTCGTGCCGCCGAGCACCGCCGCGAGCGCCTGCAGCGCGACGCGCACGACGTTGTTGATCGGCTGCTGCGCGGTCAGCGAGCAGCCGGCCGTCTGCGCGTGTGTGCGCAGCAGCCACGAGCGCGGGTTCTTCGCCCCGAAGCGCTCGCGCATGATGCGTGCCCACATGCGGCGCGCGGCACGGAACTTGGCGACCTCCTCGAGGAAGTCGTTGTGCACGTTGAAGAAGAACGATAGCCGCGGCGCGAAGCGGTCGACGTCGAGGCCGCGCGCCACCGCCGCCTGCACATAGCCGATGCCGTCGGCGAGCGTGAACGCGAGCTCCTGCACGGCGGTCGAGCCCGCTTCACGGATGTGGTAGCCGCTGATCGACACCGGGTGCCACTTTGGCGCGTGCGCCGCGCAGAACTCGATCATGTCGACGATCACCCGCACCGACGGCTCGGGCGGGCTGATCCATTCCTTCTGCGCGATGAACTCCTTCAGCATGTCGTTCTGGATGGTGCCGCCGAGCGCGTGCAGCGGAATGCCGCGGCGCTCGGCCATCGCGAAGTACATCGCCAGGATGATGCTCGCCGAGCAGTTGACGGTCATCGACGTCGTCACCTGATCAAGCGGGATGCCGGCGAACAGCGCTTCCATGTCGGCGAGGCTGCTCACCGAAACACCCTCGCGGCCGACCTCGCCGAGCGCGCGCGGGTGGTCGGCGTCGTAACCCATGAGCGTCGGCATGTCGAAGGCGGTCGACAGGCCGGTCTGCCCCTGATCGAGCAGGAAGCGGAAGCGCGCGTTGGTGTCCTCCGGCGTCCCGAAGCCGGCGAACTGGCGCATCGTCCACAGCTTGCCGCGGTACATCGTCGGATACGCGCCGCGCGTGAACGGATACTCGCCGGGATCGCCGAGGTGCGTGTCGTAGCGCCAGCCGTTGAGGTGATCGGGCGTGTAGATCGGCTCGATCTCCATGTCGGACACCGTGCTGTAGCGCGGCGGACGCTCCTCGCGCGCGGGCCGCGCCTTGTCGAAACCCGGTGTGCGTTGGTTCATGTCGTCACTGCTCCCTGCGCAGGGCACGTACGCGCCGGTGGCGCCGTGCCGCCGGCGCACTGCGCGCTCCCTCGCGGCCGCGGATGAGACCTTGGGCGATGTGCAGCCACTCGACGGCAACCAGCAGGCGGATCTCGCCGAGCCCGAGCGGCTTCACGCTGCCGCGTCCGCCCTCGATGACGCACGGCACGCCGAACTGCTCGAGATAGCCCTTGACGAGATACGCCTGGACCTCGCTGCCGGTGCTGTAACAGGTCTCCCACATCGCGCCCTGCCCGCCGTCGTCCTCAGTAGTCGGGCTTGAGATCGAAGCGGTGCACCGAGCGCAGGAAGCGCACGGTGTGCGTGCGCGAGCGCATCACCACCGAGTTCGTCGCCGCGCCACCGCGGAAGAAGCGCACGCCGTCGAGGTAGTCGCCGTTGGTCACGCCGGTACCGGCGAACATCACGCTGCCCGAGGCCATCTCCTCGATATCGTAGATCTTGTCGAGGTCGCGGATGCCCATGTCGCGGGCGCGTTCGGCGTCCTCGCCGTTGCGCGGCTGCAGGCGTGCCTGCATGTCGCCCGCCGCGCAGCGCAGTGCCGCGGCGGTCAGGATGCCCTGGCGGGCCCCGCCGGTGCCGATCAGCATGTCGATGCCGGACTCCGGGTTGGTCGTCGCCATGGCGGCCGCGACGTCACCGTCGCGCAGCAGGCGGACGCGCGCGCCGGCGCGGCGGACCTCCTCGATGATCTTCTCGTGCCGCGGGCGGTCGAGGATCGCGACG
Source organism: uncultured bacterium (assembly GCA_965651925.1). Lineage (GTDB taxonomy): Bacteria > Desulfobacterota > Binatia > HRBIN30 > CADEER01 > CBFGUK01. Next base: position 1,148 of record CBFGUK010000070.1, on the reverse strand, counting down.
GTCAGGTCGGCGACATAGACGCCGCGCGCCTCGGCCATGACGCGGAGGTTGTCGGTCGGGCTGCGATCGAGCTTCACCAGGCCGCGCGCCTCCGGCCCGACGGCGATCTTCTGCATGTACATGTCCGGACAGCGCAGGAACCCGCCGCGCTCGGCGATGGCGATGATCGACAGCGCGTTGTAGCCGCCGGTCGCGCAGATCGCCGCACCCTCGAGCGGGTCGAGCGCGACGTCGAGCTCCGGCCCGGTGCCGTTGCCGACCCGCGCCCCGATCGGCAGCAGGCCGGTGTCGCTGTCCTCACCGTCGCCGATGACGATGACGCCGTTGATGGCGATGGAGCGGAACGTCCGCAGCATCGCCTCGGCGCCCGCGCGGTCCGTGGCGTCGATGTCGCCGCGGCCCATCAGGCGCGCGGAAGCGAGCGCCGCCGCTTCCGTCACGCGTACCGCTTCGAGAGCGAGATTCCGATCCATGTTGCTCCGTACTCCCGTGCTCCGGTTGGTTGCCGACCGAACTTCGCGGGCGAGTATAGTGCGGCGGACGGGGAAATCCTACATTGGCCTGCCGCCCCGAGGCGACCGCGGCGCGCGCCCGGAACCGGTCGTCCGGCCCGGCCGCACCGGGGTGCCGGCGCCGGTCAGGCGAGGCTCTCCTCGATGCGAATGACCGTCGAGCTGCCGCGCACCACGGCGAGCCGGTCGATGGCGCGGACGGCCCGCCGAACGGCGCGCTCGGCGGCGTCGTGCGTGCGGATCACCACCGGCACCACGCGGCCATGCTCGCGCTCGCGCTGGATCACCGAGGCAATCGAGATCTTCTCGGTGCCGAGCAGGCCGGCGATGCGGGCCAGCACGCCGGGGCGGTCGACGACCATGAAGCGCAGGTAGTACTCGCCATGCAGGTCGTCCGGCGAGGCGGCGCGCGCCCGCACCTGGCTGCGCAGCGGATAGCCGAGCGGCGCCACGCGGCTGCGGCAGCCGTGCACGCGATTGCGCGCCGCGTCCATCAGATCGGCGATCACGGCGGTCGCCGTCGGCATCATGCCGGCACCGGCGCCGACGTACATGCTCGGCCCGAGGGCGTCGCCGTGCACCGCGATGGCGTTGAGGGCGCCGTTGACGTCGGCGAGCGGATGGCGGCGCGGCACC
>CBFGUK010000069.1:0-21080 GCA_965651925.1 uncultured bacterium | reverse complement strand
AGGTGATCGTCGCCATCAACAAGGACGAGGAGGCGCCGATCTTCCAGGTCGCCGATTACGGCCTGGTCGCCGACCTGTTCAAGGCCGTGCCGGAAATGAAGGCCGAAATCGAGAAGCTCAAGCACTGACAGCTCCACGACCCGGCGCGCGGCGCCGGGTCACGAACGACGAACGGGGCGGTTGCCGATGGCAACCGCCCCGTCTGTCTTTGCGGACCTTCCGAGCCGTCGACCCGATGTCCGCTCGAGTTCGCGGCCTCGCTCGCGATCCGGGAGGGTAAGCGCCTCAGCTCTTCAGCGATCCGGCAACGATCTCCATCACATCGAGTGCCGGAACCTTCTCTTCCAGACCCTTGGACTTCAGGCCATCGTCGACCATCGTCATGCAGAACGGGCAGGCGACGGCCACGGCATCCGGGTTCGTCTCCAGCGCCTGCTCGACGCGCCGCACGTTCACCCGCTGCGTCGGCTCCTCTTCCATCCACATGCGGCCGCCGCCGGCGCCGCAGCACATGCCGAAACGGCGGCTGCGTTCCATCTCGCGCAGCTCGACGCCGGGGATCTTCGCGAGGATGCTGCGCGGCGACTCGAACACGCCGTTGTAGCGGCCGAGGTAACAGGAGTCGTGGTACGTGATGGCGCGCGGCTGGCCGGCGCCATTGAGCTCCAGCCGGCCCTCGGCGATCAGGCGGTCGACGAGCTCGGTCGCGTGGATCACCTCGAAGTTGCCGCCGAACTGCGGATAGTCGTTCCGGAACGTGTTGAAGCAGTGCGGGCAGTTGGTGATGATCTTGCGCACCTCGTAGCCGTTCAGCACCTCGACCGCCATCTGCGCCATGGTCTGGAAGAGATACTCGTTGCCGATGCGGCGTGCGGTTTCGCCGTTGCACGGCTCCTCGACGCCGAGAATCGCGAAATCGACGTTCGCGGCCTTGAGCACCTTCGCGAGCGCCTGCGTCGTACGCTTGTGACGGTCGTCGAACGAGCCGGCGCAACCGACGAAGTACAGATACTCGGCATCGGGCTTCTCGGCGATCGTCGGGATCTCGAGCCCTTCCGCCCAGTCGGCGCGCGAGCTCGCGTCGATACCCCACGGATTACCCTGCGTCTCCATCGCCTTGAACGTGCGCGTCAGCTCGCTCGGGAACCGCGACTCCTCCTGCACGAGGTGTCGGCGCATGTCGACGATCTTGTCGACGTACTCGATCAGCACCGGACAGGCTTCCTCGCAGGCCCGGCAGGTCGTGCATGCCCACAGCACCTCGTCGTGGATCAGCTGCTCACCGACGATGTTCTCGCCGACGGTGACCGGCGTTCCGTCACCGTTCGCCGCGCCGTTCGTCTGCGCGGCGAGCACCTCCCCTTCATGGGCGTACAGGTAGTCGCGCAGATTGAGCATCAGCTGCCGCGGGGCGAGCTGCTTGCCGCTCATCGTCGCCGGGCAGTGCGAGGAACAGCGGCCGCACTCGGTGCACGAATACATGTCGAGCACCTGCTTCCAGTTGAACTGGTTGATGTACGAGGTGCCGAAGGTCGTCGCGTTCTCGAGATCCTGCTTGCTGAGCTGTCCCACCGGCTCGAGTTTCTTGAAGAAGACGTTCGGGACCGACGTGATGATGTGGAAGTGCTTCGAGACGGGCAGCAGGTTCATGAAGACGAGGATCACGCAGTTGTGCAGCCACCAGCCGGCATCGCTCATGAATCCCGCCAGGCCGGCACCGCCGATTCCGGCGAGGGTCAGCCCGACCAGGGCGCTGAGCGGCTGCCACGCCCGTTCGCTTTCGATCTCCGGGGTTACCGCCCCGGCATAGAGATGCCCGCCGTCGTAGAGAAATCCGCTGATCATGATGGTGCCGATGAAACAGAGGATCAGCACTGCCTCGCCGTGCGACTGCCCGCGTAGCCGGTCCTCGGCGGGCGCAAACCCGTAGAGCCGTGGCGGGTGTGAGACCAGCCAGCGGAAGAGCGCCATGCTGACGGCCCCCAGCACGACGAGCTGGATGATATCCTTCAGCAGCAGGTACGGACCGCCGAGCAGATTGACGGAGAGTCCGGGCAGGGTGAACCCGGGGAAGAATCCGCGGGCGAACATGTGGACCACCTGGACCCCGAGGATCGTAAAACCCCAAAAAATGAAGAAGTGCATCCAGCCGGCTGCGCGGTCTCCCTTGAGCGGCTGTTCACCGACGACAAACTTCTTCTGGCCGAGGACGTACTCCACGACGGCGCGGACGCGCTCGGGGATGCGGTCGAAACGCGCCAACGGCACGACCTTGGTGAGGACCATGAAGCGCCGGTAAAGCGTGCGGCCCAGGAATCCCAGGGCGATGATCAACAGGACGCTGAAGATAAGCGTACTCATGTCTCAGCTCTCCGAATCCAAAGCGGGCTTAGGGAGAAGGGCAGTCCTATCCCAATGGGTCTGGAGCGGCAAGGCAACGGCGCCGCACTGGTGTGCATCCGCACATGCCGGTCGGGACCGCCCCGCCGGCGAGCGACGCGGCGCCGCGCCCGGCGTACACGCGACAAAAAAAAGAGCCGGGAGGTTGCCCTCCCGGCTCTCGTGTTACGGTTCGGCGCGATGCTCAGGGCATCGTGATGAAGTCCGGCGTCGAGCGCTCACCCGCCTGGTGCAGGTTGAACGCTGCCGTCGCCTGGACCGAGGTCAGGTCCCCGAGGCTCGTGCGGTAGAACTCCTCCGCCACGCCCAGCAGACCGTTGCCGTGCTCCGATGCCCCGTCATCGACGCCGCGGATGCGGGTCTGACCGGTGAGCGTACCGGAGACGAAGGCGCTGAACACCGAGCGCTGGCAGCCGTTCGACGCGGGATTGCTGTCCGCGATGGCGCGATCAACGCCGGTTCCGAGCGAACAGAGTTCGAACTCCTTGAAGCACCGGATCGGGCGGCTCGCCGAGAAGCGCTGTTCGAACTCGTTGAACACGAGGAACTGCACGGTGGTGTTGAACAGTGCGACATCCTGCAGCAGGAAGTTCTGCGAGCAGGGCACCAGGGTGAGGTGCGTCTTCAGGTACGTCTCGCTGACCGGCTCGATGGCGTCCTCGAAGAAGTGATTGAGGATGAGGACGTTCGGGCAGCCGTTGTACTCCGGATCCTCGCCACCGAGGATCAGGGTATTGTCGCCGTCGTTCGCGCCCTCGATGGCCTGGATGCCGATCGCGTTATACGCGCGCGCGTCGATGAAGCCGTCGTCATAGGTGACGATCGTCACTTCGGCCTTGATGTCGTTGCGGTCGACCGGCGCGTCATCCGGGCCGACCTGGACGCACTTGAGCTCGCCCTGGAACGGATCCTCCGCGGCACCCGGAATGCTGCCGAGCTGCCCCTGGGTCGCCAGCGGCAGCGAGAACAGACCCTCGCTGACGCGCCAGATCAGCGGCTGACGGGGCGTCAACGTGATCTCGAAGTCCGTCTCGATCCAGCCTTCGAAGCAGAGGCCGCCAAGTCCGAACTGCTGGCAGTCGGCGTTCACGTTGCACACTGCGGAGGGATTGTTCGTGCAGTGCGAGTTCGCATTGACGTAGAAGCAGCGCAGCTTCACGTCCTGATCCGACACGTTGGTCATCTGGATCTCGGTATCGACCGGCAGCCCGCTGCCGGTGAGCACGCCGAGCGCGCCATCCGAGTCGAACAGAATCTTCGGGATGACGATCAGCCCGGCCGGCCGATCCGACGTCACGTCGGCCTGCGCCGCTCCCGCCGCCAGGACCATTCCTCCCAGAATCGCGCACGCGCCTGAGAGAAAACGATTCCGCATCACCGTACGCATTGCCCTTCTCCTTTCAACCGTGAGGGAGAACCCAACCACGTCCTGTTCCTCGCACCCGCTCACTGGAAGTTCGGGAGCGTGACCCTGTCGACGATCTCACCACCACTGGCGGAGAAGCGGTCCCCCTCCATGTGGATGTTGAGCGCCGTCCGCGTCACGGTTCCCGTGGCATCCGCGCGCGTCACGCCGGCGATGCCGATGACGGCGCCGCCGTCCAGGTTCGGGGTGATGCGGGTGTGCGCAGCGACCGTGCCGAGGGTCTGGAAGGAGAACGGCGACAGGTTGGGATTCAGCGGGCTGGTGACCTCGAACAGGAAGAAGTTCTCCCAGCACTCGACCGAGGTACTGGCCGAGAACACCTGCTCGAACTCGTTGAAGATCTGGAACTGCACCGTCACGGTCTCGGGCACGGCGTTCTCGAAGTCCTGCGTGCAGGGCACGAGGGTGAGGTCCGTAACCGTGGCGCTGCGCAGCGAGAGCGTCCGCGATGCGTCGAGAATCTGCGGCGCGTTGTTGCAGACGCCTTCGCAGTCGGCATCCGAGTAGCACGGCGCGCCGTTGTCCGAGCAGGTCCCGCCGAGCTCGTTCGCGTAGAGCACCGGGTCGGTGACACCATCGGCGAGGTGGTTCAGGAGGAGGACGTTGGGGCAGGCGTTGTACTGACCCACCGGCTCGGCGTCATCCGCATCGAGCGGCTGGTTGAGCAGCAGCTCGTTGCCGGTCTCGCCGGCGAGGTCGGTCCCCTGAATGCCGACCGCGTTGTACTTCGACACATCCCCGCCCTCGTAGATCAGCGTCGCCTCACCCTTCAGGTGGTTGCCACCGATCGGGTTGCCGGCAACGTCGATCTCGACGCACTTGAGCTCGCCCTGGAAGCCCGGCGGCACCGGCGGCACGGCGCCGGGATCGATGCCGGCGTCAGCACAGTCGATGCTCGGGTAGTACGAGTTGCCGTCGATGCACTGGTTGTTGTCGGTCGGATTGACGAAACGGCCCGTGCCGACGCGCCAGTGGGTCGGCTGCTGCTTCGTCAGCCAGATGGTGAAGTCGGTGATCTGCCACTGCGGCGCGCCGAAGGGATCGGGCGCGGCGTTCACGTAGAAGCAGTGCGCATGCACCATGTTGTTGGAGATGTTCGTGATCTGCACGATCGTGTCGGCGTCCTCGCTCGCGAGGACCTTGGGGAAGGCCAGGATCGATGCTCCCCTCTCCGTCGTGACGGCCGCGTGCGCGGTGCTGGCCATCAACCCCAGCGCTACCGCAACCCCGCAGAGCCCTGAGAGAAAAGCACTCCGCTTTTCCGTTCGCATTGCCCTCCTCCTTTCCAGTCGGCCGAAACTCATTCCTCACTCCCTCGCATCCGCACGCCGCGCACACTGACATCAGTCTTCGGCGCGTCGGCAGAAGTGGCGCGGTACATACTCAAAATTCAAAACGACTGTCAAGGGAATATCAGATTGCAGGCAAGCCAGACCGCCGCGATCATCTCCTTGATTCACAACGATTCCTGCACGCCGGCAGACAGGCTGCCGCGCACAGGTGGCTCGCCACTCCCCACGCTGTTCCCCACGTCGCGGCGCCCCTTAGAGCACGTTTGCTCCGGGGCGTCAAATGAAAAACCCGTGTGACGGCGGTTTATGCGCCGGGCCGGCGTCAGGCGAGGACGATTTTGTCGCGGCCCTGGGAGACGTTTCGGGTCGCGTTGCGCGCGTCGACCACGAGGCGGGCGTGGCGCACGACATGGTCGTAATCGATCGTGGAGTGATCGGTGGCGATCAGCACCGCGTCGACAGCGGCGAGCGTTTCGGCGGTCAGCTCCACCGAGCTGAGGCGAAAGTGGTGCCGGCGGCCGGGGCGCAGGTTTGGCACGAACGGATCATGGTAGCTGAGCTGAGCGCGCTTGCGCGCCAGGAGCTCGAGCAGCTTGAACGCGGGCGACTCGCGGTCGTCGTCCAGATCGCGCTTGTACGCGACGCCGAGCAGCAGAATGCGGGCACCGTTGAGGCTCTGGCCACGGTCATTGAGGGCGTCCGCCAGACGCTCGACGACGTACGCCGGCATCGACAGGTTCACTTCGCCGGCGAGCTCGATGAAGCGTGTCGACATCTCGAACTGGCGGGCCCGCCAGGTGAGATAGAACGGGTCGATCGGGATGCAATGCCCGCCGAGGCCGGGTCCGGGATAGAACGGCGTGAAGCCGAAGGGCTTGGTGGCGGCGGCTTCGATCACTTCCCACACGTTGAGCCCCATGCGCTCGAACAGCACCTTGAGCTCATTGACGAGGGCGATGTTGACGCTGCGATAGATGTTCTCGAGCAGTTTGGCGGCTTCTGCCACCGCGGCGCTCGACACTGGCACGACGCGTTCGATCACCGCCCCGTAGAGTGCGGCGGCGACGCGTCCACACTCGGGCGTGATGCCGCCGACCAGCTTCGGAATCGTGCGGGTGGTGAACGCGGGATTGTTCGGGTCTTCGCGCTCGGGCGAGAACGCGAGGTGGAAATCCTGGCCGACGCGCAGTCCGTTACCCTCGAGAATCGGCCGCACGACCTCGTCCGTCGTTCCCGGGTAGGTCGTGCTCTCGAGTACGACGAGCTGACCGCGGCGCAAGTGCGCCGCGACCGTCTCCGTCGTGCTGACGACATACGATAGATCCGGCTCGCGGTTCTCGGTCAGCGGCGTCGGCACGCAGATGAGAATGCCATCGCAGTGCGCCAGGTCGGCGTAGTCCGCGCTCGGAAAGAACCCTGCCTGTCCGCCGGCCGGGCGCGCGTCGCGAATAATGCCTTCCAGACGGGCGGACGGAACGTGACGGATGTACGAATCGCGGCGACGCAACCACTCGATCTTGTCCAGTCGCGTGTCGAAGCCGAGTGTCGCGAACCCGGCTTCGGCGATGGTCGACGCCAGCGGCAGGCCGACGTAACCCAGCCCGAGGATCCCGACCACCGCCTGGCGGGATTCGAACAGTTGCACCAGATCTGCCATGCGCCTCGGGCCCCCCGTGTTCGAGCGCGCTGCCGCGCGCGCCTTGAATCGAGTTCCTTACCGTCGAGGGGATTGCAAGGCCAGCACGAACTGGCGCCGCCCCGAAACGACAACGGGGGACGGCCCGTCTGGGCGCGTCCCCCGTCTCATCACGCTCGCGTGGTGCGGATCAGCTGCGACGCCGTCGCAGCCACAGGAGTGCGGCCGGGAAGAGCAGCAGCGCCGCGCTGCCGGCGCGCGAGCTCTGTGCCGGCGGCACGACGGCACAGCTGTCGTCCACGTCACTCGGGCGCCGCGTCGCCGTCGGGCTTCCGCTCGTGCGGGTCGGCGTCGACACGCCGGTCTGCGTGGCGGTCGGCGTCGCACCATCTCCCGTCGGCGTCGCGGTGGCGGTGACCGCCGGCGTGCCGGTGATCGTCGCCGTCGCCGTCGCCTCGGACGGCGTCTCCGTCGGCGTCGCGGTGTCGGTCGCCGCGCTCGTGGCGGTCACCGTCGGCGTCGAAGTCACCTCCGGCGTCGCCGTCACGGTGGGCGTGGCGGTCGGCAGCGACTCGACGATCACGACCGCGCCGTTGCGGGTGCGCACCGGAATTTCGAGGCCTTCGGCGTCGCCGAGGAACGGATCGTCGATCTCCAGCGCGGCAGTGCCGGTCGGCACGCCCTCCAGAATGCGGAAGTCACAGCTCACCAGCTCACCGTCGCCGAGCGGCTGCAGCACCGGAAGGATGAGCGGCGCCACTTCGAGGTTGAGGGCGCCGGAGGGTCGCAGGCCACCGGCGAGCTGGTGCGTGTCCGTCAGTCGGTCGGCGAGGGCGCAGTGTTCCGACGCGAACTGCCCCGGGTATTCGAGCAGATCCTCCGGAAACACCAGATCGATGCCGGCGCTGAACGCCTCATCGGCGACGTCGTCGGCCAGCGCCAGCGTGACCGCAACGGTGCCGCCCGGCACCCCGGTACCGCCGGTGATCGATAGCTCGGGCTGCACGCCGCCCTGCGCCGGCAGCGTCAGGGTCAGCAGACCGAGCGCCGCCGCGCCGAAGACCACTCGTCGAACCCGCATCCAGATGTATCCCAGCATGGCAGTCTCCTCCCCGGTTTGGTCCTCGAGTCGCATGCCCTCCCGTCGCATCACGGGCATCCGAGGTTGATGTTGTTGATCGCGATCGTGACGTCGTTGGCGCGGACGCGGCCGTCACCGGCGAAATCGGCCGCCGGGCAGGCCTCGAGCGGCGCCACGCCGTTGATGATGTTGATCATGATCGTGATCTCGTTGGCACGAACGCGTCCGTCCAGGTTGCAGTCACCGACACACTCGCACCGGTCGTTGACGCACGCCTGGCGATTGTCGAGGCACTGCCCCGGGCCGGCCATGGGACCGTCGCACTCGATGATCGGACGGCACTCATTGCCCTTGCACTCGGTGCCTTCGGGGCACATCTCGTTCGTCTCGCAGGTGGGGCGCGGCTGAATCTCGATGGCGCCGCCGGTGACTTGGGCGTTGAACTCGTTGAACGCCGGATCGGCGATCTCGAGGCGATCGAGATCGAAGCCGAGCTGCGCACTGCCCGGCGCGGCGCCTGGCTGGATGCGGAACCGGCACTGCCACACCGGGCCAGGTCCGTACGTATCGAGGGGCGGCATCTTGTCGATTTCGGCGATGCGCAACCGCCCGATTCCCGGCGGGTTCATCGGCACCTGCGGCAGCTGGACCTCGGGCTCGAACGACCCCTCGTCGAGCAGCCGCGGATGCAGGGTGCACGGCGGTTCGGTGATCGAGACCGCGAGCAGCGCGGTATCGTACAGGATGTCGACCTGTGCGGTCGTGACGTCGTCGCCGCCGTCGAGCGCGATGTCGATGGTCAGGAACTGACCCGGAATGCCGACGATCGGCGGAATGACGATCGTGCGGGTCTCGGTCGTCCGGTCGAGCGCGTAAATCAGCGGCGACCCTTCGCCGGGGCAACCGAGGCCGAGATTGTTGACCGCCAGCGAGACATCGCCGGATGTCACCTCACCATCCTGGTTGATGTCGCCGGCCGGGCAGACGTCGATGCCGCACTGGCCGCCGAGAATGCAGACCATGCGCGTGATCTCGCTGCCGAACACGATGCCGTCGGTGTTGCAGTCACCGCCGCACTCGCAGAACCCGTCGAGACACGCCTCGCGCACCCCGCGGCACTCGAGCTGGCTCTCGCATGGCCGCGGCGGGACGCACACCATGGCCTTGCACTCCGTGCCGTCAGGGCAGTCCTCGTCCGTGACGCAGGTCGGCAGCGGCGTCGGCGTGACCGTCGGCGTCGAGAGGTCGCGGCAGACGCCATCGACGCAGAACAGGCCGCTCGGGCAATCGTCGTCGCCGTCGCAGGCAATCGTCGGCGTCGGCGTCGGAGCGACCACACAGACGTCGTCCGGACCGCACACGAAGCCGACCGGACAGTCGGTGTCGCGTTCGCACGGGATCGGCCGCGTGGGCGTCGGTGTAGGCGCCGCCGTGTTCGTCTTCGTCGCCGTGGGTTCGACGGTGACGTTGGCGCGGATGAAAACGTCGAGGTAGCCCTGCGTGTCGAACGGCACCAGGTCGGTGGCCAGGGACTGGAACGCGACCCACTGTCCATCGGCGCTGATGCTCGGCGGCAGGTCGGGGACGCCGCCGTTGCCGGGCTGCCCGTCACGGTTTGAGCTGACGAGCGTCGTCGTCTGACGCTCGAGGTCGCGCACATAGACCTGGGAATTGCCGCCGGTCGACTGACCGGGCAGTAGGTTGCTCGCGAACGAGCCGAAGGCCACGAAACGGCCATCGGCGCTGATGCTGGGCGGGATGGCGATGTCGTTCCCCTCCTGCCCCTGCGTACCGACGCTGACGCGCTGCGTCTCGCCCGTCGTGCAGTTGTGCACGAAGACGTCCGCCGCCTGGTTCAGATCGCCCGCCACCAAGTTGGTGGCGTTCGACTTGAAGGCCACGATCGTGCCGTCACCGTTGAGGGCCGGCAGGAAGCTCATCTGATCGGCCTCGGCGCCGCTGCTGCTGACGCTCGCCCGGCAGGTCACCGCGCCGTCGCACGCGACATAGATGTCGAGGACGCCGTTCGTGTCCGGGTTGCCGGGCAGCAGGTTCGTGGCCGCCGAAGCGAACGCCACGCAGCGCCCGTCGGCGCTCATCGACGGCGTGATGCTGGCCCCGTCGGCCTGCGCGCCGCCCGGCCCGACGCTGACGCGCGTCGTCGTGCCGGCGGCCCGATCGCGCACGAAGATGTCGGATGCGCGATTCGTGTCGTCCTCGACGAGATTCGTGGCCACCGATTGGAAGGCGACGAGCTGGCCGGAGGCACTGAGGCTCGAAAAGGAACTCGCGCTATCGGCGGGTTCGCCGCCGAGCCCGACGCTGATCAGTTCGGTCGTCTGCGCCGCCAGATCCCGTGCAAACACATCCGTCGTGCGGTTCGTGTCGTCGGGGACGAGATTCGTCGCGTCAGAGCTGAACGTGACGACCGTGCATTCGGCATCAATCGACGGACGGAACTTCTGCGCCTGGCTCGGGCCGTTCGCCTGCCGCCCGTCCGACGAGACGCTCACACGCGTCGTCGTCTCCGTGTCGCGATCGAACACGAACACGTCGACGAAGCCGTTCGTGTCACCGGGCACGAGATTCGTTGCCGACGAATAGAAGGCGACACACCGCCCATCGGCATTGGTGACAGCGCCGCTGCTGTTGCCGTTCGGCTGACCGCCGCCCACCCGCTGGCTGACCAGCTCGACGGGAGGAAAGGGACTCGTCTGCGTCCGGGCCGGCTGCTCAGTGCCGGTCAGGACCGCTGCAACGATCGCGATGCCGCCCACTGCGACAGTACCCGCTCTGAATCGGACGTTCATCTCTCCTCCCCTGACAGTCCGTCGCCGCCCGAAGTCAGGCAGGTCGACGCCCCAACGCGGACATCATCTATACGCTCGGAACATGATCGCGGTGCGCGCGCCGTGCGAGACTTGGAGACTCGGGACCGGCACAGCCGGTCGATCCATCGGCGGTCACGCCGCCGCCTCGCTCCCGCACCCGCACTTGCGTCGTATCCCCAGTCGTCTGGTCGCCAATTAAAGCAGCCGGACCATAGACGGTTCAACCCCAAAGTCAAATTTTGTCATTGCCCGGCAGCAGTCCTGCCTCGCAGATGGAAATCGCCGCGATCTCGCGAGGTTGCTGCCGGCCGGTCACCGCGCGGCGACGCGGGCGGTGAGGCCTCGTGCGGCAGGGGACGAAGCGAAGTGGAGCTGAGCGGAGTCGAACCGCCGACCTCCTGAATGCCATTCAGGCGCTCTCCCAACTGAGCTACAGCCCCGAGCCCCTGCGCGCGCGGGATTCTCCGTGTACCGAAATTCACACAGGCCCGCAAGAAAGGGGCTGGCCGCGGCACAGGGACACCACTCAGAAGGCACCGCGACGCCGGCGCAGGACGGCGAGCCGCGCCGCAATGGCCTGCTCGTTCTCGTTTCGACCCGGCTCGTAGTAACGGCGGTCGCGCAGCGCGTCCGGCAGATGCCCATGCGCGACGGCCTGATCGGGCTGGGCGTGCGCATACTGATACCCCTGCCCGTAGCCGAGTTGTCGCATGAGTGCGGTGGGTGCATTGCGCAGGTGCATGGGCACGGGCAACGCCCCGTGGGCGCGAACGTCCTCGGCGGCAGCGAGCATGGCAGCGTAAGCGGTGTTCGATTTCGGCGCGGTCGCCAGGTAAACGGCCGCCTCGGCCAGCGGAATGCGCCCCTCGGGAAGGCCGACAAAGGCCACCGCCTGCTGTGCCGCAACGGCGACCGCCAGGGCATGCGGATCCGCCAGGCCGACGTCCTCTGCCGCGAAGATCACCAGCCGGCGGGCGACGAACAACGGATCCTCCCCGGCATCGAGCATGCGCAACATCCAGTAGAGCGCCGCATCCGGATCGCTGCCGCGCAGACTTTTGATGAGCGCCGAGGTGACGTTGTAGTGCTCCTCGCCCGCCTTGTCGTGGCGCAGCGCACGCTGCTGGGCGGCCTCTTCGATGAGCGCGCGCGTCAGCACGGTAACGTTCCGATGGACGGCCAGATCGGCGGCGGTCTCGAGCATGTTGAGCAGCGCGCGCGCATCGCCGTGTGCCAGCCCGACGAGTGCCTCGAGCGCCGCCTCGTCGGCGGAGAGGCCACGCCCGCCGAGCCCGCGTTCGGAATCAGCCAGCGCGCGCCGGGCGATCGCGCGCAGCTCATCGACGCCGAGCGGGTGCAGCACGAGGACGGAGGCGCGCGATAGCAGTGGAGCGATGATTTCGAACGACGGGTTCTCGGTCGTCGCCCCGATCAGGACCACGGTGCCATCCTCGACGTGCGGCAGGAAGGCGTCCTGCTGCGCCTTGTTGAAGCGATGAATCTCGTCGACGAACAACACGCAGCGCCGCCCGCGCTGACGCTCGCGACGCGCGCCTTCGATCACCAGCCGCAGCTCCTTCACCCCGGACAGCACGGCGGAGAACGCGATGAAGTGCGCCTGCGAGGCGGTGGCGATCAGGCGGGCGAGCGAGGTCTTGCCACTGCCCGGGGGTCCCCAGAGCACCAGCGACTGCAGCCGGCCGGTCTCGATCATGCCGCGCAGGAGGCGCTGCGCTCCGAGCAGATGGCCCTGGCCGACGAACTCGTCGAGCGTGCGCGGGCGCATGCGATCCGCGAGCGGCGCCCCGGGCTCCGGCCCGCTCGGCGGCGGATCGGGTTCGGCGAACAACGACGGCTGATCGTCGCGAGTGCGCGCCATGCGGCGCACTGTAGCACGTCGGCCGTGGCTGGCTGGCGCGCGCACCGCTGTGGTATGCAGCGGACGTGCGTCAGGTCGGCATCGTCGTGAAGCGGGGCCGCGCGCAGGCCTTCGATCTCGGCCGCGACCTGGCAGAGTGGCTGCGCCAGCGCGGCGCGGTGCCGCTGGCGACGCCGGAAGCGGCCCCCGTCATGGGTTGCGGGGACGGCATTTCGATCGACGAGCTCGTCGCGCGCGCCGATCTCGTCGTCGTCCTCGGCGGCGACGGCACGCTCCTCAGCGTCGCCCGGCACATGGCCGGCCGCCCCGTGCCGATCCTCGGCGTGAATCTCGGCGGCCTCGGCTTCCTCACGGCGATCACCACCGACGAGCTCTATCCCGTCCTCAGTGATGCCCTCGCCGGGCAGCTCGAGCTCGATCAACGCATGATGCTCGAGGTGTACGCTCCGCGCGATGCGCGACCGCTGCACGCGCTCAACGATGTCGTGCTGAGCAAAGGCGGCGCCCTGGCGCGGATCGTCGATCTCGAGACGCACATCGACGGTGAAGTGGTCTGCACCTACAAGGCGGACGGCTTGATCGTCGCCACGCCGACGGGTTCGACGGCGTACTCGCTGTCGGCGGGCGGACCGATCGTCTACCCCTCTCTCGATGTCGTGCTGCTCTCGCCGATCTGCCCGCACACGCTCACCAACCGGCCCATGGTCGTGTCCGGGTCGGCGATCATCCGCGTCACGGTCCGCTCGCCGGACCAGCCGGTTGAAGTGACCTTCGATGGGCAGTCGAGTCTTTCGCTGGCCGACGGCGAAACGGTCGAGATCCGCAAGTGCGCCACGATGGTACCGCTCGTCCGGCGACCCGGCCGCAGTTACTTCGGCGTGCTGCGCAGCAAACTGCGCTGGGGCGAGCGGTGACCCACACGGCACGTTCCTGAGCTGCCGGCATGCTGCGCGAACTCCGCATCCGCGACGTCGCCATCATCGACGATCTGTCGCTGACGTTCGGCCCGGGCCTGAACGTCATCAGCGGCGAGACGGGCGCCGGCAAGAGCATCCTGCTCCAATCCCTGGCGCTGCTGTGCGGGGCGCGCGGGAACGCCGAGCTGATCCGTGACGGTGCCGAGTCGGCATCGGTCGACGGCCTGTTCGAATGCACGCTGCCCGAGGAGCTCGCCGAAGCGCTGGCGCTCGAACCCGAGGGAGACGTGCTGGTACGACGCGTCCTCACCCGCTCGGGCAAGGGACGCATCCACGTCAACGGCAGCCCGGCGACGCTGCCCCTGCTCAACCAGCTCGGCGACCACCTGGTGAATATCTATGGCCAGCACGACCAGGCATTGCTGCTGCGCCCGGCCGCGCACCGCGCGCTGCTCGACGCCTATGCCGGGCTCACCGAGGCGGCGCATCGGATGCGGACGGCGCATGCGACCTGGAGCGCCGCGCGGTCACATCGGGAAGCCCTCGCCCGCGCAGCCTTGACGCTCGATGAGCGCCGCGAGCTGCTCGCGCTGCGGTACTGCGAGCTGTCCGAGGCGGCGGTCGCGCCCGGCGAGGAGGCAACGCTGCGTGCCGAACGCGAGCTGCTGCGTCACGCGGAGCGACTGGAGTCGGTCTGCCGGGGCGGCGAGGCGATGCTCTACTCCGGGCAGGGAGCGATGGTGGCGGCGCTCGGCCGCCTCCACACACAGCTCAGCGAACTGACCGGGATCGCCGACCGACTCGGCGGCATCGCCGAGCTCGTCGACGCGGGCCGCGTCCAGCTCGAGGAAGCGGCCCTGCAGCTTCGTGCGTTCGCCGAGCGACTGGACAACGATCCGGCACGCCTCGCCACGATCGAGGATCGGCTCGCCCTGCTGCAGCGGCTCGGTCGCAAATTCGACTGCGCGATCGACGCGCTGCCGGCCGCGCTGGCGGCGATCGAGCGCGATCTCGACGCGCTGACCGGGACCGCACACGACCTGGAAGGCGCCGCCGCAGCGGAAGCGGCCGCCCACGAGGCGGCTCTCGCGGTTGCACGCGAGCTCTCGACGGCGCGCGAGCATGCCGCGCGCGAGCTCGAGCAGCGCATGGTGGGCGAGCTCGCCGCCCTCGGCATGGCGGGATCGCGCTTTCAGGTCGCACAATCGGCGGATTCAGCGCAGCTCGCCGAGCACGGCATCGATCAGATCGAGTTCCTGCTCGCCGCCAATCCGGGCGAGCCGGTGCACCCCCTCGCGCGCGTGGCCTCGGGCGGCGAGCTGTCGCGGATCATGCTCAGCCTCAAGGCGCTCACCGCTGCCATCGGCGAAACCCCGATTCTGATTTTCGACGAGGTCGACGCCGGCATCGGTGGCGAAGTCGCCGTTGCCGTCGCCCGGCGGTTGAAGGCACTGGCCCGCAATCGCCAGCTGCTCTGCATCACGCACCTCGCCCAGATCGCGGCGTATGCCGACCAGCATGTCGCCGTTGAAAAGCGCGAACGGAACGGGCGCACTGTGACCGCCGCGCGTGTCTTGGGGAGCAGCGAGCGCGTTGCAGAAGTGTCGCGCATGCTGGGCGGCAGCGCGGCCCCCGCGGAAGCGGAGCGCTACGCGAAACGGCTTTTGGCCGAGGCACGCGCCGCCGCGCCGATCGCCGAACCTTGACACGTCAACAGGCTGCGGCCTAAACCCGCGCCCAACCGTCATTGGGGTGTTCCACCCGTGAACAGGCCAGGGGGGGAACCTGGTTCGGAAGGAGGGGGCGATGAAGGGTGCAACTCTGTGTCGGAGCGCATGTGCCGTCCTGCTGGTGCTCGCGGCATCAACAGGCCGGGCATGGGCACAGGAATCCGACCCGACGCCGGTACCCGCCAACCACGTTACGAACAAGGACCGCATGTGGGCGAACTTCGCCCGCGAGGCAGCCGTGGTGGGTGCGAACACGCTGTGGATCGAGCTGCGCGGCATCAAGCTGCAGGACGACAGCGGGCCGAAGCAGCGGTCAGTGACCGGCACGGGCAATTTCGAGGGGCCGACGCTGGGGCTGAACGGCTACCCGCTGCGCGATTACGAGCGCAAGGTCGGCAAGGACGTCGAGATCATTGATGGCGGCCGGTTCGACCTGCTCGCCGCGTACGGAATCGGCGACAGCGTCGAGGTCGGCGCCGATCTGCCGTTCGTGATGCAGGAGCAGATCGATTTCGCCGACGGCACCTTCGTCGAGCACGCGAGCCTCGGCGACCTGCAGCTGTGGGGCAAGTACAAGATGGCGTTCACGGACGAGCTCGCCGGTGCCGGCGGTGTCGAGCTCAGTGTGCCGACCGGTTCGCAAGCGAACCTGTTCGGCTCCGGCACGGTGGGCTTCAACCCCTTCGTTGCCACCCGCTACCAGTCGGGCCGCTTTGCGGTCGGCGGGCACGTCGGAGTGCTGCTCAACGTCACCAACCGGCCGCAGGTCTTCAATTGGAGTCTGCAGGGCGTCGTGCGCGGCTCCGCGCTGTTTGCCCTGCGCACCGAAATCAATGGCCGGCTCTTCAACGAGGACACGGAGACGTTCAATGACATCGCCGTGTATCCCGGCATCGACTTCAACCTGACGGACCGCTTCATCATCCGCCCCGAGGGACTCGCGCACATCACGGACGACGCGATCGATTGGGGCATCGGCATCGGTCTCGTCTACACCCTCGCTCTGTGAGGAGCTGACGCAGACCGGCCTCCGGACTGCTCGGGTCACGGTCGACGGACGGCGAAGTGCGGGGGGCGATGCACCCCGCGCTTCCGCCGTTCGTCGGCCGCCCCGGCCGGGCCGTCACCCAGTATCGGGCGCGTAGCGCACGGCAGTCAGACAGAGGCCGTGCGCCGGGGCGGTCGCACCGGCTTGGGTGCGGTCGCGCCGCGCGAGCAGCGCGTGCAGATCGGGGCTGCGCTGGCGGCCACCGATCTCGACGAGGGTGCCGACGATGTTGCGCACCATGTGGCGCAGGAAGGCGGTCGCCTCGATCTCGTAGAGCAGCAGCGCGTCACGGACCTCGACGGAACTGCGCAGGGCGCGGCGCACGGGATGTTTCGCATCACATCCGGCGGCGCGGAACGAGCTGAAATCGTGTTCGCCCACGAGCTGCGCGGCCGCCGCCTGCATGCGCGGCACGTCGAGCGGGTGCGCCACGTGCCAGGCGTAGCGGCGCCAGAACGGCGACGCCGGCCGGCGGTTCCAGATGCGATAGACGTACGCGCGGCTGCGGGCGTGACGGCGCGGGTCGAACGCGTCATTCACCAGGTCAACGGAGACGACCGCGAGGTCATCGCCGGTCAGCGCATTCAGCGCCCGGCGGACGGTGTCCACCGGCAGCGAGCGCACGACGGGAAGTGTGACCACCTGGCCACTCGCATGCACGCCGGCGTCGGTGCGTCCCGCGGCCGCGGCACGGACGGACGTGCCGAACAGCTTGCCGGCAGCGGCTTCGATCTCGCCCTGCACCGTACGCGCATCCGGCTGCAGCTGCCAGCCGTGGAAGTCCGTGCCGTCGTATTCGACGAGCAGACGGTACTGCATGGCTGAGCGCCGCGAATCAGCCGCGGGCGTGGATGGCGCGCTCGGCGATCTGCACGGCGTTCGTCGCGGCTCCCTTGCGCACCCCGTCGAGCGCGACCCAGAGGCTCAGTCCGTGCGGCACGGTCGGGTCATTGCGCAGCCGCCCCACGTGCG
The DNA here is from genome assembly GCA_965651925.1 of uncultured bacterium. GTDB lineage: Bacteria > Desulfobacterota > Binatia > HRBIN30 > CADEER01 > CBFGUK01. Next base: position 3,868 of record CBFGUK010000069.1, on the reverse strand, counting down.
TGGCGTCCGACCCGATCACGTCGGACAGCGGCGGCACGGACTCGAGGGCCAGGAGAATCCCGGGCGCGTTGCGCAACAGCGCCGCCGCCGCTTCGGCATCGAGCGGACGCTCGGTCTCGACCGACACGAGATACGCCTGGCCGTAGAAGACCGGGGCGAGGATGCTGGTCACGGCGATCGGCAGATCGGGCAGCCCGAGCAACCGGCGCGTCTGCGATTCGACCTGCCACTCGCCCGTCGTCCGTCCGCCGGGTAGCAACTCGCCGACCTGCGGAATCAGGTTGAACGCCATGCGCTGCGGCAGCACCGACGTCTCGGCCGGAGCGCCGGCCAGAAGCGCCCGCGCCTGCGCCGCCATCTCGTCGACCGCCGGTGTTCCGATCGAGGATACCGGCTCGAGCGCGGTGACCACGACGCGGCGCAGCTCCGCCGCATCGTCGAGGGGCTTCAGCGCGATGGCGAGCGCCGTCGCACCAGGTAGCGGCGATACATAGACCCCGCGACCGATCCCTTCCGCGATCTCGTCGGCGTTCACCTCGGGCACGACGAGCGGCACGTGCTCGTCGAGGAGCGTCTGGGTGAGGTCGATGACCAGCGCGCCCGCTTCGCTGGCCTGCAGCGCAGCGGCGCGCGACAGCTCCGACGGTCCGCACAGGAACGCCACATCGACACCGTCGAACTGCAGCTGCTCCGCGGCGAGCAGCTCGGCCGGGAAGCTGCCGACGTCAGCCGCTTCCCGTTCGTTCGTCGTATCGTAGAGCCGCCACTCGCCGACCGGGACGTGGCGCTCCTCGAGCACCGCCTGGATCTCCCGGCCGATTTCGCTGGCCGCGCCGACGATCGCGACGACGAGCAGCGGCGCGTCGCCAGTCATGGGGCGCCTGCCAGCGCGCGGCGCACTGCCTCGCCCATCGCCGCACAGCCGATCACGGTACAACCGTCCTGTCGCACGTCCGCCGTGCGCAACCCGTCAGCCACGACGCGCGAAACCGCGGATTCGACCGCGCGCGCCGCCGGCGCGACGCCGAGCGAGTGCTCGAGCAGCATCGCGGCCGACAGGATCGCACCGAGCGGGTTCGCGAGATCCTTGCCGGCGATGTCGGGCGCGCTGCCGTGAATGGGCTCGTAGAGCCCGCGCCGATGGCCAAGCGCATTGCGCTCGTCGCCGATGGATGCCGACGGCAGCATGCCCAGCGATCCGGTAAGGACCGAGGCCTCGTCGGTGAGGATGTCGCCGAACATGTTCTCGGTGACCACCACGTCGAAATCGCGCGGCCGGCGCAAGAGGTGCATCGCCATGGCGTCGACGAGCACATCCTCGCAGCTCACGTCCGGATAGTTCGCGGCGATCTCGTGGGTGACCTCGCGCCATAGGCGCGAGGTGGCGAGAATATTCGCCTTGTCCACTTGCGTGACACGGCGGCGGCGGGTGCGGGCAAGCTCGAACGCGAGCGTCACGACCCGGGCGACCTCATGCTCGGCGTAGACGACCGTGTCGACCGCCTCACGGCCGGCCGGCCCGTCACGCCGTTCGCTCGGCTCGCCGAAGTACACACCACCGGTCAGCTCGCGCACGAACAGGATGTCGACGCCCTCGAGCACCTCGCGACGCAGCGGGGCCGCGGCGAGGAGCGCCGGATGCGCGACGATCGGTCGGAGGTTGGCGAACAGTCCGAGTCCGCGCCGCAACCCGAGCAGCGCCTGCTCAGGCCTGACGGTACTGCGCGGATCGTCCCACTTCGGCCCGCCGACCGCCCCGAACAGCACGGCATCGGCCTCGCGCGCGAGGGCGAAGGTGGCGTCGGGCAGTGCCGCACCGGTCGCGTCGATCGCCGCGCCGCCGACCGGCGCTTCGGTGAACCGCAACCTGAGATCGAAGCGCGGAGCGCATGCCTCGAGTACGGCGCGCGCCTCGCGCGCCACCTCCGGACCGATTCCGTCGCCGGGCAGTACTGCGATGTGTGCCGTCGCCATCCGCTCCTCCTTCACGGCCCGACCGTCCCCTGCGACCGCTGATGGTGCCGGTGGCGATAATCGAGCTTGTTCAGCGCGTTCACGTACGCGAGCGCGCTCGCCATGATGATATCGGTGTGAACCCCTTGTCCGCTCACCGTGAACTGGTCGTCCCGCAGCTTGCACGACGCCTCGCCCTGTGCGTCGGTGTCGGCGGTGATCGCGCTGACCTGATAGCGCTCGAGCGCCGGCGCACGGCCGACCAGGCTGCTGATCGCCTGGAAGCAGGCATCGACCATGCCGTCGCCGGTGGCGGTGGCCTCCTTTTCGGCACCGTCGATGCGCATCCGGACCTGTGCGCGCGGTGCGGCCGTGCTCGCGGACGTCACCGCGAGGTCGACGAGCTCGTAGCGGTCGGCCGTGCGCACGCCGGTCTCGGTGACCAGGGCGACGAGATCCTCGTCGTAGACGTGCTTCTTGCGATCGGCGAGCGCCTTGAAGCGCGCGAACGCGGCGTTCATGTCGACCCCGTCGAAGTCGACGCCGAGCTCCGCCAGACGCTGCGCGAACGCGTGGCGTCCGGAGTGCTTGCCGAGCACGAGCTTGTTGCTCGCCAGGCCGACCGACTCCGGCCGCATGATCTCGTACGTGAGCTTGTCCTTCAGCACGCCGTCCTGATGGATGCCCGCTTCGTGCGCGAACGCATTGTCGCCGACGATCGGCTTGTTGATCGGAATCGGGATGCCGGTGATCTGCGACAGCAACCGGCTCGAGGGGTAGATCTGCTCGGTGCGCACGGCCACGTCGACGCCGGCGAACGTGTCACGGCGCGTGCGGATGGCCATGACCACCTCTTCGAGCGAGGTGTTGCCGGCGCGCTCGCCGATGCCGTTGATCGTGCACTCGATCTGCCGCGCGCCGTTGCGCACGGCGGCGAGCGAATTCGCCACGGCCATGCCGAGATCGTTGTGACAGTGCGCGCTCCACGTCACGCGGTCGCCACCGGGCGTGTGCGCAATGAGATGCCGGAACAGGGCGCCGAACTCTTCGGGCACCGCGTAGCCGGTCGTGTCGGGCACGTTCAGGACCCGCGCCCCCGCGGCGATGACCGCGCCGAACACCTGGACGAGGTAGTCCGGGTCGCTGCGCGACGCGTCCTCGGCCGAGAACTCGACGTGGTCGACGTGCCGGCGCGCGAACTCGACGGCCCAGCACGCCGCGTCGATCACCTCCTGATGGCTCATCATCAGCTTGCGCGCGAGATGGAGTTCCGAGGTAGCGATGAAGACGTGGATGCCGGGATGCTTTGCCTTCGCGACACTGCGCAGCGCCGCTTCGATGTCCGGCTGGCGCGTGCGTGCGAGGCTGAGCACGACCGGCGCACTGACCGCCTCGGCGACGCGTGCCACGGCATCGGCGTCGCCCTCGGACGCGGCGGCAAAGCCGGCTTCGATCACCTGCACGCCGAGCTTCTCGAGCTGGCGGGCGATCACGAGCTTCTCTTCGACGTTCATCGTCGCGCCCGGCGACTGCTCGCCGTCGCGCAAGGTCGTGTCGAAGATCTGGACGATACTGGTGGTGGTCATTGAGATCCCCTCATATCCTTCCGGATCGGTCCTGGGGAGCGGACCGCCGGTTCCGCATCCGGAACCGGACGAAAAAAAAGGCCACGGACATTCCGCCCGCGGCCTCGGTAGCTGACTGGTCTGACACACGGGCGGTTCCCCTGCCCGTGCCATGAACGATCGCAGTCTCAGCGATGTGCCGGCACACCGAGCCCGGGGCGTAGTCGTAGCGCCAGCACTAGGATCCCGGGACGTGGTGAACCAGTCGACATGACGCGTCGACGCTAGAGGAGCGCCGCGGCCCTGTCAAGGCGCGCCTTGCCGGCGCGCCGCACCACCCGGCGGGCGGC
>CBFGUK010000068.1:0-21656 GCA_965651925.1 uncultured bacterium | reverse complement strand
CGTCGTCGTCATCGCCGAAGCCGTCGTCGTCGTCGTTGTTCGGGATGCCGTCGTCATCGTCGCCGGTGCCGTCGTCGTCATCGCCGAAGCCGTCGTCGTCGTCGTTGTTCGGGATGCCGTCGTCATCGTCGCCGGTGCCGTCGTCGTCATCGCCGAAGCCGTCGTCGTCGTCGTTGTTCGGGATGCCGTCGTCGTCGTCGCCACTGCCGTCGTCGTCGTCGTCTCCCGGCCGCGGCGGTGGGCCGCAGTCGCCGAGCGCGCCGGCGACCGCCTGCGTGATATGAGCGATCGTCACCTGGCCGTCATCGCCGCCGTCGAAGTCCGGACACGAGACGTCGGTCTGCCCGAGCGCTATCGCGACGAGCGCGATCAGCTCGGCGATCGTGACCTGCCCGTCACGCACGCACTCGGGCGTCGAGGGATCACACTGGGCGGGACCGCCGACCGTCGCCGCCGCGGATGCGGGCGACAAGACGGCGGGCGGGCTGGTGTGCCACGCCACCGCCGCGAGTACGGCCAGGCCGACACCGATGGACGCGAGGAGCGGACGAATCGTCATTGGATACCTCCGGTCTGGGTTTCAGTGTACGCCCAGCGACCGCGCGTCGATCGGTCCATCGAACATGATGGCTCTTCCGTGTAGGCCGCGTCGGCCGGGACCGGCCGACCGAGAGGGCGCGAGGACCGCCCGCCCGCTCGGGGCGCAACGGTCCTCGCGCTACCGGTGAGCGGCCGGCGCTCACACGGGTGTCATCGGACGTCGTCATCGGAAGATGCTCAGCGTCGGGAACGGCGTCGGTACGCCGGGGAAGCTGGTATCGAGCGTCGGCAGCGGCGTCGGGACGCCGGGGAAACTGGTGTCGAGCGTCGGCAGCGGCGTCGGGAAGATGTCGTCGATGCCGTCATCGAGTGTCGGCAGCGGAGTGGGAAAAATGTCGTCGATGTCGTCATCGATCGTCGGCGGCGGCGTCGGCAGGCCGTCGCCGTCATCGACCGTCGGGGCGGCGGTCGGGAAGCCGTCGTCGTCCGGCGTTGCCGTGCCCTCCGGCGACGGCGTGTCGAGCCCCGGCGTGCCGGTGGCGTCCGGCGTGCCGTCGTCGGGACTGATGGTCGCCGTCGCGTCCGGCGTGCCCGGCGGCGTCTCGGGCGTGCCGGTCGTGCCGGGCGTCAGCGTGCCGTCGCCCGGCGTGGTCGGCGGTCCGGCGGTTCCGGTCGGTACCGGCGTCGCCGGCGGCGGGCCGCACGGACCGAGCGCGCCGTTCACCGCGCGCGTGATCTCGTCGATCGTCACCTCGCCGTCGTCGCCGCCGTCGAAGCCGGGGCACTCGGCACCGGGCTCGCCGAGCGCGAGCGCGACGAGGCCGACGAGATCGCTGATCGTCAGCTCGCCGTCGTCGGTGCACTGCGGCGTGTCGGGCGGGCAGGTGGGCGGCGGGGCCGGCGAGCGGACGACGCTCCACACCTTGCCGGTGCCGGGCTCCTGCAGCTCGAGGCCGGGCTCGAAGACGCCGAAGTCGACGATGAACAGCCGCGCGTCGAAGAACTTCGCATCGATCGGCTTGCTGAAGGCGTCGGGGGCGAACAGCTCCTCCTCGGTCGGGTCGGTGTAGGAGACGAAGTCGGTGACCGTGCCGGTGGCCGGATCGACGCGCACGACCTTGTAGCCGACGAGCGCGGTGGCGCCGGTGATCGGCACGAACGCGCCGCTTTCGGCGATGAAGAGCTCGCCGAGCGGCGCGAAGTCCTCGCGCGGCGAGGCGTCGAGCTTCGCGGCCGCGACGTGCAGGCCGAGCTGCGCCGCCGCCGAGCCGACGACGAGGCCGCTGCGGAACGTCGCGTCGAGGACGAACGTCGGGCAGGGGAACAGGAGGTCGGCCTCCGGTTCGCAGAACAGCGGATCGGTGGCCGGCAGCGGCGCGCCGTTGACCGGATCGTGGAAGTAGTCCGGCCAGCCGAAGAACTCGATGTCGCCGCCGGCCTCGACGACGAACAGGTCGTCGCCGTCGTTCGACAGCGGGCGCGAGGTGATCACGGTGAGCGTACCGTCGATCGGGGCGGCGCGCAGATCGGCGCCGTTGTTGGTCACGTACAGCCGACCCGGCGTCGTCGGATCGACGGTGATGCCGAACGGGTTGCGCGTGCCCCAGGCCTCGAGCTGCACCGTCGCCGCCGCATCGTCGCTCGCCGGGTCGAACGAGTAGATCGCCGCGTTGCCGACGATGAAGCCGTCCTGCGGCGCGTCGGGCGTCGCCGCGGTGACCGCCGTCCCCGGCTCGATCGGGCCGGTGCCGAACGGCGCGAACGGCGGCGTCACCTGGCTCGCATCGGGATCGAGCGGGAACGGCACGATGGTCGGGAAGCTCATGCCGTTGAGCAGCAGGTCGACGGGCGCGTAGTCGTGGAACGTCGGGGCCTCCTCCAGCCAGCCGGTGGCGAGGAAGTTGTCGGGGCCGACGACCGCCGCGTTGGTCGCCGAGCCCTGCGCGAAGTACGCCCGGCCGTCGGCATCGAAGACGATCTCCTCGGTGTACCAGTCGCCGGCCGACGGCAGGTTGGTGAGCACGGTGGTGAAGCTCGCCACCGCATCGTCGGGATCGAAGCGCGAGATCGCGCCGACCAGCGTGCCGTCGGCGGCGCGCTGGCGATGCACGAGCCACAGCGCGTCGTCGTGGAACGTCAGGTCGGTGAGCGGGCCTTCGAGCGTGCCCTCCGGCAGCTCGTCCGCCGACAGGATGGTGGTGATCGCGTCGGGATCGGTGATCTCGCGCACGCGCGGCACGAGCGCGAGCGTCGTGCCGGGCAGGGCGCCGGCTTCGCTCACCCAGACGCGGCCGAACGAGAAGGCGATCGCGGTCGGGAAGTCGAGGCCGGTGACGACGTTGCTGATCGCATACCCGTCGGCGACCGTCAGGTTCGGCGGCGGCGCGAGCGTCGGCGTCGGCATCGCGGTCGGCGCGGTGGGCGTGCCCGCGGTCGGCGTTTCCTCGCCAGGTGTCCCGGGCGTCGTCGTGCCCTCCGGCGATGCCGTCGTCGTGCCGTCGGGCGACGCGGTTTCCGTGCCGTCCGGCGACGCGGTGACATCGGGGGTGCCGGTGCCGTCCGGGGACACGGTCGCGTCCGGCGTGCCGGTGTCGTCGGGTGAGGCGGTCAGGTCCGGCGACGGCGTCTCGTCCGGCGAGGCGGTGAGATCGGGCGACGCGGTCGCGTCCGGCGACGGCGTCAACACGCCTGGGGTGTCGAAGATCTGGCCGGATGCGGTGCCGGCGACGAGCAGGGCGACGACGAAGCACAACGAGCGAACGGACATGCGAGTCCTCCGGGCAACTGCGGGCGCTGCCGGGACGGCAGACCGGCGTGGGGGGAATCGCGGCTGTGTGCGGCTCGTGTGCCAGCCGTGGGGACGTGGCGGGTACGCCGCGCACGATGCCGTGGACCAACCGGGTCCGCCCGCTGTGCAGGCCGCGGCGGCCTGGTTTGCAGAGCTATGTACAGTGCGGCGAAGCGTGCGGAGGTGCGGAGGTGCGGAGGTGAACGGGCGCGCCCGCCCGCCGCGTCGAGGACGCGCGTTGCGTCCGCCACGCTCTGGAGGGCGCCGGGCGTGTCAAACAATCCCGGCTGCCGGCATTCGACACACGCATCTCTTCCCCGGGTCCCCTCTCCTCCCTGGGTCCCCTCTCCTCCCTGGGTCCCCTCTCCCCGCCAGGGGAGAGGGTCAGGGTGCGGGGCATCCGACACCTCCAGCGCGAGCAACGGGCGCCGACGGCGCGGCGCCCTCCAGGCGCGAACGCCCGGCGCGCTCGTATCCGGCGCGCGTTCAGCACACGGCATCCGGTCGGATGCCGACTTCCGGCGACGGCGTTTTCCGTTGCGTGTCGCAGCACTGCTGGCTAGTCGTCGCAGAATGGCCGCGCCGGTGTTCGTCATCACGCTCGATACCGAGCCCGACAATGAATGGGGCCGCCCGCGCGTCGCGACGACCGAGAACGCGCGCTTCGTGCCGCGCTTCCACGAGCTCTGCGTCCGCCACGGGTTTCCGGTCACCTATCTCCTGACGCTGGAGATGGCCGAGGATGCGGGGCTGAGCACCTACCTGCGCCCGCGCGCCCGCGCCGGCGAGTGCGAGATCGGCGCGCACCTCCATCCCTGGAACACGCCGCCGCTGACGCCGCTCACCGACGACGACCTGCGCCACCACCCGTATCCGTTCGAGTATCCGCCCGAGGTGCAGCGCGCGAAGCTCGAGACGCTCGTTGCCGCGATCGAGCGCCAGTTCGGCGTCCGCCCGGTGTCGTACAAGGCCGGCCGCTGGGGGCTCGACGGCACGCACGCGGCACTGCTCGAGGAGCTCGGCTTCCGCGTCGATACCTCGGTCTGCCCGGGCGTGAACTGGGGGCCGAGTCGCGGCGCGCCGACCGGCCGCGGCGGCCCGGATTTCAGCACCGCGCCGCTGCTGCCGTACCGCCTGTCGCGCGACAACGTCTGCCGGCCCGGCTCCCTGCGCCTCTGGGAGATCCCGCCGACGATCGTCTTCTACAGCGCGCTCGGCCGCCGCGTGCCCGGCGTGCAGGAGCTCTACCGCCGCGTGCGGCGCGTGCGCCGGCTGTTCGACCGCCAGCATCTCGGCGCGCAGTGGCTGCGGCCGTATCCCTACCAGACCGCGGAGCGCCTGCGCCGGGTCGCCGCGCTGGCGCGTGCCGCCGGCACGCCGGTGCTCAACATGACCCTGCACTCGAGCGAGCTGATGCCGGGCGGCAGTCCGTACAACCGCACCGCCGCGTCGATCGAGGACCTCTTCCAGCGCCTCGAGACGTTTCTCGCCGCCATGCGCGCCGACGGGCTCGAGGGCCTGACGCTCGACGCCGCCGCGGCGCGCCTCGAGCGCGCGGCGGCGGCGGCGTGATCAGCGCGCTGACCGCGCCGGTGGCGCCGGATGTGCTCGCCTTCCTCGACGAGACCGTCTCCCGCCGCGGGCGCGCGCACTGGGAGTGGAAATACGGCGCCGGCAGCGACGCGGCGCCGGCGGGGTTCTGCTGGCGCGACGCGGACGGCCGCGTGCGCGGGTTCATCGGCCTGATGCGCACCGCCCTCTGCACGCCCGACGGCGCGCATCCCGCCGCGTGGTTCGTCGACTGGTACGTCGCGCCGGGACAGCCGGGCATCGGCATGGGCCTGCTGCGCAAGGCCGAGGCGTCGGCCGGCATCCTGCTGACGCTGCAGGGCTCGGCGGACACGCGCCAGATCCTGCCACGCCTCGGCTGGCAGGAGAGCCGCGCGCCGGTGACCTGGGTGCGGCCGCTGACGGCACGTGTCGCCGCCACCTGGCTGGCGCGCCGCGCGCCGGCGGCCGTGCGGCCGCTCGTGCGCCTCGCGGCGCCGCTCGCCGCGCCGGCGTTGCGGCCGCGGCGCGTGCCGGCGCCGGCCGGCACGGCGCTCGTCGCCGTCGATCGGCTGCCGGCGAGCTACGATGCGGTCGCGACGGCGCTCGCCGGCGCGGTCAGCGCCATGCGGCGCGACAGCGGCTATCTCAACTGGTTCTGCGCCGCGTATCCGGACGGCGGCTACCGGCTGTGGCTCGTGCGCCGCGAGGGGCGCGACGTCGGCCATCTCGTCACCCGCTGCGATGTCGACCGCCACGGGCGCCGGCGCGGCCGCCTCGTCGATCTCGCCTGGCCGTGGGCGGAGGCGGCGCTCGGCGACTGGCTGGTCGGGGCAGCGCTCGCGGTGCTGCGCGGCGAGCGCGCCGACTACGTCGAGTGCCTCGCCTCGAGCCCGGCGCTGACCGATGTCATGCGCCGGCACGGCTTTCGTCAGCGCGCCGCGGTGCCGCTCTGGTATCGTCGCGTGCCGGCCGGCGTGGCCGCCCCCGACCGCTGGCACATCACCCTGCTCGATTGCGACCGCGCCTACCGATGACCGACCCCACCGATCTGCGCCGCGAGATCATCGCGGTGGTGAGCACCGTGCTCGACCTGCCCGCCGAGGCGGTGGCGCGCGGCATCAGTCCCGACACCGTGGAACGCTGGGACTCGGAGAAGCACGTCGAGCTCGTCGTCGCGCTCGAGGACCGCTTCGGCTGCGAGTTCGACCCCGACGAGGTGCCCGAGCTGACCTCGCTCGAGCGCATGCAGGAGATCCTCGCCCGTCATGGCGCATGAGCCGATCCCCGCGGCGGGCCGCGCGTCCGCCGACACCGCCGGGCAGGCGCTCGAGCGCATGCTGCTGATCCGCGCCGTCGAGGAGCGCCTGCTGGCGCTGTTCGCCGAAGGCCGGCTGTTCGGCACGACGCACACCTGCATCGGCCAGGAGACGTGCGCGGTGGCGGTGATCGGCGCGCTCGACCGCACGCGCGACGTGATCTTCTCGACGCACCGCTGCCACGGCCACTACCTCGCGTACACCGACGCGCCCGAGCCGCTGTTTGCCGAAATCATGGGGCGCGCCACCGGAGTGTGCGGCGGGCGCGGCGGCAGCCAGCACCTGTGCGTCGCGAACTTCCACTCCAACGGCGTGCAGGGCGGCAGCGTGCCGGTGGCGACCGGCGTCGCGCTCGCCGAGCAGCGTGCCGGCACGGGTGCGGTGACCGTCTGCTTCCTCGGCGACGGCACGCTCGGCGAAGGCGTCGTGTACGAGGCGTTCAACCTCGCGGCGCTGCTGCGCGCCCCGGTCCTGTTCGTCCTCGAGCACAACCGCTACGCGCAGTCGACGCCGACCGCGCACACCACCGCCGGCGACGTGCTGGCGCGCGCCGCGGCGTTCGGCCTCGCCACCGACCGTCGCCCGGCCGACGATCCGGTCGCGCTCACCGCGCACCTGCGCGCCGTCGTCGCGCGCGTGCGCGACGGCGCGGGACCGTTCTTCCAGGTGCTCGACACCTACCGGCTCGCCGCGCACAGCAAGGGCGACGACGATCGCGATCCCGCCGAGATCGCGGTCTTCCGCGCCGCCGATCCGCTGCACCGGCTGCGCGCCGCGGTCGGCGAGGCGCGCGCGCTGGTGCTCGAACGCACCGCGAGCGAGCGCGTCGAGGCCGCGGTCGCGGCGGCCGAGGCGGCCCCGTACGCGCGCGTCGATCCGGACGCCGACGCGCGCGCGTTCGCGGCGCGCGGCGAGCGGGCGGATCTCGCCCCGGCGTTCGCGCACACCGTGCGCGAGCCCGGTGCGCTCGTCGTCCAGCACCTCAACGGCGCGCTGCATCGCCTGATGGGCGAAGGCGGCGACGTGCTGCTGATCGGCGAGGACCTGCTCGATCCCTACGGCGGCGCGTTCAAGGTGAGTCGCGGCCTCTCGACCGCGTTCCCCGACCAGGTGCTGTCGACACCGATCAGCGAGGCGGGCTTCATCGGCCTCGCGACCGGGCTGGCGCTGCGCGGCCTGCGGCCGGTGGTCGAGATCATGTTCGGCGACTTCCTCGCGCTCGGCGCCGACCAGGTGCTCAACCACATCGCCAAGCTGCGCTGGATGTACAACGACCAGGTCGAGGTGCCGCTGGTGATCCGCACGCCGGTCGGCGGCCGGCGCGGCTACGGCCCGACGCACAGCCAGTGCATCGAGAAGATGTTCCTCGGCGTGCCGGGGCTGGTGACCGTGGCGCTCAGCCTGCGCCATGATCCCGGCGAGCTGCTGTACCGCGCCGTGCGCCTCGATCCGCGTCCGGTGCTGTTCCTCGAACAGAAGCTGCTCTACGCGAAGCGCCTGCACGCCGAGCCGCCGCCCGGGCTGGTGTTCGTCGCCGAGCGCGACGAGGCGACGGCGCTGTACCCGACCGGCGTGTGGCGCCCCGCCGATTGCGCCGGCGACGTCACGGTGGTGACCTACGGCGGCATGACGGAAATCGTCGAGGCGGCCCTCGCGGCGGCGTTCGCCGAGGACGAGGTCGTCGCCGAGTACCTCGTGCCCGCGCAGCTCGCGCCGCTGCGCCTCGCGCCGATCCTCGACTCCGTGCGCCGCACCGGCCGTCTGGTGGTGGTCGAGGAGGGCACCGGCCCGTGGGGATTCGGCGCCGAGCTCGTCGCCGCCGTCGCCGAGGCGCTGCCCGGCCGGGCGCTGCGCTGCGCGCGCGTCGCCGCCCATCCGCTGCCGATCCCCGGCGCCCGTCCCGCGGAGGACGTCGTGCTGCCCGATGCGGCGCGCGTCGTCGACGCGATCCGGCGGGTGATGGGGTAGCAGATGTCCGGAGTCCGCAGACTACGCAGATGACGCAGATGGAAGAGTGCGAGCGAGTGGTGGCCTTCGTGGCGCAACACGCCCGGTGTAGCCGCGGCCCCTGTGGCCGCACGGCGACGCGCCAGCGTCGCCAGGCATGCGACGATACGACGGCCTCGCCAGTATCCTCACGGGACGCCCGATGACGACCGACGTGCACCCGATCCTCGTGCCGCGCGATATCGTCAATGCCGACAGCGTCTTCCTCGTGCGCTGGCTGGTGGAGGAGGGCGAACGCGTCGCGTCCGGGGCGACGCTCTGCGAGATCGAGACCTCGAAGGCGGTGGTGAACGTCGATGCCGCGGCGGACGGCCATGTCCGCCGCCGCGCCGCGGAGGGCGACGAGGTGCCGATCGGCGGCGTGCTCGGCTATCTCACCGCCGCCGCCGACACGCCGCTGCCCGACGGCGGCCTGTCCGACGCGGCGCCGCCGGCCGCCGTCGCGGCGGTGCAGATCAGCGCCAGGGCGCGGCAGAAGATCGACGAGCTCGGCCTCGATCCGGCGCTGTTCGCCGGGCGGGCGTTCGTGCGCGAGAAGGACGTCGTCGAGATGGCGGCACGCGTGCATGCCGAGGCGGCGGCGGCGCAGGATCCGCGCGGGCCGTCGCGGCGCGAACCGCTCGGCGCCATCCAGCGCCGCGTCGCGCGCGTGATGAGCGACAGCGTCGCCGCGATCCCCGCCTCGACGCTCGAGCGGCTGATCGATCTCGCGCCGGTGCGCGCGCGCGCCCGCGCGCTCGCCGGCGAGCGCCAGGCGGTGGTGACCGAGGTCGATCTGCTCGTTGCCGCGGTGGCGCGCGCCGCCGCCGCACACCCGCGCTTCAACGGCTTCCTCGACGAGGAATACCAGCTCCACCTGTTCGAGCGCGTCAACGTCGGCGTGGCGGTCGACGTCGAGGGCGATCTCTACGTCGTCGTCGTGCCCGACGCGGCGGCGAAGGCACCGGCGGCGATCGCGAAGGAACTGCGCGGCCTGCAGTTCCTCGCGCTGCGCCGCCGCCTGACGGCCGCGCACGTGAGCGGCGGCACGATCACCGTCACCTCGATGCTCGGCCGCGGCGTGCACCGCTTCCAGCCGATCCCGTACCCGCACCAGGCGGCGATCGTCGGCCTCTCCGACACCGCACCCGACTCGACGCAGGCGACGCTGGTCCTCGTCTTCGACCATCGCGTCGCCAACGGCTCCCAGGCCGCGGCGTTCCTCGGAGCTATTGCCGACGCGTTGCTGGCGTAGTGTTTTTTACCGCGGAATGCGCGGATCCGACCCGATTGCGCGGAATATGTGCTCAAAGACGCCAGGCGTGTCGCCTTCCGCGTCTCACTGGCACCTGCGGAAATTATTGATTGTGTCCGCGTAATCGGTTCGATCCGCGCAATCCGCGGTAAAACTCAGGCGCTCGCGTCCCGCACCCGGCGCTCCGCCGCCGGCCAGACGCGCTGCAGGATGCCGACCATGCGGTCGACGTCGGCGCGCGTGGTGATCAGTGGCGGCGACAGCGCGACGCACTGGAACATGGCGCGCGCGATCAGGCCCTCGCGGTAGGCGTCGGCGACGATGTCGTGCGGATCCTCGAAGTTCGGGAACGGTTCCTTCGCCACCGGATCGCGGACGATCTCGATCGCCGCCAGCAGGCCGCGGCCGCGGATCTCGCCGACGATCGGCGAGCGGCCGAACGCCTCCTGCAGTCGCCCGAGCAGGTAGTCGCCGACGACGCGCGCGTTCTCGACGAGGCCCTCGCGCTCGATGATGTCGATGTTCGCCAGCGCCGCGGCACAGCAGGTCGGATGGTTGTTGTAGGTCAGGCCGAACATCACCGGCAGCCCCTCGGGCATGCCGTCGCGCAGCGTCTGGTAGACCTCCTCGGTCATCACCGCGGCCGACAGCGGCAGGTAGCCCGACGACATGCCCTTGGCGAACGACACCAGGTCGGGCCGAATGTCCCACTGCTGCATGCCGAACCACGTGCCGAGCCGGCCGAAGCCGGTGACCACCTCGTCGAGGATCAGCAGCACGTCGTGCCGCCGGCAGATCTCCTGGATCGGCGCGAAGTAGTCGGGCGGCGGGACGAGCACGCCGCCGGTGCCCATCACCGGCTCGATGACCAGCGCGGCGATCGTCTCCGGTCCCTCGCGCAGGATCGTCGTCTCGAGATCCTGCGCGCACGGCAGGCCGCAGTCCGGCCGCGTGCGGCCGAACTCGCAGCGGTAGCAGTACGGCGGCGCGAAGTACGCGTGCGAGGCGTCCTGCTCGATCATCGCGTGATACGCGAGAATGCCGGTGGCGCTGCCGGCGGCGCGCGTCGCGCCGTGGAACGCCCAGCGGCGCGACAGGATCTTGCGCTTCTCCGGCTTGCCGCGCACGGCGTGATAGAGGCGCGCGAACTTGAAGTTCGCCTCGTTCGCCTCGCTGCCGCCGCTGCTGAACAGCATGCGCGTCAGCCGGCGGTCGGCCGGCAGCAGCCCGGCGAGCCGCTCGGCGAGGCGCACCGACGGCTCGTTCCCGAAGTCCCAGAAGCTCGGGTAGTAGGCGAGCTTCGCCATCTGCGCCTGTACCGCGTCGGCGATCTCGCGCCGGCCGTGGCCGACGTTGATGTTGAAGAGACCGGAGAAGCCGTCGATCACCCGCCGCCCGTCGGCGAGCTCGAGCTCGATGCCGCGGCCGCCGACGAAGATCTCCGCGCCGTGCTGCTCGTGCAGCCGCAGCTCGGTGATCGGATGAATGAGATGCGCGCGATCGAGCGCGAGCAGCTCCGCGTGCGTGGTGCTGGCAGCCGGCATGGTTCCCCCTTCGCCGGGTCGCATAGCGCCGCCGCGATGCGACCGCCAGGGGATCCAACGCGGAGGCGCGAAGACGCGGAGCCTTCGCGCCTCCGCGTCTTCGCGTTGCGCGTTACGGTACGCAGGTCGCGGGTGCGCTCGATGTCTTCGACAGCACCTTCAGGCCGGTGCCGCCGCCGATCGCCTTGATGACCGGGGCGTCGAACTGGGCGCACATGATGTGCGTCGAGCTGTCGGCGGCATTGGTGATGGTCAGCGCCGCGATGATCGAATCCGCCGGGGTGAGCGCGCCGAGATCGAGGTCGGTCGCGCCCTGATCGCCGCTCGTGCTGTCGCCGTCGCCGAGGTTGCGCGCCAGCACCTTCACCAGCTTGTCGGGCTTGACCATCACCGTGCGCGCACCGGCGGCCCCGGGCGCGGCGTCGCCGTCGAGATACTTCGCCACGGTGCCGCCGTTCTTCGTCCAGCCGCTATTGTCGAGCTGGTAGACGGCGCGGTTGGTCGGGTCGGCGAGCTGGTAGAGCACGAGCGTGCCGCTCAGGCCCGGCGGACCCGCGGCCGGGCCCTTGGCGATCGCGCCGGGCGTCGCATCCTTGGCGACCAGCACGACCTTGGCCTTGCCCTTCGCGTACTGGTCGACGAGCAGCAGCTTCGTGCCCGAGATCGGCGCGAACATCGGCGGCGGCGGGAAGTCGGCCGAGATCTCGATCAGCGAGGCCGCGATCTCGGCGGTCGAATCGGCGCCCGGGCCGGAGCCGGAGGTCGACAGGCTGTAGTCGACGAGCAGCTCGAACGTGCTGCCGAGCGGCAGCGAGAACGTCAGCGAGCCGCCATCGCTGAACGGCGTGCTGCCCGGCACCGCCTGGCTGGCGGTGCCGTTCATCACCGTGCCGAAGCCGGTGGTGGCGACGTTCCACGCCGCGTCGGCGATGCTCGTGCCGGCGACCGTGACGTGGCCGCTGATCGAGCCGGTGATGGTGACGTCGACCGGCGTGCCGGCGACCTCGCTGCCGCTCGGGTCGACGTGCACGATCCACGGCCCGGGCGCGAACGCCGTCGTGTCGCCGGAGAATGCCGCGGCGAGGCTCGAGTAGCCGCCGCTGCCGGCGAGTGTCTCGCCATGCGCCTGGAAGAAGCCGAGATTGAGCGGCGCGAACACCGAGCGCACGCCGGTGCCGAGCGGCGCCTCGAGGTTCGTGCCCAGCTCGGCGGCGGCGTAGGCCATCGCATCGAAGCTCGGCAGCTCGCCGAGCGGCGGCAGCGGTCCGAACACCGTGTCGTTGCGGCTCGCGACGTTCGGCGACGAGACGAGATCGCTCGTCATGTTGCCGGAGGCGTCGTTCACGAATCCGACATGGACGCGCGAATCCGCCGGACCGGGATTCACGTACGTGATGGTGATCGCCCCGGCGGTCAGCGGTGCCGCGATGACCCACGGCAGCGCGACGCACAACGCCCCAGACAGAACAGACGTGCTCGCCTTCACAGGTCCCCCCTCGCTGCGCACCCCTTAGCAGGGAGACCTGGCCGAGTGAAAGCAAATCGCATGCGGAGGCGCAGGGCGGGATCGCCGCGCCCTCCGCGCCTCTGCGTGAAATTCCTTATTCGAGGCGCAACTGCTCGACCGCGACTCCCGGTCGTGCCGTGCCGTCGAGCTCGAGGAGCAGGATCAGTCGGCCGGCCACCGGACGGGCGCTGGCATAGGCGACGGTCAGGCGATCGGGTGTCGGCTGGTTGAACACGAGGTGGCCGCGGCGTCCGGCGCGGCCGAGCGGTCGCACGCGGTCGACACGCACCGGCGCGGCGAGCGACAGCTCGGCGGTGAGCGCCGTGAACGGCGCCGCCGCGCGCACGATCAGCGCGAGCCGCGCCGGGCGGCCGCCGCGGGCGGGCAGCGCGCGGAGGCGCGTCGCGGCGCGTGGGGCGCGCTGCAACGCCGCGCCGCCCGCCGGCTGCCAGCTGCCGGTGCAGTCGCCGAGCGCGATGGCGCGGAAGTCGAGGTCGTCGTGATCCGTCTCCGCAACGGTGACCGTGCGCGCGCCGGGCTGGCAGCTGCCGCCGTCGAACACCGGCCGCGTGCCGCCGGCCGTCGGCAGGAACAGCCAGTCGGAGCCGCACGCGACGGCGGCGGGCAGCTGCGCGTCGAGGCCGACGACGAGCTCGAGGATGCGCACCGCGTCGAGCGTGCTGAGGGCGCCGTTGGCGGTCGCATCGCAGGCGAGCACCTCGTCGGCATCGAGCGTGCGCAGGCCGGCGATGTGCTGCAGCACGTACGAGGCATCGAGCGCGCTGATACCGCCGGCGGCGCCGCCGGTGCGCCGCGGTTCGATGTGCCACGTGCCGGGCGCGACGTCGTCGGCGCTCCAGGCCCCGCTGCCGTCGGTGGTCGCGCTGCGCGAGCCGGTTCCGTCGAGCGCGATCGTCGCCTGCGCGACGGGATGGTTACCGCGGTAGTAGCGCACCGCGCCGCGCAGCGTGCGCCCGCCGGCCGGCGGTGCGGTGGCGGTTGCGGTGCGGGTGGCGGTCGGGGCGGCGCTCGGCGTGCGCGTCGGTGACGCCGTCGCCGTGGCGGTGCGGGTGGCGGTGCGTGTCCGCGTCGCGGTCGCCGGCGCGGCCGTGGCGGTCGGCGTCGGCGACGGGCCGCTGCCGGCGTACTCATAGGCGCCGAGATCGATGCCGTCGCCCTGCGGACGCGCGACGCCGACGATATCCGCCGGCGGGGCGCCGCTCGTCGTGCCGGCGTCGATCGCCGGGCTGGAGGCGAGCAGGCGGAAGTCGCTGCCCGGCGCGACGAAGTGGTCGGCCGGGGTGGCGACGATCGAGTGCAGGTCGTAGCCGAGGGCGCGCCAGGCGGTGAGATCGATGACGCTGTTGCCGCCGTCGGTGCTGAAGCGGGCGCGGACGCTGTTGTAGTCCGACTGCAGGCCGGGACGGCTCGCGGCGTCGACCGAGATCACGCCGCGGAAGGCATGGGTCGTGTAGAGGATGTTGTTGAAGAGGCGCGCGCCGGTCGAGCCGTCGCGGATGTTGATCGCCCAGCGGGCGTCGCTCGCCTGGATGATGGTGTTGTTGACCAGCAGGTTGTTCGTCGCGCCGGTGGCGCCGTCGATGCGGTAGAGGCTGATGCCGCTGGCGTGGTTGTCGAACAGCAGGTTGTTGCGCACGACGCTGTCGACGACGCCGTCCATGTTGATGCCCGAGCCGCCGCCGACGCCGTTGCCGTGGATGACGTTGCCCTCGACGAGCGCCTGCGAGATCGTCCCGTCGCCGCCCTGGTGGCGGTCCGCGTTGATGTGGATGCCGTTGGCGCGGTTGTCGTGCACCCAGTTGTCGCGGATCACCGGCCGGTCGCCGCTGTTGCTCGCGTAGATGCCGTGCTCGTCGATCGAGTGGTGTGCCTCGTTGTGCTCGACGAGCAGGTCGTCGACGAAGCCGGTGAGGATGCCCCAGCGCCCGTTCCAGCCGAGGCGGCAGTTGCGGATGGTGATGAACTGCGCCAGCGCGGCGCGCACGCCGGCGCGCGTGCGGTGGTCGACGATGAAGCCGTCGATGACCACGTGCGCGGCGTTCTCGACGTTGATGCCGTCGGGCGTGCGCGGGTTGTCGGCGGTGATGCGCACGGTGCTGCCGGCGGCGAGAAACGTGATCGGGTTGCCCGGCGTGCCCGAGCGGCGCACGTCGAAGCCCTGGTAGTCGCCGTCGAGGACGCGCACCGTGTCGCCGGCGCTGACGACGTTGGCCGCGCGCTGCAGCGTCCGCCACGGTGCGGCCTCGCTGCCCGCGTGCGCGTCGTTGCCGTGCGGTGCGACGTAATACGTCGCAGCATGTGCTGTGTGTGCCGCCGCGAGGACCCCCACGAGGGCCGTCGCGATCACCCGCCACCGATCCGTCACGCCGCGCAGTGCAAGCAGCATTCGTTCCCTCCGCCCGCCGGCGTCGTCGCCGGCGCGGGAAGAGATGCGGTGACGCGGCACGTTCTGTCACTGCCGCACAACGGCGGCCGCGCGTCGCGTTCCTGCCGCCCGCGCCGTCAGCCGGCCGCGGCGCGGGCGCGCTACTCCGTCGCCTCGGCGAGCGTGCCGTCGATGGCGGCGAGCAGGCGTTCGGGAACGACCGGTTTGACGAGGTGGTGGGCGAAGCCGGCGGCGCGCGCGCGGGCGCGGTCGTGCGCCTGGCCGTAGCCGGTGAGCGCGATGAGGCGCGGGCGGACCTCGCGCTGCAGCAGCCCGGCGAGCTCGTAGCCGTCCATCACCGGGAGGCCGATGTCGAGGACGGCGACCTCGGGGTGGAACGTGCGCGCGACCTCGATGGCGCGCGGCCCGTCGGGGGCGAGTGCCACGTCGTGGCCGACGGCGCGCAGCAGCCCGGCGAGCGCCTCGGCGGCATCGGCGTTGTCGTCGACCACCAGCACCCGCCGCGGCGCCGGCGCAAGGCGCGGGAGGGGCGGCGGCGCGCCGTCGGGCGCGAGCACGGCGACATCGAGCGCCGGCAGGCGGACGGTGAACTCGCTGCCCTGGTTGCGGCCCGGGCTGGTGGCGCTGACGCGGCCGCCATGCGCCTCGACGAGGCGGCGGACGAGCGCCAGTCCGATGCCGAGGCCGCCTTCGGAGCGGTCGAGCGCGCGGTACCCCTGGGTGAAGAGATCGAAGATGCGCGGCAGGAGCTCGGCCGGGATGCCGATGCCGCTGTCGCGCACGCGCAGCACGACCTCGCCGCCCTCGCGACGGGCGGCGACGTGGATGCGGCCCTCGGGCGGGGTGTACTTCGCCGCGTTGGTCAGCAGGTTCGAGACGATCTGCGCGAGGCGCAGCTCGTCGCCCGGCACGGTGCACTCGGCGCCGACGTCGATGGTGAGCTGATGCCGGTGCTGCTCGAGCAGCGGGCTGGCGGTTTCGACCGCCTGGGCGACGACGCGATCGAGCCGCACCGGCCGGCGCGCGATCACGATCTTGCCGCGCGCGATGCGCGACACGTCGAGCAGGTCGTCGACGAGCTGCACGAGATGCTCGAGCTGGCGCTCGATGAGCGTCAGCTCCGCGGCCGCGACGCCGCGCAGGCGCAGCACGTGCACGGCGGTGACGATCGGCGCGAGCGGGTTGCGCAGCTCGTGGCCGAGCATGGCGAGGAAGTCGTCCTTGGCGCGGTTGGCGGCCTCCGCCTCGGTGCGCGCCGCGCGCTCGCGGGCGAGCAGCTCGCCGCGCTCCGTCTCGGTGTGCTTGCGTTCGGTGATGTCACCCTGAACGCAGATCCAGTACGGCGCGCCGCCGACCTCGAACGCGCTGATGCGCGCCGCGGTGACGAACGGCGTGCCGTCGGCGCGCACGTTCGCGATCTCGCCCGTCCACACGCCGTCGGTGCGCAGCGCGGCGACGATCCCGTCGACGATCCGCTGGCGGGCGGCGGGGTCGCCGGCGTTCTGCTCGGAGACGTGCCGGCCGATGAGCCCGCCCGGCGGATAGCCGAACATGCGGTCCTCGGCGGGATTGGTCCAGACGATCGTGCCGGACTCGTCGGTGACGCTCACGCCCTCGCTCATGCTCTCGAGGATGCGCGCCTGCAGGTGGAGGCGCTCCCGGGTGCGGCTGCGGGCGAGCGCGACGGCGAACACGACCAGGCTGAGGACCAGGCCGCCGCCCAGCACCCACGGCGTGAGCATGCGGCGCGAATCGCGCTCGAACGTGGGCAGCGAGCGGAAGTGCACCGTCCACGGCCGCCCGGCGACGTTGATGCGCTCCACGTCGTGCGCCAGCGCCGGGTTCGCCTCGAGGAACCCCGGCGAGCGGTACATCAGGTGCCGGGCGGGCGGGTGCGCGTCGTCGCCGACCGCGCCGTCGGAGACCGCGAAGGCGACGCGCGGCGTGCGTTCGAGCCCGAAGATGCCGGCGAGCAGATCCTCCATGCGGAACGGCGCGTACGTGAAGCCGACCAGCGCCGCGCGACGTTCCGCCACCGTCGCCGGCGTCGTGTGGCCGCGATAGACCGGCAGGTAGATCAGGAACCCGGCCTGCTTGTGCTCGTCGATTTCCTGCACCAGCGTCACGCGGCCCGAGGCCGCCGCCTCGCCGGTGTCGCGCGCCCGCTCCATCGCCTCGCGGCGCACCGGGTCGGTGAACATGTCGTAGCCGATCGCGGCGTGATTGCGGCGGTCGAGCGGCTCGAGGAAGGCGATCGTGTGCAGCTCGTCGCGCGGGTCGTCCGGCCAGATGCGGAAGTCCGGCTGCCCGTGCGCCCGCAGCGTCGACTCGACGACCTCCCGCTCGTCCGCGGGGACGCGCAGCGAGAAGCCGACGCCCTGGATGCCGGGATACCGCGCGTCGAGCGCGAGTTGCGCGACGAAGGCGCGGAAGGCGCCGGCATCGAGATCGGGGTGTGCGGCGACGAGGGCGCGCGTCGCCGCCAGCACGCCGAGGTAGGCGTCGAGGCGGTTCTGAATGCGGTCGAGCGTTCCCTCGACGCGATTGCGCAGCCGCTGCCGGTCGCTCCGCACCGCGGTGACGTGCACGAGCGCCGCGAGGAGGGCGGTGGCGAGCAGGCAGGCGACGAGCAGCCCCGCCGCCGATGGCGGCACGCGGGCGACGCGACGCGCGGGCTTGCGGTGTGGCACGGGACGGTTCCGTTCCGGCGGATCAACTTCGCCACGGGCCGAGGCGACGCATGCGACGCGGCGGACACGACGCGACGACCCGACTCGCGCCGTGGCGGATGGCTCCTGCCCGAGCACTCATCGCCCGTGACCTTCGTAGGGCACCGTCGCGCCGCCGTGCAAGCCGCTTTGTGCCCGTCGGCGTTCCCGGGCGGACAGATCGGCCACCGCGGGCGGAGCGGGCACCCAGTCGCCGGGCGATCGGATCGGCCGGGACTCCTGCCTCGACGTCGCGTCTGCTGCGCCGCTGTGTCCAGATCCCGGTTCCGCGGCCGTGATCATCGCCGCATAGCGCCGGCGGCGAGTCGGCACCCCGAGCGCGACTGCCACCGTCTCAGGCGGCGTGTCTGCCTATGACCGCACTTGACGCTGCGGGACCCTTGGGAGCACCGTGCGCGCAGAATCGGCGAGAAAGGCTCGACACGGCAGCGTGACGCATGGGCGACCCGGACGACATCGCGGCGGTACGGAGGCAGTTCCTCGACGAGGGGCGCGCCAGCAGCCGGCGCGGGGCGCTCGCCTTCTGCGGGCTCGCCATGGCGATGACCCTCGGCAGCATCGCCGGCACCTGGTACGACGCCGGGCCGCAGTTCACCGAGCTGCTGCAGATCCGGCTCGCGACGCTGGCGGCGCTCGGCGGCCTCGCGGCGCTGCTCGTCCACCCGCTCGGGGCGCAGCGGCCGCGCGAGTTGGCCGTCGCGTGCTTCGTGGTGATGAGTGTCGGCATGCACGCGCTGGCGGAGCTCACCGGCGGGCAGGCGAGCGCGCAGTACGACCGTCTGACGTGGGTGCTGCTCTCACCGGCGATCCTGATGACGTGGAGCGGGTGGTGGGCGGCGGCATCGAGCGCCGCGGTGCTGGCCGTGTTCGTCGGCGGCAGCGTCGCGGACGGGACGCTCGCCGGCAGCGGGTTCATCGGCAACCTCGGCCGGCTGGGGCTCTCCTCGCTCGTCGCCGTGGCGGCCGCCATCCTGCGCGAGCGCACGCGCTGGCAATCGCTCTGGGCGCTGCACGAGCTGGCCAGCGCGCGCGATCGCGTCGCGGGCGAGCTGCGCCGGCTGCGTGAGGGGTTCGAGCACCAGCTCGGCGAGCGCACGGCGGTGCTGCGCGCCAGCGAGGCGCGGTTCCGGGCCATGTTCGAGGCGGCGCCGCTCGGCGTCGCGACGCTCGATCTCGACGGCCGCATCACGCAGGCCAACGACGCCTTTGCGGCGCTCGCCGGCGGCACGGCGGACGAGGCGGTCGGGCGCTCCCTGCTCGCGCTCTGCGCGCCGGCCGAGCGCGACACGCTGCGCGACGGCCTGGCGGCGCTCGCGGACGGCGCGTCGGCGCCGCACAGCTTCGATGCGCAGCTCGGCGGTGCGCACGGCCTGCGCCGCCCGGTGCACGGGGCGCTGACGCCGATCCGCGATGCCGGCCAGCGGGTGGTCGGCGCGCTGGTCATGCTCGAGGACGTCAGCGCCCAGGTGCGCGCCGAATCCGATGCCGGCGAACGCCAGGAGCACCTCGCGCACGTGCTGCGCATGACGGCGATGGGCGGCATGCTCGCCGAGCTCGCGCATGAGCTGAACCAGCCGCTCGGCGCGATCGTCAACTTCGCCCAGGGCGCGAGCGCGCGTTTGCGGCGCGCCGGCGCCGATCCGGCACTGGGCGCGGCGATGGATGAAATCAGCGCCGAGGCGCGGCGCGCCGGCGTGATCCTGCGCCGCGTGCGCGACGTCGTGCGGCGCGGCGAGGCGCCGAGCGAGCCGATCGATCTCAATGCGCTGGTGCGCGAGGCAGCGCACGCCATCGAGCCCGTCGCACGCCGGCACACCATCCCGCTGCGCCTCGAGCTCGATCCCGCCGTGCCGCGCCTGCTGCTCGACCGCGTCCACGTCGAGCAGGTGCTGCTCAACCTGCTGCGCAACGCGGTCGACGCGATCGCCGCGGCGCCGCCCGCCGAGCACGAGATCGTCGTGCGCACCACGCCCGGCAACGGCAGCGGCGTCGAGGTGCAGGTGCGCGACACCGGCGTCGGACTGCCCGGCGATGCCGGCGAGCGCATCTTCGAGGCGTTCTACACCACCAAGCCGCGCGGTCTCGGCATCGGGCTCTCGATCAGCCGTTCGATCGTCGAGGCGTACGGCGGCCGGCTGCGCGCCAACGGCAACGCCGACCGCGGTGCGACGTTCACGCTGACGCTGCCGCGCTGAGCTGCCCGGCCGTCCGGCCGCTCTCACCCGCCGCTGCGCAGGCGCGAGCGCCAGCGCCGTTCGTCGGCCACCGACGGGCCGGTCGACTCCATGAAGTCGAGCAGCACCTCGACGAACCGCAGCGGGTGGTCGAGGTACGGGAAGTGGCCGGCGTCGGGAAAAATCTCGAGCCGGCTGCCGGGAACGCGGGCATGCGCCGCCTGGGCATGCGCGACCGGGATCAGCGGGTCGCGCTCGCCCCAGATGATCAGCGTCGGCACCTCGGCGGCGAGGTAGAGCCGGTCGGCGGCACTGGCGCGCTGGCCGCGGATGTCGATCACCGTGCGCACGGTGTGGACGAACGCCTCGCGCGCCTCGGGATCGGAGAGCGAGACGAAGTTGCGCCAGCATTCCTCGAGATCGTATCCGGCGCGCAGCCCGAGGCGGCCGAGCGCGCGGGCGGCGCCGTCGACCGCGCTGCACAGCGCGCGCCGGCAGAGCAGCGGCAGCACCCATTCGGCGCCGGGCAGGGCGGCCGCACGCAGCAGCAGGTGCAGCTCGTGGCCGAGACCGCCGCTCGAGACCAGCACCAGGCGCTCGCAGCGCTCCGGGAACTGATACGCGAACTGCATCGCCACGCCGCCGCCGAGCGAATGGCCGACGATCGTGCCGCGCGCGAAGCCGAGCACGGCGAGCAGGTCGCGGACGCCGCTCGCATAGGCGCCGAGCGAGTAGTCGCCGCGCGGCTTCGCCGACTCGCCGTGTCCGAGCAGGTCGGGCGCCACCACCGTGAAGCGGGACGCCAGCGCCGGCATCACCTCCGCGAAGGTCGCCGAGCAGCCGGCGATGCCGTGGATGAGCACCAGCAGCGGACCGCTGCCGCCGATGCGGTAGGTGACGCGGTGGCCGTGCAGCCGGCACTCGCGCGCCTCGACCGCGACCGGCGGCCGCGCGGCGTTGGCGACGGCTTTGGCAGATAACGGCATGGCTGCTCCGAGCCGCACACGCATGCGCGGGCTCGAGCGGACCCTAGCAGTCGCGGCGCGCAGCGGAAGATGAGCGCGCCCCGCGCCCGGATCCTTCTGGACGACCTTGCCCCAGGTCCCCTCTCCCCGTCAGGGGAGAGGGTCAGGGTGAGGGGCGTCCGACAACTCCAGCGCGAGCAAGTGGCCGCGCGCACCGAGCGCGCAGGCCACCCGTCACTGCCCCGCCCACCCCGGCTGCCGGCAGCCTGGAGAGGCGCAGGTTCCTTCACACGCCCGGAATGATCGACAGGTCCCTCGCCAGCAGGCTGTCGGCAAACGAGAGTTCCAAGCCATCCGCAGATGACGCCGATGGCGCAGATCCGATGCCGCACGGAGCGCGCGAGCGTCTTGCCCCGCGCCCCTCTCGACGCCCTCGGGAGTGCCGGGCGTATGAAGAGATTCCGGGTCGGCATTCGACACGCCCATCTCCTTCCAGGGTCCCCTCTCCCCGCCACGGGAGAGGGTCAGGGTGAGGGGCGTCCGACAACTCCAGCGCGAGCAACGGGCCGCGCGCGCAGCGCGCGGCCGAGCGCGCCGGCCGCCGGCCAATGCCATCGCTCGCCCGGGCTGCCGGCGATCTGCGGAGGCGCAGAGTCCGTCACACGGCCGCCGCGCATCGCGCCGGCGACGAGGGGGCGGGGGGATGGGAGAGGGTGCCTGCCGCGCCGCGCCACCCAACCCGGTCCGTCGTTGGAGCGCCGAACGTGTTGTGTCAGACGCCCGGCGCCGCCGGAGGCTGCCTCAGCTATCGCCGTCGTCGCATGAGCGCGACGGCGAGGGCGATGAGCGCGAGGCCGAGGCCGCCGTGCGAGGTGCCGTCGGGATCGATCGCGC
>CBFGUK010000067.1:0-21761 GCA_965651925.1 uncultured bacterium | reverse complement strand
CCTTCCTTTTTTGTGGCGTTTTTGCCCTGCGCCCGGCCGGGTTTTTTGTTCTTGTTTGTGGGGGTGGGGGCCCCCCCCCGGGGGGGGGCCCCCCCCGCCCCCCCGCGCCGGCTCCCACCGGCCACCACCCCACCACCGTCCGAGGAGCCACACCCCCACCGCTCCACCTCGCGGCCTCGGATTCCGCGCTCGCAGCGGGGTTACGAGCAGCCGCTCGTCGCCCCGCAATTCAGGCATTTGTAGCAACTGCCGTTGCGGATCATGATCGATCCGCAGTCGGCACAGCTCGGCGCGTCGGACTGCGGGCTGAAGCCGAGCTCCTCGACGACGTGATCGATGCCGGCCAGCGCCGCAGTCGCTGCCGCGCTGCGCTCGCCCCCCTCGCCGCGGTCGGGAAGGCCCAGCCCCACTGCCGCATGCTGATCGGGGCTGAGGAACTTCGCGCCGAGGAAGCGGAAGATGTAGTCGATCAGCGACTTGGCGAGCGGAATCTCCGGGTTCTTCGTGAAGCCCGAGGGCTCGAACCGCACGTGGCTGAACTTGCTCACCAAGACGTCGAGCGGCACGCCGTACTGCAGGGCCATCGAGGTGAGGATGCCGATGGTGTCCATCAGCCCGGAGATCGTGCTCCCCTCCTTGGCGATCTTGATGAACAGCTCGCCAGGCGTGCCGTCCTCGTAGAGGCCGACGTGGATGTAGCCCTCGTGTCCCGCGATATCGAACTTGTGGCGCACCGAGCGGCAGTCCTGCGGCAGGCGTCGCCGCACCGGCCGCGCTTCGACCACCGGGGCCGGCTCCACGGTGCGTTCGGCCCGCGCCGTGTTCAGCGGCTGGGTGCGCTTGCAGCCGTCGCGGTAGATCGCCACCGCCTTCACCCCGAGCTTCCAGGCGGCGATGTAGGCCTCCATGATCTCTTCGACGGTTGCCTCGGTGGGCATGTTGATCGTCTTGGAGATCGCGCCCGAGATGAACGGCTGCACGGCGCCCATCATGCGCAGATGGCCGAGGTAGTGGATCGAACGCTGGCCGCGCGCCGGCTTGAAGGCGCAGTCGAACACCGGCAGGTCATCGTCCTGCAGGTGCGGCGCGCCCTCGATGGTATCGTGCTCGTCGATGTACTCGACGATCTCCTGCACCTCGCGCGACTCGTACCCGAGACGCTTCAGCGCCCGCGGCACGGTGGTGTTGACGATCTTCAGCATGCCGCCGCCGACGAGCTTCTTGTACTTCACCAGCGCGATGTCCGGCTCGACGCCGGTCGTGTCGCAATCCATCATGAACGCGATCGTGCCGGTCGGCGCGAGCACCGTGACCTGGGAGTTGCGGATGCCGTGCTCGCGCCCCGCGGCGTACGCCTCGTCCCACACCGCGCGCGCCGCCGAGAGCAGCTCGAGCGGCACGAGCGCCGGGTCGAGCTTGTGCGTCTGCCCGCGGTGCTTGTTGATCACGTTCAGCATCGGCTCGCGGTTGCTCGGATAGCCCGCGAACGGACCGAGCTGGGCCGCAATCCGGGCCGACTGGCGGTAGGCCTCGCCGCACATCAGTGCGGTGATCGCCCCCGCGAAGTGCCGGCCGGCATCGGAATCGTAGGGCAGACCGAGCGACATGAGCACGGCGCCGAGGTTCGCGTAGCCGAGACCGAGCTCGCGGTAGGCGCGTGCCGTCGCGCCGATCGCCTCGGTGGGATAGCTCGAATTGTCGACGATGATGTCCTGCGCGGTGATCAGCACGTCGACGGCGTGCGTGAAGCCTTCGACGTCGAACTCGCCGTTCGTGTCGAGGAACTTCATCAGGTTCAACGACGCGAGGTTACAGGCCGAGTTGTCGAGGTGCATGTACTCCGAGCACGGGTTCGACGCGTTGATGCGGCCGGTCGCCGGGCACGTATGCCAGTCGTTGATCGTCGTATCGAACTGCATGCCGGGGTCGCCGCAGACGTGCGTCGCCTCGGCGATCGCGCGCAGCAGATCGCGCGCCTTCACCACCTCGCAGACCGAGCCGTCGAGCGTGAAGCGCGTCTGCCAATCGCGATCATCGAGCACCGCGCGCATGAACTCGTCCGTCGCGCGCACCGAGTTGTTCGCGTTCTGGAAGAAGACCGAACCGTACGCCGGACCGTCGAGCGAGCCGTCGTAGCCCGCGTCCATCAGCGCCCAGGCCTTCTTCTCCTCCTCCTCCTTGCAGCGCACGAACTCCATGATGTCGGGATGGTCGGCGTTGAGAATGACCATCTTCGCCGCGCGCCGCGTCTTCCCGCCCGACTTGATGACCCCCGCCGACGCATCGGCGGCCTTCATGAACGACACCGGTCCCGAGGCCGTTCCGCCACCCGCGAGCGGCTCCTTCGAGGAGCGGATGCGCGACAGGTTGACGCCGGAGCCGGAACCGCCTTTGAAGATGATGCCCTCGTTGCGATACCAGCCGAGGATCGACTCCATGGTGTCCTCGACCGACAGGATGAAACACGCCGAACACTGCGGGTGCGGCTCGATGCCGACGTTGAACCACACCGGACTGTTGAACGACGCCTTCTGCTCGAGCAGCAGGTGCGTCAGCTCGTCGGCGAAGGTGGCGGCATCGGCAGGGCTCGCGAAGTACCCCTGCGCCTCGCCCCACTCGCGCAGCGTGCGCACGACCCGGCCGATCATCTGCCGGACGCTGGTCTCGCGCTCCGGGCTGCCGAGGGCGCCGCGGAAGTACTTCGAGACGACGACGTTGGTGGCGAGCTGCGACCAGGACGCCGGAATCTCGACGTCATGCTGCTCGAACACCACCCGGCCCTTCTCGTCCTGGATCACGGCACTGCGCCGCTCCCAGGTGACGGCATCGAACGGCGACGCCTCGGGGCTGGTGAAGTGCCGCCCGAACACGAGGCCGGTACCGGCCGGAGCCGGCTGCGGCGTCGCCGCCTGGGTCACTTCCCCCTTGGTCCGTCTGGCCGCCCGATCAGCCATCGCGTCGTCTCCCCCGCCCCTCGACCACTGCCGTGGTCCGTGGTGTTCTTGTTGTGTGGGAGCGCGTCATACCACAAGATCTAGCGCAGTCAAGGAATTTCTTCCACTACCTGTGGCGTCTGCGCCGGAGGATCGGCCATGACGAGGCGCGTCATGCGGCGGCGCTCCCGGCCGCAGGGTATCGGTGACGCACTGCGCCATGTGCTGCAGCGCATCGATCCCGACCGCCGTCTGCCGGCCTACCGCGTGTGGACGTTCTGGGCCGAGGAGGTCGGCGCGACGATGGCGGCGCATGCCGAGCCGGCGGCGTTCCGCGACGGTGTGCTGTCGGTGCGGGTCGATGGCGCGGCGTGGATGCAGGAGCTGCAGTTCATGAAGGAGACGCTGCGCGAACGCCTGAATGCGCGCCTCGGCGCCGCGCTGATCCGCGACGTGTACTTCGTCTCCGGCCGGCTCGAACGCGCGCGGCGGGCGCCGGCGGCCCCGCCGGACCCGCCCGCCGAACCGCTCGAGCCGCCGTGCGCGCTGCCGCCGATCAGCAATCCCGAGCTGGCCGCGGTGGTGGCACGCCTCGCTGACGCAGCGCGTCGCCGCGGCCGCCGGTGAACGGCGATCTCAGGCGCCCGGCGCGGTCGCCGGATCGCCGGGCGCCTGCACGAGCTCGATCAGCGTGCCGTCGGGATCGGTGAGCAACACGGCGGCGGGGCCCGTCCCGGGCAACGCGATGCGCGAGTCGTCGAGCACGCGACCGCCGAGCGCGGCGAGCGGCGGCAGCGTCGCGGCGAGGTCGTCGACGCGCAGCGAGAGATGCGTCAGCCCGCGCGCGTTCATCGGCCGCGGGCTCGCGTCGCCAATCGTACCCGGCACGCGGTAGTGCAGGAGCTCGATCCGTACGCCGTCGCGTTCGAGATACGCGGCGTGCAGATCGAGGTCCGGCAGGCGGAGCAGCGTGCGCGCCGGCTCGCCCGTGACGTGCAGCGCCGAGCGCGGCGTGAAGCCGAGCCCGTCGACGTAGAACCGCCGCGCGCGCTCGAGGTCGGCAACGCAGATGCCGATGTGCGTCAGACGGAGAATCGCCATTTACCGCCGGCCGTGCCGTCGCGCCGACGGCCGCGCGCCTGCCGGACCGCCGCGACGGCGACGCGCACGCGTCGGGGCGCCGCGCGTCACGTGATCGCGTCCTCGGCGGCGTCGCCGCGCCGCTTCGTCACCCGGACGGCACCGGTATCGGGATCGAGCGATACCGACGCCCGCCCCTCGAGGAGCGCGAGCAGCGCACCGCCGGCGATCTCGTGCCGCCAGCCCTGCATGATCGGCAGATCGGCGGCGGCGCCCGCCGCATGGCGCTGCACGAGCAGATGGAGATCGGCGCTCGTCGCGATCAGCGTCGGCGCGATGCCGGCTTCCTCGGCGCGCAGACGCAACACGGCCTGCAGCAGCTCGACGACACCGGTCGAGGGCGCCGCACCGGGCGGTGGCGGCGGCTGCGGCCAGGTCTCCTTCGGCGATTCGAGGGCGGCGGCGATGCGCCGGATCACCTCGTCGGCGTGGCGGTCGAGATCGCGCGAGTGGACGGCGCGCAGCCCGCGCAGCGCCTCGATCGTGGTCGGCGCCTTGCGCGCGATTTCCACCAGCGCGTCGTCGCGGATGATCGAGGCACGCGGCCGGTTGCGCTGCTTCGCCAGCTCCTCGCGCCACGCGGCGAGCGCGCGCAGGACGACGAGGCCGCGGGCGCGCAGCGAGCCGCGCCCGCGCACGCGCAGCCAGGCTTCCTCGGGCTCCACCGGGAGCAGCCGCACCGACCCCTCGAGCCGGCGGCACTCCTCGACCACCCAGTCCCAGCGCCCGCGCGCCGTGAGCTGGCGGCGCAACGCGTCGCACGCGGGCAGCAGGTGGCGCACGTCGTCGACCGCATATGCGAGCTGTGCACGGGTGAGCGGGCGCCGCGACCAGTCGGTCAGCGTCTCGCTCTTTTCGACCGTCTCGCCGAGCAGGCGCTCGATGAGCTGCGCATACCCGATCTGCGCGCCGTAGCCGGCCATTGCCGCCGCCAGCTGGGTGTCGAGGATCGGCGCCGGCGCAGCACCGGTCAAGCTGTGAAACAGATCGAGATCCTGCTGACCGGCATGCAGCACCTTCTCGATCGCGGGATCGCGCAGGAGCGCGAAGAACGGATCGAGCGCCGGCACGGCGCGGCAATCGATGAGGTCGGTGGCGTCGCCGGTGGACACCTGGATGAGCTCCAGGACCGGCACATACGAGCGCTCGCCGACGAATTCGGTGTCGAGCGCGAAGCGCGGCACATGCGCCAGCCGCGCGCACGCCTCCCGCAGCGCCGCGTCGCTGTCGATGTAGGTCACCCGATGCTCGGCCGCGCTTGCCATCCCGTCCCCCCGTCCCCGTCCAGCGCGGCCGTTCATGCCCGGGCCTCGACGTGCCCGAGTGCCAGGGCGAACGCATCGCCCGGCGAGGCGAACCAGTCGACGGCGCCGAAGCCGGCGCTGCGCAGCAGTGTCTCGACGCCCTGCCGGCGGAACTTGCGGCAGGATTCGGTGTGAATCGTCTCGCCGGCCGCAAAGGCGATCTCGAGATCGAGTGCCGCGATGCGCACGCGATGCGCCACCCGTGCACGCAGCCGGATTTCGATCTGCTCCCGCGCCGGGTTGTATTCCGCGACGTGCGCAAAGCGCGCCGGATCGAAATCGGCATCGAGCATGCGGTTGATCACCAGCAGGACGTTGCGGTTGAACTCGGCGGTCACGCCCGCCGCGTCGTCGTACGCCGCCTGCAGGATGGCGACCGGCTTCACGAGATCGACGCCGAGCAGCAGCGCGTCGCCCGGCCGCAGGCGCGCCGCCACGGCGCTGAGCAGCGCCCGGTCGGCGGGCGGCTCGTAGTTGCCGATCGAGCTGCCGAGGAACGCGACCAGACGCGCGCCGTCGGCCGGCAGCGGGGGCAGCGCGCGCTCGAAATCGGCGATCACGGCCTGCACGCGCAGCTGCGGATACGCGGCGCGCAGGCGCTCGGCGGAGCGCTGCAGCATCTCGCCGCTCACGTCGATCGGCACGTAGGTCGGGTGCGCCGTCACCGCGACCAGCGCGTCGAGCAGCACACGCGTCTTGCGCGACGCGCCGCTGCCGAGCTCGACCAGATGGCGGGGGCGGACACGCGCGATGATGTCGCCCGCGACGGTGTCGAGCAGCGCCTGCTCGGTGCGCGTCAGATAGTACTCGGGCAGGGCGCAGATCGCGTCGAACAGCTGCGATCCGCGCTCATCGTAGAAGTACTTCGGCGGCAGCCGCTTCGGCACGGCGGTCAGGCCGCGCCGCACGTCGGCGGCGAGCTGCTCGCGATGACTCGCCACGAGGTGGTGGCGCTCGATGCGCAGCAGGGGATCAGTGGTGCCCGGCCCTGTCGGACTGGCGGATGTCATGCGCTGGTCGTCGCCGAGGCCCGCGCGCGTGCGCGGCGACCCGCCGGGGACGTGGCTTAAGCACCACAGCCCCCGGGTCCGTGTCAACGACGGTTGCAGCCCCGGCGCCGCTCGCGTACAGCCAGCGCGGATCGGCGATGATCGAGCTCGAGGCGGTGCGGAAAGTGTTCGCCGGCGGGCACGTGGCACTGCACGGGCTCTCCCTGCGGGTGCCGGCGGGGCGCACGCTCGCACTGCTCGGGCCCTCGGGCTGCGGCAAGACGACGACGCTGCGGCTCATCAACCGGCTGCTGACGCCGACCGCCGGGCGCATCCGGATCGGCGGCCGCGACACCGCCGCCCTCGATCCCGTCACCCTGCGCCGCCACATCGGCTACGTCGTCCAGGACGCCGGATTGTTCCCGCACTTCGACGCCGCGGCGAACATCGAGATCGTGCCGCGCCTGCTCGGCTGGGATGCCGCCCGCCGCGCCGCGCGTGTGCGCGAGCTGCTGGCCCTCGTCGGCCTCGAGCCGGCGCACGCGCACCGCTATCCGGCGCAGCTCAGCGGCGGTGAGCGCCAGCGCGTCGGACTCGCCCGTGCGCTCGCCGCCGATCCCGACATCGTGCTGATGGACGAGCCGTTCGGCGCGCTCGATCCGCCGACGCGGCGCCGTCTGCAGAACGAGTTCGGCGCGCTCCGCGCCGGGCTGCGCCAGACGGTGGTGCTCGTCACGCACGACGTCGACGAGGCGTTCCGCCTCGCAGATGTCATCGCCGTCCTCGACAGCGGCCGGCTGGCCCAGGTCGGCACCGTCGCCGAGATCCGCCGCGCACCGGCCTCGCCGTTCGTGGCGGCCTTTCTTGGCGCGCCCGGGACACCGGCGTGATCGGCACCCGCACCCCCGTCGCGCTGCTCGTCGTCGTCCTGCTGGCAGTGCCCGCCCGCGCCGGGGCGGCCGCCCCGCACGTCGTGGTCGGCGCGAAGAAATTCACCGAGAGCGCGATCCTCGCCGAGCTGATGGCGCAGGTGCTCGAAATCCATGCCGGCGCCGTCGTCGAGCGCCGCATGAACCTCGCCGGCACGCAGGTGACGTTCGCCGCGCTGCGCGACGGCGCCATCGATCTGTACGCCGAGTACACCGGCACCGCGTTGCGCAGCATCCTCGGCGACACGCGCCCGCCGGGAAGCGCCGCGGCGGTGTTCGCGCAGGTCAGCGCGGCGTTTCGCACCAGCGACGATCTCGTGTGGCTCGCGCCGTTCGGCTTCGACAACACGTACGTGATCGTCATGCAGCGCGACCGCGCCGCGGCGCTCGACATCACACGCCTGAGCGATCTCGCCGCGCATCGCCTGCGCTACGGGTTCACGCACGAGTTCCTCGCACGCCCCGACGGCTTCCCCGGCCTAGCCGCCCGCTACGACCTGCAGGCAGCGGCCACCGTGGGGATGGAGCACGACCTCGCGTACGAGGCGCTGGCGAGCGGCGCGATCGACGCCGCCGACGGCTACGCGACCGACGCGAAGATCGCCGCCCGCGACCTGTTGCCGCTCACCGACGATCGCGGCTTCTTTCCGCCGTACGAAGCGGCGCCGCTCGTCCGCGCCGATCTGCTCACCCGCGTGCCGCGCGCCGCGCCGGCCCTGCGGCTCCTCGCCGGCCGCGTCGATGCCGCGACCATGCGCCGCCTGAACCTCGCCGTGGAACGCGACCGGCGCACGCCCGCCGACGTCGCCGCCGAGCTGCTGCACGCGCTCGGACTCTCGGCGCGCGACGCCCCGGTCACCCCGCGCAGCGCCGGATTCTGGGCGCTGCTCTGGCAGCGCCGCGGCGAGACGCTTCGCCTCACGATGCAGCACCTCGCGCTGGCCGGCACGGCCGTGCTCGCCGCCGTGTGCGTCGGCGTGCCGCTCGGCATTGCCGCCCATCGCCGCCCGGCGCTCGCCGCCGCCGCCCTGCCGGCCGCCGGCGCGGTGCAGACCGTGCCGTCGATCGCCCTGCTCGCCTTCATGCTGCCGCTGTTCGGCATCGGTGCTCCACCGGCGATCGCGGCGCTGTTCCTCTACGCGCTGCTGCCGATCCTGCGCAACACCGTCACCGGTCTGCGCGGCATCGACGCGCAGCTGATCGAGGTCGGGCGCGGCCTCGGCATGCGCACGCGCGATCTGCTGTGGCAGGTCGAGCTGCCGCTGGCGGCACCGGTGATCGTCGCCGGCGTCCGCACCGCCGCGGTGATTGCAGTCGGGACCGCCACCCTCGCCGCCTTCATCGGCGCCGGCGGGCTCGGCGATCCGATCGTCACCGGCCTGTCGATCACCGACATCGACCTCGTGCTCACCGGTGCGCTGCCGGCGGCGGCCCTCGCCCTGCTGGTCGACGCCGGCCTGCAGGGCGTCGAGCGCATCGCCACGCCGCGCGGGGTGCGCGTGCAGCGAGAGGGGTAGCTCGGGCGGCGCGCCGGTACCCCAGGGGCCCGGGGGGTTACGGGGTTGGGGGTTAGGGCCCCTTCCCCAACCCCAGCCTCATAACCGTGTGGCGAGTTATCGCTCGTCGTCGTTGCGGCCGATTGCGGCCAGGAACTTCTCGAGCACGATCTCGCAGGCGAGCCGGTACAGCTGGTCGCGGTCCCGGTGCTGCGCGAGGAAGCCGAGCGGGATCTGGAAGGCGCCCTTGGTGCGGACGTTGCCGCCACCGTACGGTGCGCCGCGTTCCTCGTCGATGCCGAACGTCTTCTTGATGAACGCGTCCGGATTGATCGTGTCCGAGCGCGTGCGCAGCGAGCCCTCGATGGTGCGCCCGTCGACGACGCCGAAGACCAGCACGGTGTCGATGCCGGCGCGGGTGAGCAGGAAGTCGGCGGCCTGTGGAATGCCGTCCCGGTGCTCCTTGCGCACGAAGCCGACGTCGCTGACCAGGAAGTTGTCGAAGATGCGCCGGCGCTCGAGCGCCGCCTGGATCATGTCCATCACCGCCGGGCTGAGCGACTGCGCCGAGATCTTGCGCAGCAGCGCCTGATCGACGGCAGGGGACAGATACGCCGCACCGACGAAATCGAGCGGCGTCGCCTCGAGCATCAGACGCGTATCACTGCGGATGCCGTGCATCAGCGCCGTGGCGAGGCGGACGTGCTCGGAGTCGTCCGGATCAAGGCCGTCCGGATGCGCCTCGCGCAGGTACTCGGCACAGATCGCAGCCGTCGAGCCGGCGTCCTCGCGCACGTCGACGAACTCGGCCGACACGTCGGGCAGGCGGCGGTGATGGTCGATACAGGCGACGAAGGCCTTGTCGGCGAGCGCCTCGGCCGCCGGCGTATCAGTGCGCTGCGTGTCGACGATCATGTAGCCGTCGTACCCGCTCAGCTCGCAGCGGTTGTCGAACAGCCAGAGATCGAGATCGAGCTGGATCACCAGCGCCTGGTTCTCCTGATGGCTGACCTCGTGGAACGAGAGCAGGCGCGTCTCGATGCCGTGCAGGTGTGCGAGATGCTGCAGGGCGAGCCCCGACGCGATGTTGTCGGGGTCGGGATAGCCGGACAGCAGGATCAGCAGCCGCTGGCCGCGGCGGCGCTCGAGCACCGCCGAGAGCTCGGCATACTTGCTCGCCGGCGCGGCCGGTTCTGGCCTGCGCACCGGGCGCAGGCGGGGTTCAGTCTCAGGCGAAGGTTCGCCCATGGATCCTCCACTCACCCCGTCGTCCGACGTGGGTGGCTCGTCACGGACTGTCCGGCGACGCGCCGGATAGGGCAGGGACCGCGGGTCCGCTTGCGGAGGGTCCTCGCCCGGATTGCCGATGTCAGCTTTCGCCATGTGCAGCAGAAGTCAGCGCGTCGTCGCGCCGTGTGGCAGTGTCTGGACGCTAGCACCGGCCCCTGCCCATTCCAATCGGGCCCCGGGCGACCTGTCTGACCGGAGCGCACCATGACGCCAAAGCGAAAGTCCGTTGCAATCCAACCACTTGGCCGCGCTCTCCGCTGGTTTCAGACCCCTCAGCGCCAGCCGCGCGGGTTGGCGAAGAAGTCCTCCTCCCAGCGTTCGATGGCGGCGTGGATGCGCGCCGCCTCGTCGGGGTGGCGGTCGACGACGTTGTACGACTCGCTGACGTCCGCCGCGACATCGAACAGCAGCGGCGCATGGGCGACCAGCTTCGCCGTCTCACCGGTCTGCGGGTCGGTGTACGTGTAGCCGTGCGCCACCCGCCCGGCGAGCGTGTTCGGCTTATCGAGCGGCACCGGCCAGGTGTAGAGGTTCACCCAGCGATAGTACTTCCAGCGGCCGGCGCGGGCGCCGTCGACGACGTTGGCATTGAAGAAGAACAGCGCCTCGTGCGGGCTCTCGGCGCGTGCCCCGGTGAGCAGCGGCCAGATGTCGCGGCCGTCGATCACCCGGTCGGCGGGCGGCTCGAGTCCGGCGAGCCGCAACAGCGTCGGGAAGAGATCGATGTTCATCGCCGGCGCGTCGACGACCGTGCCGGCCGGCAGCTGCCCGGGCCAGTGCACGATCATCGGCACGCGTTGACCGCCCTCCATCGGCTGCCCCTTGCGTCCGCGCAGCGCGCCGGGGTTGCCGAGGTGCCACGGACCGTTGTCGCTG
Organism: uncultured bacterium; assembly: GCA_965651925.1. Taxonomy (GTDB): domain Bacteria; phylum Desulfobacterota; class Binatia; order HRBIN30; family CADEER01; genus CBFGUK01. The sequence continues at coordinate 10,804 of CBFGUK010000067.1, read as the reverse complement.
GTGAACACCAGCAGCGTGCGCTCGAGCAGGCCGCGCGCGCGCAGCGCCCGCACCACCTCGCCGACGCTCCAGTCGAGCTCCTCGACCGAATCGCCGTACGCTCCCGCCGCCGAGCGACCGGCAAACGCCGCCGCCGGCACGAGCGGCGTATGCACGTTCTTGTGCGCGAGATAGAGGAAGAAGGGCTGCGCGCGATGGGCGTCGATGAACTCCACTGCCGCGCGCGTCAGCGTCGCCGTCACCTCGCCCTGGCGCAGGCCGAGATTCTCCTCGACGATCGTCTCGTCGACCCAGAGCCGGTAGGGAAACTCGTCGTTCGATCCCTGAAAGCCGGTGAACGTGTCGAAGCCGTGGCGCAGCGGGTGGTACTGCGGATCGCCATCGAAGTCGCCGACGTGCCACTTGCCCACCAGGCCGGTCGCATAGCCGGCGAGCCGCAGCGCTTCGGCGAGCGTGATCTCGGACTGCGGCAGACCGGCGACCGCCGATTCGCCCGCCTGCACCATGTCCGAGGCGCCGAGCTCGGCCGACAGCCGCCCGAGTTGCCGCGTGAAGCGGCGGCGGAACGTATCGTCGGCGGGCTGGATCGGGAACGTGATGCCGGTGCGCAGCGGATAGCGTCCGGTCAGCAGCCCGGCGCGCGACGGCGAGCAGAACGAGTGACTCGCGTAGAACTGCGTCATGCGCACGCCGTCACGCGCCAGCTGATCGAGCTGCGGCGTGCGCACGACCGTGTTCCCGTAGCTGCCGAGGTCGCCGTACCCGAGGTCGTCGGCCATGATGATGACGACGTTCGGCAGCTGGGCGGGCACCGTCGCGGCGCGGCGGACGATGTCGGCCACCGGCTGCGCATCGCGCTGCGCGTCGACGTACACCGAGGTGTCGAGCACCGCGACGCCCTCCTCGACCCGCGGACCGCCGCGCCCGGTGAGGATCAGCACCGCCACCACCACGAGCACCACACCGAGGATCCACAGGAGCCAGCGCATGCCCATGCTTCGTCACACGGCCGGCGCGCCGAACACAAGCGCCGCGCCGCCGACGCGGCGCCGGGGACGAGCCCTCAGGCGGCGCTGATGCGCTCGAGCCCGCCGAGGTAGGGGCGCAGCACCGGCGGGACGACCACCGAGCCGTCCGCCTGCTGGTAGGTTTCGAGCACCGCGATCAGCACCCGCGGCAGCGCGAGCCCCGAGCCGTTCAGGGTGTGCACGAACTCGGGCTTCGCCCCCGGCGCCGGGCGGTAGCGGATGCCGGCGCGGCGCGCCTGGTAGTCGCGGAAGTTCGAGCACGAGGAGACCTCGAGCCACTCGCCGCATCCCGGTGCCCAGACCTCGACGTCGTACTTCATCGCCGCGACGAAGCTGAGGTCGCCGGTGCACATCTGCACGACCCGGTGCTGCAACCCGAGCCGGCGGCAGACGTCCTCGGCATGGTCGAGCAGCGACAGCAGCTCGGCATCCGACTGGTCGGGCGCGACGAACTTCACCATCTCGACCTTGTCGAACTGGTGCCCGCGCTTGATGCCGCGCACGTCGCGCCCGGCGGACATCTTCTCGCGCCGGAAGCACGGCGAGTACGCGACATGGCGGATCGGCAGCCGGCCCGGCTCGAGGATCTCCTCGCGGTAGAGATTCGTCACCGGCACCTCGGCGGTGGGCACGAACCAGAAGTCCTCCTCGGCATCGCGGTACATCGTGTCGCCGAACTTCGGCAGCTGGCCGGTGCCGACGACGCACTCGGTGCGCACCATCGCCGGCGGATAGACCTCGGTGTAGCCGTGCTCGGTCACGTGCAGGTCGAGCATCCACGAGATCAGCGCCCGCTGCAGGCGCGCGCCGGCGCCGAGCAGCACGTAGAAGCGCGACCCCGAGATCTTCACGCCGCGCGCGAAGTCGATGATGCCGAGCGCCGGCCCGAGCTCCCAGTGCGGCTGCGGCGTGAACGCGAACGTCGGCGCCTCGCCGACCTCGCGGACGACGACGTTGGCGTGCTCGTCGGCGCCGACCGGCACCGCCGGATGCGGCAGGTTCGGCAGCTCCATGAGCGCCGCCGTGAACGCCTCCTCGGCCGCCGCGACCTCCTGCTCACACGCCGCGATGCGGTCGCCGAGGGCGCGCATCTCCGCCACCACCCGCTCGCGTTCCTCGGGCGGCAGCTTGCCGACGGTCTTCGACGTCGTCGCGCGCGTGTTGCGCATCTGCTCGACCTCGGTGATCAGCGCGCGCCGGCGCGCATCGGCGGCCAGCACCGCGTCGACCATCTCCGGCGCCACGCCGACGGTCGCCAGCGCGCGCTTCACTTCGTCGGGCTGCTCGCGAATCAGCCGGATGTCGAGCATCCGCTGGCGCTAGCACGCCCCTCGCTGAGGGGTCCAGCCACCGCGGCCGGAGAGAGGCGTGAGCGGTGACCGGTGACCGGTGTCGTCGCGTGCTGGCGGCCGAATCCGGTCGGATCACCACAGGTCGTGGCCGAACGCGTCGCGGATCAGCTCGCAGAGCGGCGTGCCGCCGGCGAGGTGCACGCCGACGACGTCGAAGCGGACGTCGCGCCCGAGCAGGCGATGGCGGGCGAGAAAGTGCTGCGCCGCGCGCGCGATCCGCCGCTGCTGCGCGGCACTGACCGCCGCCAGCGCCACCTCGGGATCCGGATCGTGACGTGCCTTCACCTCGACGAAAACCACGCAGCGGCCGTCGAGCGCGACGAGATCGACCTCGCCGACGGCGCAGCGGTAGTTGCGCGCGAGGATGACGTAGCCCGCCCGGCGCAGATGCCGCTCCGCCGCGCGCTCACCGGCAGTGCCGAGCGCCCGCGTGCCGCGCCAGGGCAGTGGCGTCACAGCTCCCACTCGACGGGGCGGTCAGGCTCGTACACGCAGAACGTGCCGGTCTTGATGGCGTTCGCCAGATGCCGCCAGAGGGGTTCATCGTGGCGGCGGATGACCCGCAGGGCGCTGCTGACGCAGTTGCGGACGTTCACGCGGGCCCGCTCCTGTGCCGATGGCATGCCGCGGCGCGACGTGCCGGCAGCGAGCTCGCGCGCCAGCATGTCGATCTCGCACTGCACGCGCGCCGCGCGTCCCGGATCGTGGTCACGCTCGGCCGCCGCCCGTTCCGCGAGCAGCTCACCCCATCGGCGCCGGTACTCGTCGCGCGCGCGGCGGTCGATCTGCACCCCGCCACCCTCGCCACCGCGCACCCGCAGCCCCTGCTCGGCGGCGTCGGCCGCGCTCCACGTCGCCGGCGCACTCACCGGCCGCATCAGATCGATCACGTAGACCGGCTGGTGCGGACGCCGCAGCAGCTCGGCCATGTAGTCGAAGCCGCGCAGCCCGCGGGCCCGTGACACCGCGCCGGCGGACGCCAGCGCCCAGTACTCGCCTTCGCGTCGCAGCATGTAGCGCTCGCTGCCCCGCCGCTCCGCGACCGCCGGCACGCGTGCGGGGACGGGGACGCCCTGACCGGCGACCGGCGCACGCGCGAGCAGGTCCTCGAGCAGACGGCCGGCGCGCACGGCGTCGCCCGGCGCCGCACGCGCCAGCAGCACGCGCGCATACGCGAGCTGGGCCCAGGCGCCGAGCGCCGACGTGCTCGCCGGCCCGGCGGCGCGCAACGCCGCCTCGAACTGGGCCGCCGCGAGATCGAGCGCCCCGGTCGTCGCCGCGAGCAGGCCGAGATAGTGCGCGACTGCCCCCTGCCAGTCACCGCCCGCGCCGCGCGCCGATCCGCTCGCCGCACAGCCGGCCAGCAGCGCGTACACCCCGTCGGGGATGCCACGCTCACCGCGCGCGCGGCACGCCCGGCACAGACCCGGCGCGTTGCTCTCACGTGCCGCTACCGCCCCCGGCTCGCCGGTCGCCGTTCCGGCGCCGCCCCTGGCGTCGTCGTCGCTCCCGATCGCCATCGTCGCCTCCGCTGTCCGTGTGTGGTGGGCGGTGGCGTACCGCCGCGCCGCGCGGGCCTGCAATACGCTGTGCGCGTCGATGCAGCGTGCTGCATGCGCACACTCGCTGCCCGCCGTTCACCCGCCGGAGAGGCATCACCGCTGTCTGCCGCGCATGGCTGCACGGCAGCCATGCACTGCGAACGTTGACTGTATGAAATGGCCGGGCGTATCCGCGCCACAGGAGGGGTGAAATGTTTCGCTACCTGATTCTCGGCATGCTGCGCGGCGGCGGACAACGGCACGGCTATGCACTGGTCAAGGAATACCGCGAGCGCTCGGGCACCGACGTCAGCACGGGGAACTTCTATCGCGAGCTGCAGCGGCTCGTGCTCGACGGGCTGATCCGCGCCACCGAGAACCCGCCGGGCTCCGATGCCCGCCGCACGCCGTACGAGATCACGGCGGTGGGCCGCACGGTATTCGACGAGTGGCTCCTCGCGACCGACGCCGGCGCGTTCGGCGCCTCGGAGGACGAGCTCTCCGCCCGCGTGCTGTTCGCCGATCAGGTCGAGCCGGCCACCATGCTGCGCGTGCTCGATCGCCTGCAGGAGAACGTCTGGTTCTCCGGCAAGTGCCTCGAACGCGGCCGCATGCAGGCGCTGGCCGGCAGCGATCTGCCGCCCGACTCGCCCGCGTTCCGCGTCCTGCCGCTGCTGCAGGCGCGCCGCCTGAAGCACGTCGCCGCCGACATCGAATTCCTCGCCGAGCTGCGCGCCGCCTACGAGACGCACTGCATCGAGCGCCCTGCCGTCGCCGACGCGGCGCCCGCCGCCACCCGCCGTGAGGCAGCCGAGCGCAGCTCGCGTCGCCGCCGCGCATGAGCCACCGGGGCGCGACACTCCATCCCGAGGCGCCGGCAGTGGCGCTGCACGGGGTGAGCAAGGGCTACGCGCAGGGCCGGGCGGCCGTCGCCGCGGTTCGCGACGTGAACCTGATCGTCGCGCGCGGCGAGTTCCTGTCGATCATGGGTGCCAGCGGCTCGGGCAAGAGCACGCTGCTGACGCTGATCGCCGGGCTCGCCACGCCCGATAGCGGCCGCGTGTGCGTCGGCGGCCACGACCTCGCCCTGCTGTCGGACGACGCGCGCAGCGATCTGCGCCTGCAGCACATCGGCTTCGTCTTCCAGAACTTCCATCTGTTTCCGTCGTTCACCGTCGAGGAGAACGTCAGCTGGCCGCTCGAGTTCCTCGGCGAGGGACGTGGCGGTGCGCGCGAGACCGCCCGGGCGGTGCTCGCACGCGTCGGCCTGCACGGCCCGGCCCTCGACCGGCGGCCGGCCGAGCTGTCGGGCGGCGAGCAGCAGCGCGTCGCCATCGCACGCGCGCTCGCCACCCGCCCGACGCTGCTGCTCGCCGACGAGCCGACGGGCAACCTCGACTCGCGCACCGGGCAGACGATCCTCGACCTGCTGCGCCAGCTGAACGTCGACGAAGGCGTCACCGTGGTGATGGTGACGCACAGCGGCTTCGCCGCCACGTACGGTCATCGCACCATCGAGCTCAGTGACGGCGCGATCGTCCGCGAGGCCCGCACGCCGCGCGCGAACGGTGGCCACGTCGTGTCGCTCTTCGAGGTCCCCTCTTCCGGCGGGAGAGGGTGAGGGCGTTCCCGGCGACGCGTGCCGCCGCGGTTCGCATCGCTTGCAAGGCGGGCGCGCCGCGGTCAGTGTCGGCGCCCGCGATGAAGCACTTTTCGATGATCCGCAGCTTCCACGCCGCCGATCTCTTCACCATGGCGAACGGCGGCTGCGGGGTCGTGGCGGTCTTCCAGGCGATGCAGTTCCGCGCCACCGGCGCGCGCGGCGCGCTCTGGCTCGCGGTCGCGCTGGTGCCGCTGGCGATCGTCTTCGACGTGCTCGACGGCCGCATCGCGCGCTGGCGCCACCGCCAGTCGCCGCTCGGCCGCGAGCTCGACTCGCTCGCCGACGTGATCTCGTTCGGCGTCGCGCCGGCGGCGATTGCCTATGCGGTCGGCGTCGACAGCGTGCTCGACCAGCTCGTGCTGGTCTACTTCGTCCTCTGCGGCCTGTCGCGCCTGGCGCGCTTCAACATCACCGCCGAGGCGCTGAGCGGCGGCGGCGCCAAGGTCGCGTACTACGAGGGAACGCCGATCCCGACGAGCATCGTTCCGCTCGCGCTGCTGCTCCTGATCCGCGCCGTCACCGGCCTCGTCCCGGTCACCATCGCCGGCGCGACGCTGCATCTGCCCGTGCTGCTGTTCGCGCTCTCCGGCAGCCTGATGATCAGCAAGACGCTGCGCGTGCCGAAACCGTGAACGCCGGCACCCGGAGTTTCTTCACAGGCCCGGCGCCCTCGAGCCGTCTTGGCTGCCGGCTGGTCGCTGATAGCTGACCGCTGACCGCTTTCCCTCGCAATTTCCCGCGACGCGGTTTAGTCGCGCGCCATGCCCTGCACCCGCCTGCTGATCGCCAACCGCGGCGAGATCGCCGTGCGCATCGCGCGCAGCGCGGCGGCGCTCGGGATGCCATCGCTGGCGGTGTACTCCGAGGACGATACCGGCGCGCCGCACGCGGCATACGCCGACGCGGCGGTGGCGCTGCGCGGCATCGGCCCGGCGGCCTACCTCGACGCCGGGCAGCTCGTCGACGTGGCGCGCGCGCACGGCTGCGATGCCGTCCACCCCGGCTACGGCTTCCTCGCCGAGCAGGCGGATTTCGCGCAGCGCTGTCGCGCCGCCGGGCTGACGTTCGTCGGCCCGCGTCCCGAGGTGCTGGCGCTGCTCGGCGACAAGCTGCGCGCCCGCGCGCTCGCCACCGGGCTCGGCATCCCGGTGCCACCGGGCTCCACGCGCGCGGTGACGCTCGCCGAGGCGGAGGCGTTCCGGCAGACGCTCGGCGGCGCGCCGCTGGTCATCAAGGCCGCGGCCGGCGGCGGCGGGCGCGGCATGCGCGTGGTCACCGATGCTGCCGGGCTCGCCGACGCGTACGCGCGCTGCCAGTCGGAGGCGCGCGCCGCGTTCGGCGACGCGGCGGTCTACGTCGAACAGCTGCTGCCGCGGGCGCGCCACATCGAGGTCCAGCTCGCCGGCGACGGTGGCGACGTGATCGCGCTCGGCGAGCGCGAGTGCACGCTGCAGCGCCGCCACCAGAAGCTCGTCGAGCTCGCGCCGAGCCCGTCGCTGACGCCGCCGCTGCGCGAGCGCCTGGTCGCCGCCGCCGTCGCGCTCGGCGTCGCCGCCGGCTGCGAGAGTCTGGTGACGGTCGAGTTTCTCGTCGACCTCGACGGCAGCGAGCCGGGGTTCGTCTTCATCGAGGCCAACCCGCGCCTGCAGGTCGAGCACACCGTCACCGAGGCGGTGACCGGCCTCGACCTCGTCGCGCTGCAGCTCGAGCTGGCGCGCGGTCGCACGCTGGCGGCGCTCGGGCTGACGGCCGATGCCGTGCCGCCGCCGCGCGGCCTCGCGCTGCAGGCGCGGGTGCATCTCGAGACCCTGGCCGCCGACGGCAGCATCAGGCCGGCGCACGGCACACTCGCGGCCTTCGATCCGCCCGGCGGCCCCGGGGTGCGGGTCGACACCGCCGCCTGCGCCGGCTGGACGCCGAGCCCGCGTTTCGACCCGCTGCTCGCCAAGATCATCGTGCACCACGGCAGCACCGAGCTCGCCGCCGTGCTGACACGCGCGCAGCGCGCGCTGCGCGAGCTGCGCGTCGCGGGCGTCGCAACCAACGTCGCGTTCCTGCAGGCGCTGCTCGCGCATCCCGACGTGCGTGCGAACCGCATGCACACGCGCTTCGTCGACGAGCACCTCGCCGCCCTGATCGACGCGGCGCAGCAGCAGCCGCCCGGCCCGGTCTCCTCCCCCGGCGCGCCGCACGGCGACGACGCGCCGCCGCGCCCGGCGGCGGACGATGCGGCGCTGCCGGCCGGCGCGATCGCGGTGTGCGCGCCGCTGCACGGCACGGTGGTCAGCATCGAGCAGCCGGCCGGCACGGCGGTGCGCGGCGGCGCGCCGCTGCTGGTGATGGAGGCGATGAAGATGGAGCACGTCATCGCCGCACCGGCGCCCGGCACGGTGCTCGAGGTGCGCGCCGCCGCCGGCGCGGCGGTCGCCGAAGGCGCGCCGCTGCTGACCTTCCGCCCGGCCGGTGCGGGCGCATCCGTGGAGGAGGCGGCGGACGTCGAGGCGCTCGATGCGATCCGGCCCGACCTCGCCGAAAGCCTCGAGCGCCACGCGCTCGGCCTCGACGCGCGCCGCCCGGATGCGGTGGCCCGGCGCCGGCGCAGCGGACAGCGCACGGCACGCGAGAACATCGAGGACCTGTGCGATCCCGGCACGTTCGTCGAGTACGGCCCGCTGGCAATCGCCGCGCAGCGCAGCCGGCGCGAGGTCGCGGAGCTCATCGCGCGCACGCCCGCCGACGGCCTGATCGGCGGCATCGGCCAGGTGAACGGCGCCCTGTTTCCGGCGCCGCACAGCCGCTGCGTGGTGGCGACCTACGACTACACCGTGCTCGCCGGCACGCAGGGCTTTCAGAACCATCGCAAGAAGGATCGCCTCTTCGAGCTCGCCGAACGGCTGCGCCTGCCGGTGGTGCTGTTCGCCGAAGGCGGCGGCGGCCGCCCGGGCGACACCGACGCGCCCGGCGTCTCCGGGCTCGACTGTCTCGCGTTCCAGTACTTCGCCGCGCTGAGCGGCCTCGTGCCGCTGGTCGGCATCGCCTCGGGCCGCTGCTTTGCCGGCAACGCGGCGCTGCTCGGCTGTTGCGACGTCGTCATCGCCACCCGCGGCACGAACATCGGCATGGGCGGCCCGGCGATGATCGAGGGCGGCGGGCTCGGCGTCTTCCGGCCCGAGGAGATCGGCCCGCTCGACGTGCAGGCCGGCAACGGCGTCGTCGACCTCGCCGTGACCGACGAGGCCGAGGCGGTGCGCGTCGCGCGGCAGTACCTCTCCTACTTCCAGGGAAGACCGCTGCCCACGTGGACGTGCGCCGATCAGCGCCGCCTGCGCCACGTCGTGCCGGCGAACCGGCTGCGCGTCTACGACGTGCGCGCGGCGCTCGCGCTGCTCGCCGACGCCGACTCGCTGCTCGAGCTGCGACGCGGCTTCGCGCCCGGCATGGTGACGGCACTGGCGCGCGTCGAGGGCCGACCGCTCGGCATCATCGCCAACAATCCCGTACACCTCGCCGGCGCCATCGACCGCGACGGCGCCGACAAGGCGGCGCGCTTCCTCCAGCTCTGTGATGCGTTCGACCTGCCGGTGCTGTTCCTGTGCGACACACCCGGCATCATGGTCGGCCCGGCGGCGGAGGAAACCGCGCTCGTGCGCCACGCGGCGCGCCTGTTCGTCGTCGGTGCGAGCCTCAGCGTGCCGTTCTGCACCATCGTGCTGCGCAAGGGCTACGGCCTCGGTGCCCAGGCGATGGCGGGCGGCAGCTTCAAGGCGCCGCTGTTCACCGTCGCCTGGCCGAGCGGCGAGTTCGGCGGCATGGGCCTCGAGGGTGCGGTGCGCCTCGGCTTCCGCAAGGAGCTCGAGGCGGTCGCGGAGCCGGCCGAGCGCCGGCAGCTGTTCGAGCACATGGTTGGCCGCGCCTACGAGCACGGCAAGGGACTCAACGTCGCCTCGCACTTCGAGATCGACGACGTCATCGATCCCGCCGACTCACGCCGCTGGATCAGCGCCGCGCTGCAGGCCGCGCCGCCCCCGCCGCCGCGCACCGGCAAGAAGCGCCCGTGCGTCGATCCGTGGTGAACAGCTCCGGGGAGTCCGCCACCGAGGGCGGAGAGGACACCGAGTCGATATTCGTCGGACCTCGATGTGACTGGATGTCCTCGACTCCGTGTCCTCCCTGCCTTGGTGGCTGAGTGTTCAGACCCCGCGTCGCGGCAGTCACCCCTTCGACTGCTGTCGCCCGCGCGACTGGACGCCGGCGCGGCGCGCGGCGAGCACCTCGGGGGTCAGGCTGCGCGCGTGCGCGCGTGACGCCTCGGCCTCGATCCGCAGGCCGTCGGCGAACGTCTGCGCGTAGCCCTCATCGATCACGCGCTTGTACGTCCGCACCACCTCGGGGACGCAGCTGCGCATGTCGGCGGCGAGCGCGCGGCACACCGGCAGCAGCTCGTCGGGCTCGACGACGCGGTTGACCAGCCCCCAGTCCGCCGCCTGCTCGGCGCTGAGATAGTTGCCGGTCAGCGACAGCTCCTTGGCGCGATAGATGCCGATCGTGCGCGAGAGCTTCTGGCTCAGGCCCCAGCCGGGCATGATGCCGACGCGCGCGTGGGTGTCGGCAAAGCGCGCGCCGCGCGCCGCGATCAGCACGTCGCAGGCGAGCGCGAGCTCGAATCCGCCGGTGATCGCAAAGCCGTTGATCGCGCCGATGATCGGCTTGCCACAGCCGGCGAGTGCGGCGACGACGTCGCCGCCGGTCACCGCCGCGGCGGTGTCGTCGCCGGTCGCCGTCTCGCCGGCGAGCTCCTTCAGGTCGAGCCCGGCACAGAACGCGCGCCCGGCGCCGGTGAGGATGATCACGTCGACGGCGTCGTCGGCCGCCAGCCGCGTGAACGCCTCGGCAATCGCCACGCGCAGCGCGCGTGACAGCGCGTTCATCGCCTGCGGCCGGTTCAGCGTCACGGTCGCGACGCCGTCTTCGATGTCGACGAGCAGAATGTCAGCCATGCCGGCGCTTCTCGCACATCAGCGGTCAGCAGTCAGCCGTCAGCAGTCAGCCGATCCGCTACGGCTCGCGGCCCGCGGGATGAGCCAGGCGTGTCCGAGCGGACCGCGGGCGTCCTCGCCCGCATGCAGCGCCCCTGCGAGCGAGTCGCGATCCGGGAGCGCGGGCGGCCCGCCCGCAGCGCAGCGCGGGACTCGCGAGACGCGATGAGAAGCCCGTTGCTCG
>CBFGUK010000066.1:0-21845 GCA_965651925.1 uncultured bacterium | reverse complement strand
CCTCGGACTGCGTGCGTGCGTCCATCCACGCCGCGCCGGCGAGGAGATCCTCGACGCGCACGCCGGCGACCGCGGCGGGAAACAGCCCCGCGGCGGTGAGCACCGAGAAGCGGCCGCCGACGCCCGCCGGCACCGCGAGGTCGCGGAACCCTTCGTCATTGACGATCTGGCGCAGGCTGCCGCCGGTCGCGTCGGTGGTGACGATGACGCGCGCCTTGTAGTCGATCGCGCCGAGCGTGCGCAGCAGGCGGTCGCGGACGATGAGAAACTGCGCCATCGTCGCGACCGTCTCGCCGGACTTGCTGACGACGTTGAACGCCGTGCGCGTCCAGTCGAGCCCGTCGAGCAGCGCGCCGAAGCTCCACGGGTCGACGTTGTCGGCGACGGCGACGTGCACCGGCCCGTCGGCGAGCGCGGCGAGAATCGCGCGGCTGCCGAGCGCCGAGCCGCCGATGCCGAGCACGACCAGCGCGTCGACCTCGTCGCGCACGTCGCGCGCCAGCGCGGTGATGCGGGTGAGCGCCTCGGGGCGCTGCGGCAGGTCGAAGACCGGCAGCTCGCCGGCCTGCCGCCGCTCGCGCACGGCGCGCACGCACTCGGCGGCGCGCTCGGCGAGCGCATCGACCTCGGCGCGGGCGAGGCCCTCGTTCCCCACCGCCTCGCGCAGCATGCCGCTCGGGTCGAGGCGCACGGTCATCCGTTCGCGCGCCGCCCGCCGGCGGAAGTCAGGCATGCGGTTCGCCTACCACACTGATCGTGCCGCTTCGAGAAGCTCATGCTGCCGGGTGCCAGCGGCGCCTCCGGCCTGGAGCGTAGAGCTTAGCGCATAGGGCATAGGGCCCAGGGCCAGATCCTCCACCCTGTGCCCTATGCCCGCTTGGCGTCACCCGTCTTTTGCACCATGGTGCGGCGATGGCGATGCGTAGCAAGGTTCTCGCGCTGCCGGCACTGCGGCGGCGGCTGGCAGCAGAGCGGCGCGCCGGGCAGCGCATCGTGTTCACCAACGGCGTGTTCGATCTCCTCCATCCCGGACACGTGCGCTATCTGCGCGCCGCGCGGCGGCTCGGCGACCGGCTCGTCGTCGGCGTCAACAGCGACCGCTCGGTGCGCCGCCTCGCCAAGGGGCCGGACCGGCCGCTGGTCGGCGAGCGCGACCGCGCCGAAGTGCTGGCAGCGCTCGAGATGGTCGACTACGTCACGCTGTTCGAGGACGACACGCCGTACGCGCTGATCGCCGCCGTGCAGCCCGACGTGCTGGTCAAGGGTGGCGACTGGACCGTCGACCGCATCGTCGGCGCCGACCTCGTGCTCGCGCGCGGCGGCCGCGTCCGCTCGCTGCGCTTTGCGCCCGGCTACTCGACGACGCGCCTCGTCGAACGCATCCGATCCACCGCAGAGACGCAGAGACGCGGAGATACACAGAGGAAATAAAAGAAGCTCTGCGTATCTCCGCGTCTTGGCGTCGTTGCGTTGAAATCAGTTCGCCCGCGCCCGCGCCTCGTCGGCGGCGACGTGGCGGCTCGCCAGCCACAGCAACAGCGCGCCGAGCGGCCCGGCGAGCAGCGCCCAGAGCATCGCGTCGCGCAGGCTGCCGAGCGCGACGCTCAGCCGCCCGATGGTGTACGGCCCGAGCGCCAGGCCGATGAACGTGATCACCAGCAGGTAGGCGGCACTGGCGCTGCCGCGCAGGCGCGGCGGGATGAGATCCTGCACCGTCGAGGCCCCGGGGCCGATCCACATCGCCGCGCCGAGGCCGACCACGACGTTGAGCGCGTAGGCGAGCGCGGTCGACGGCGTGGTCAGCATCCAGACGACGAACGGCAGCGGCAGCAGCGCCGCGGCGATGCCGACGTAACAGCGCGCGGCAACGGCCGTGCGCCGCCAGCGGTCGGCCCACAGGCCGCCGAGCGTCACGCCGAGCCAGCCGGCCGCCGCAGCGCTGCCGCCGAGCAGCAGGCCCGCCTCGGCCTCGCTGACGCCGCGCTCGCGCAGGAAGTACGGCGGCACCCAGAAGCCGATGCCGTAGCCGGTGAACGCGAGCAGCGCGAACCCGAGCGCGCCGTAGCGCAGCGTCGGCGTCGCGAAGATCGCGGCAAAGCCGTCCGTGTCGCGCAGCCGCAGCGCCTGCGCCCACGACACCGCGGCGTACACGCCGATGCCGAGCGCGATCCACTGCGCCGGCGTGCCGAGCCAGGCGGTGAGCAGCGCCACCAGCGCCGCCAGCGCGACGGCCGCTGCGATGTTGATTGCCGCGACGCGCGCCCCGCCGCGCCGCGCCAGGCCGAGCACCGTGAACGGCGGCAGCACCGCGGCGAGCTCGGCGGCGGTGGCGCGCCACGGCGACTCGCCGCTGGCGGTCACCAGGCGCCCCTCGCTCGCGCCGCGCCGCGGCTCACGCAGCGTCGCCGCCCACAGCGCCAGCGGCAGCCCGGGCAGGCCGACGGCAAGAAACGCGACCTGCCAGCCGCGCAGGCCGAACGGCGCCGGCCCGCCGGCAAACGCCGCATCCCAGCGGTCGACGATCAGGCCGCCGATGCCGAGGCCGAGCCCGGCGCCGAGATAGATGCCGCTCGAGTAGATCGCCAGCACCGTCGCCCGACGCGCCGGCGGGAAGTAGTCGGAGAGCAGCGCGTAGGCGGCGGGATTGGCGCTCGCCTCGCCGATGCCGACGCCGATGCGCGCCGCGGTGAGCGACGCGAACCCGCGGGCGAACGCCGATGCGGCAGTCATCGCGCTCCACAGCGTCAGCCCGAGCGCGATCAGCCGCGTGCGCACCCAGAGGTCGGCGAGCCGGCCGAGCGGGATGCCGAACAGCGCGTAGAAGACCGCGAACGCCGTGCCATAGAGGAAGCCGATCTGCGCGTCGCTGAGCGCGAGGTCGGCCTTGATGCGCTCGGCGAGGATCGAGAGGATCTGCCGGTCGAGGAAGTTGAGGACGTAGACCAGCACCAGGACGCCGAGGGCGTAGCGCGCGTAGCGCTCGTCGGAACGGTCGCTCATCGCCGGCGCGGCATGCCACGAAGCGCGGCGGGGGGAAAGCCGATCCAGATGGAGAAACCATCCGCAGATGCCGCAGATGACGCAGATGGGATTGTGGAGCGCTGCGTGATCGGCGTCCCGCGGGTGGCTGGCGGCGCGGCACAACGGCGCAAGAGCCTTGCAAGGGCGCACGCGTTCACTGCGGGCGTCGGCTGTTTGGGCCCTGACACCGAGTGCGGCATGGTCGGGTCCTGATTTTGCTGACTGAGGGCGGCGCCGTGCCGCTAATCGTCCTTTCAGCACTGATGGCCCTGCTCGCCGCCGCGTCGCCGGCGGGGGCAGCCACCTATTATGTGCGCGCCGGCGGCGACGATGCGCAGGACGGCCTGACGGCGGCGACGGCGCTCGCCAGCGTCCGCCTGGCAGCGACGCGCCTCGGCGCGCCGGGCGACCGGCTGGTCGTCGGTCCGGGCACGTACGCCGAAGGCAACATCGAGCCGCTCGCCAGCGGCACGCCGGATGCGCCGATCGTGCTCTACGCCGATCGCGACGGCGCGCTGACCGGCGACCCCGCCGGGCCGGTGGTGATCCTGCCGCCGAACACCATCGATGCGACCACCGGGTTCATCGTCTTCGGCCGCCAGGATCTCGTCATCGAGGGCTTCACGGTCATCGGCGCCGCCGATGCCGGGGTGCAGATCCGGCGGCGGCGGGCGCTGCCGATCGACAGCACGCGCATCGTACTGCGCGACCTGGTGATCAGCGACGGCCAGCGGCGCGGCATCGACGTGCGGGCGGCCGGCGACGTCGCGATCCTCGACAACCAGGTGCGCCGGCACGGCGGTGCCGGCATCGCGGTCGCCGGCGGCGAGGGCGGCGAGGCGCGCCCGCGCGTCGAGCGCAACGTCAGCGAGCTCAACGAGGCGGCGCTCTCGCTCGAGCGGACGTTTGCCGCCGAGGTGCGCGACAACGCGCTGCGCGACGGCCGCATCGGCCTGCTCGTCTACGCCAGCCGCGAGGTCACAATCATCGACAACGAGCTGGTCGGCCGCGATCGCGGCCTGACGCTGTGGCAGGTCGACGGCGCGACCGTGGGCGGCAACGCAATCTACCGCAAGGGCGAGATCCGCAGCAGCGGCGCGCTGGTGATGGAGGCGAACACGTTTCCCGACGACTTCTCCGCCGAGCTCGGGATCCGTGCCGAGGGGTCGGTGTCGCTGATCGACAACGCGCTGCCGCGCACCGACGTGTACGCGTCCGGTCCGCTCGAGCTCACCGGCAATACCAGTCAGCGGCTGCGCCTCTTCGGCGACGCAATCGCGGTACGCGACAGCCGCGTCGGCGGCAGCGGCCTCGAGGTGCGCGCCGCCGGCGCCCTCGACATCCGCAACGTCGAGGCCCAGTTGCTCGACGCGTTCGGCGAGACGTTGGTGGCGGTCGGCAACTCGATCAGAGGCCGCGCCTGGCTCGCCAGCGGTGCGGCGGAGATAGCTGACAACACCGTGGGCAGTCTCGCCTTCGCATGGCGGATGGATGAGGCGCCGGGCCTTGAGCCGGTCGCCGAGACCGTCGTCGTCCACGACAACCGCGTCTCCGGCTCGATGCGCATCGGCTCCGACGAGATGGCGATCCCGGCGGGCACGGTAGCGGCCAACGTCGTCGCCGGTCGCCTGCGGGTCTTCGCCACCGGACCGCTGGCGGTCGTCGAGAATCAGGCAGCGCGCATCGGCACCGTGCTCGACGGACCGGACACGCCCGTGCGCCTCGCCGGCAATGTCGTCCGTGACAGCGACGACGCGGGCTTCCGCCTCACCGGCGCGAGCACGGCGCTCGTCGAGGACAACGTCTCGACCGGCCACGCCAACACCGGCCTCACGGCGCGCGACGTTGGCGCGCTGACGGTGCGGGGCAATGTCTTCAGCGGCAATGGCGAAGGCGGCATCACGGTGCTCGGCGCGCCGCTGCCGAGCGACTGCAACGACGATGCCGTGGTGTCGATCGCCGACCTGATCACGATCGTCGGCATTCTGCTCGGCGAGCGCCCGATCTCCGACTGTGCGGCCGCCGAACGGGACGCCGACGGCGCGATCGGGATCAACGAGGCAATCGCCGCCGTCGCCGCGGCGCTCGGCACCGGCCCCGACGCCCCCATGGTCGCGGTGCTGCTCCAGGACAACGTGGTCGAGGACAACGGCCGCCGCGGCATCCGGGTCGATGTCCGCGGTCCGGTGACCGCCACCGGCAACCGCGTGCTACGCAGCGGCGGCAGCGCCCTCGCCATCCGCATCCAAAATCCCCGGCATCCCGTCGCGGTGACCGGCAACGTGTTCGGTGACGGGCGCGCCGAGGGGCTGCGGGTCGAGGGATCGGCCGCGGCGCGGATCGCCGACAATCGCGTCTTCAGTCATCGCGACGGCGGCATCGTGCTCGGCGACACGGACGGGGCGCTCGTGCAGAACAACCTCGTGTACGCGAACGGCAACGACGGCATCGCGATCGGTTCGGCCACCGGGGGGTCGGCGCCGCGCACGCGCGTCGTGAACAATACGCTGGTGGGCAACGAGGGGATGGCCGTGACGATCGGCAACCGGCTGGTGCCCTCGACCGGGGTCGAGCTGCTGAACAACATCATGACCGGCAACGGGTTCGGCAGCATCGCCGCCGACCCGGGCTCGCTCGACGGGCTGGCGATCGGCTTCAATCTCGTCAACGACGAGTACGGAACGGGCATCGTGCCGGCGGTCACCAACTTCGCTGCCGATCCGCGCTTCCAGGATCCCGACGGTGCGGACGACATCCTCGGCGGCGCCGGCTGGGCGGACGACGACTTCCGCCTGCGTGCCGTTCCGCCGGCGAGCGCGGCGATCGATGCCGGTTCGGCCACTGCCCCCGAGCTCGGCCTGACCGGCAGCGCGGTCGTCGGACTCGACGGCGATCCCGGCATCGTCGACCTCGGCTTCCACGTGCCGCCGGAGCCCCGCTCCTGAGGCGGCGGCCTGGTGCGTGCGGCTGATGGGGCCTTCCGCCTCGCTGGGCGATCAGCCACAGCAGACGCAGGGGACGCGAGGTCGCGTCGATCACGCGATCGCTCGCCGCTCAGCGCAGCCGGTCCGGGCGTGGGACGCGCAGTGAGGAGCTCCCGGCGTCGGCGAGGAAGCGCCGCAGCTCGTCGATGCGGCGGCGGATCTGCTCGAGGCGGACGCGTTCGTCCGGGGTCAGGTTCGCCGCGTCCCCGAGCTCCTGAAACATCGCGGCTTCCCGCTCCAGCCGTTGCAGGTCCTCGATCAGCGGATGCACCGACATCGGACAGCCTCGCTCCTGGAATCGAACTCGAGCCGTCGCGTCGCGGCCAACGCTCGACGGGATTGCTAGGTCACCTCTGCCCCCACCCCACGCGCCGGACCTTAGCACGTCGCCGTAGTCATCGGAGAAGCTATTTGCGCTCACCCGCTGACGGCATGCGGCGCGCCGCCCGGCGGCGCGAAACGGCGTCGTTGCCCACAGCGGACCACCATGCTAGGCGACGCAATTCAGTCCGCGCGGGCGGACCACAAGGAGCAGCCAATGCGTCAGTGCGAAATCTGCGGCAAGGGTCCGTCGGTGGGCAACAGCGTCAGCCACGCGAACAACAAGACCAGGCGGCGCTGGAACCCCAACCTGCAGCGCGTGCGCGCCACCCTGAAGGGCACGGTGAAATACGTTCGCGTCTGCACCCGCTGCCTGCGCTCGGGGAAGATCCAGAAGGCCGCCTGACGGCGGCCGAGCCGTCAGCAATCAGCTGTCAGCAGTCAGCCAGAGGTCGGATCGGGCTGATGGCTGACAGCTGATTGCTGACAGCTTTTCTCCCGTGCCCACCCGCATCGCCACTCCCGACGCCCCCGCCGCGATCGGCCCGTACAGCCAGGCCGTCGAGGCCGGCGGCGTCGTCTACTGCTCGGGACAGATCGGCCTCGATCCGGCGACCGGACAGCTCGTCGCCGGCGGCACCGCCGCCGAGGCCGAGCGCGTGCTCGAGAACCTCCGGGCCGTGCTCGCCGCCGCCGGCCTCGGCTTCGAGCACGTCGTGCGGGTGACGATCTACCTCACCGATCTCGCCGACTTCGCGACCGTAAACGACCTCTACGGCCGTTACGTCCGCGAGCCGCACCCCGCCCGTGCCACCGTCGGCGTCGCCGCCCTGCCCAAGGGCGCGCGCGTCGAAATCGACGCGATCGCGGTGAGAGCGGAAAGGTAAAAGCGGAAAGCGGAAAGTAGGGAGCGGAAGTTCTGGTTACCTTCCGAGTCCCCTACTTTCGGCTTTCCGCTGTCCTCTCTCACGCCCGCGGGCGGCTGACGCGGATGACGCCGCGCAGCCGGCCGATGGCGCGGATGACGCGGTTGAGCTGGTCGGCGGTGCCGACCATGACTTCGAAGCTGTTGACCGCCTGCTTGTCCGGCGTGCTCTGCACCTGGGCGCGGCTGATGTTGACGCCGACGCCGGAGATCGACTTCGTGATCGCCGCCAGCATGCCGGGCTGATCGACGCACACGACCTCGAGGCTGACCGGCCGGATGCCGTTCGCGCCGCTCTCCCACACCACCTCGACGCGGCGTGCAGGGTCGCTTTCCAGCACGCGCGGGCAGTCCATCGCGTGCACGGTGACGCCGCGGCCGCGGGTGATGAAGCCGAGGATGCGCTCGCCGGGCAGCGGATCGCAGCACTTGCCGAAGCGCACCAGCACGTCCTCGACGCCGCTGACGCACACGCCGGCGCCGCCCTGGCCGGCGACGCGGCGCAGGAACTTGCGCAGCGCGCCCTCCTCGCGCTCGGCGCGGCGCGCGAGCTCCTCCTCGGGCAGCAGCCGGGCGAGCACCTGGGCGGTGGTGATCTTGCCGTAGCCGACGCTGGCGATCAGGCCTTCCTCGTCCTTCAACCCGAGCGCGTGTGCGGCGTCGGCGAGCGTGCCGGTCTTCTGCAGCTTCTTCAGATCGAGCTGATGGCGGGTGAGATCGCGCTCGAGGATCTCGCGCCCGACGGCGAGGCTGCGCGTGCGCTGCTGGTGGCGCAGCCAGGCGCGGATGCGCGCCTTGGCGCGGCTCGTCTTGACCGTCGTCAGCCAGTCCTTGCTCGGCGTCTGGCTCGCGGTGGTGACGATCTCGATCGTATCGCCGTTGCGCAGCCGGTAGCGCAGCGGCACGAGCCGCCCGTTCACCCGCGCGCCGGCGCAGTGATGGCCGATCTCGGAGTGGATGCGGTAGGCGAAGTCGATCACCGAAGAGCCCTCGGGGAAGTTCAGCACGTCGCCCTTCGGCGTGAAGACGAACACCTCGTCGCTGAACAGGTCCTCCTTCACCGAGCCGAGGAACTCCTGCGGGTCGGAGACGTTCTGCTGCCACTCGAGCAGCTGGCGCAGCCACGCGAAGCGCTGCGCGTCGGCGGCGCCGAGCGTCTCGCCGCCCTTGTACTTCCAGTGCGCGGCGATGCCGAATTCCGCGACGCGGTGCATCTCGTGCGTGCGGATCTGCACCTCGACGCGCTCGCCGTAGAGGCCGATCACCGTCGTGTGCAGCGACTGGTACATGTTGTTCTTCGGCAGCGCGATGTAGTCCTTGAAGCGCCCCGGCACCGGTTTCCAGTTCGCGTGCACGACGCCGAGCGCCGCGTAGCAGTCGGTCAGCGAATCGACGAGCACGCGGAAGCCGACGAGGTCGTAGATCTGGTCGTACAGCAGGTTCTCGCGCTGCATCTTGCCGTAGATCGAGTAGAAGTGCTTCGGACGGCCGGACACCTCGGCCTCGATGTCCGCCTCGGCGAGCTTCTTCGCCAGCACGGCACTGAACTCGTTGATGTAGCGCGTGCGCTCGGCCTTCTTCTTCGCGACGTTGCGCTTGAGCTGGTAGTAGACCTCGGGCCGCAGGTAGCGCAGCGCGTTGTCCTCGAGCTCGTTCTTGATCCACGAGACGCCGAGCCGGTGGGCGATCGGCGCGTAGATGTCGAGCGTCTCCTGCGCGATGTCGCGCTGCCGCTCGACCGACAGGTGCTGCAGCGTGCGCATGTTGTCGGTGCGGTCGGCGAGCTTGATGAGGATGACGCGGATGTCGCGCGCCATGGCGAGAATCATCTTGCGGAAGTTCTCCGCCTGCTTCTCCTCGCGGCTGGTGAAGTTCACCTGGCTGAGCTTGGTGACGCCATCGACCAGCCCGGCGACTTCGGGGCCGAACTCGCGCCCGACCTCGTCGAGCGTCGTCAGCGTGTCCTCGACGGTGTCGTGCAGCAGCCCGGTGACGACGCTCGGCACGTCGAGCCGCAGATCGGCGATCAGGCAGGCGACACCGGTCGGGTGCACGAAGTACGGCTCGCCGGACTGGCGCTTCTGCCCCTTGTGCATGGCGCGCGAGAACTCGTAGGCGCGGCGGATCAGCGCCGCATCGGCGCCGCTGTGGTAGGCGCGCACCTTGGCGACGAGGTCCTCGGCGGTGATCATGTGCGCTGCCGTCCGTCGAAGCGCGCCCGTGCCTCGGCAACGAGCGTCTCGACCAGCTCCTCCGGCGTGCGCTCGTCGGTCGCCAGCACGACGTCGTAGACGCCGTGATCGGCGAGGTCGTACCCGTAAATGGCCTGGTACCGCGCCGCATCGGACTGGTGACGGACGCGGTTCTCCTCGAGCACCGCGCGCCAGTCGCTGCCCTCGCGCTGCGCAACCCGGCGCGCCCGCGTCTCGTCGCTCGCGTCGAGCCACACCTTGAGCGCATCGAGCCCGTTTTCGGCGGCGAGGAACCCCGCCAGCCGCCCCTCGAGCACGACGTTGCCCTCGCGTGCGCGCTGCGCCATCGCCGCATCGAGGCCGCGGTCGATCGAGAAATCCCGCTCGCACAGGGCGTTGAACGCGGCCAGCGACAGCCCGCGCCGCTTCGCCTCCTGGCGGTACAGATCGCCGGCATAGACGTGCGGCACGCCGAGCCGCTCCGCCAGCAGTCGGGCCACGGTGGTCTTTCCACTGCCCGGAACGCCGGAAATCGTGATCAGCATGCGCGGATACTAACGCCTCGCCACTCGAAAATCTTCACCACGGAGGCACGGAGACACGGAGTAGATCCCAACGACCCCATCCTCCGTGTCTCCGTGCCTCCGTGGTGAGATTCCGGTCATTCGACGTTCGCCACCTGCTCGCGCAGCTTCTCGACCTCGCCCTTCGCCTCGAGCGTCAGGTTCGTCACCTCGAGGTCGGCGCTCTTCGAGGCGATGGTGTTGATCTCGCGGTGGATCTCCTGGATCAGGAAGTCGATCGCCTTGCCGACCGAGCCCTTCTGGCGCAGCAGCTCCCCGAGGCGGTCGAGGTGGCTGGCGAGCCGGACGAGTTCCTCGGTGACGTCGCAGCGCTCGGCGAGCAGTGCCGCTTCCTGCACCAGCCGCTCCTCGCTGACCGTGCCCTTGCCGAGCACCTGGGCGACGCGGTCGGCGAGGCGCCGCGCCAGCTCGGGCACCAGCGCCGTGGTGCGCTTCTTCAGCGCCGCGTGCAGGGTGCGCAGCCGCTGCAGGCGGCCGAGCATGTCGGCCTGCAGCAGTTTGCCCTCGCGGTCGCGGGCGCGGTTGAAGTCCTTCAGCGCCGCGGCGAGCAGCTTTTTCACCCGCGGCAGGTCGGCATTCGCATCGGCGCGCCGCTCGACGACGCGCACGAGATCGCTGCCGCGCGCCATCAGCAGGCCGATGTCGACGGTACCGGGCAGCTTGAGCGTCTTCTGCAGCCCCTGCCAGCTCGTCAGCAGCGCGCGCGCCAGCGGCAGGTTCGCCTCGACGGTGAATTCCTCGCCGCTGCTGCCGCCGCGAAAGACGGTGACGTCGACCTTGCCGCGCTCGGCGACGCCGCTGACCAGCTCGCGCAGCTCGGGCTCCCAGGCCTGGCACTCGCGCGGCACCGACAGCTTCACGTCGAGGAAGCGCTGGTTGACGCTGCGCACCTCGACCGAGAGCCGCTTGCCCTCCCCCTGCCAGCTCGCCTGCCCGAATCCCGTCATGCTGCGCATGTCAGTCTGCTCCTTGCGTGTCGCAACCAGCCAATCCGTAGATGACACAGGTGGCCCTTGATTCCCTTCGCACAGGGCCTTGCCAGCCGTGCGGTTGAGCCTTTCGCTCTGCCATCCGCGTCATCTGCGCAATCTGCGGAATCTACTGCCGGCGCGCCCCCGCCACGCCCGGGCGCCCGACGAGATCGCGCTTCAGCTCGGCGGCGCTGACCGTCGCCGTACCGACTTCGCCGACCACGAGGCCGGCGGCGTGATTGGCGAGCACCGCGGCGGTCTCGAGACTCGCGCCGGCGCCGAGCGCCAGCGCGCAGGCGGCGACGACCGTGTCGCCGGCGCCGGTGACGTCGAAGACGTGCCGCGCCACGGTCGGAAAGTGGCGCGCCGCGGCATCGCGCTCGAACAGCGACATGCCGTGCTCACCGCGCGTGATCAGCACCGCGTCGGCTTCCCAGCGCGCCAGCAGCTCGGCGCCGGCGCGCGCCAGGCTCGCCTCGTCGCGGATCTCGATGCCTGCCGCCTGGCTCGCCTCGTCGCGGTTCGGCGTCAGCAGGCTCGCGCCGCGGTAGAATGGAAAGTTCGCCTTCTTCGGATCGATGAGCAGCGGGAACGGCCGGCGGCTGCGCAGTGCGGCGAGCGCGCCGAGCAGCTCGGGCGTCACCAGGCCCTTGCCGTAATCCGAGATGACGACGACGTCGGCGGTGTCGAGGTGCGCGAGCAGGAAGCCGCGCGCCCGCGCCGCGGCGCGGCTGTCGCGCCGCCCGTCGTCCTCGCGGTCGAGGCGCACGACCTGCTGCTGGTGGGCGATGATGCGCGTCTTGCGCGTCGTCGCCGCGCCGCGGCTGCGCACGACGCCGGCGACATCGGCGCCGATGCGGGTCAGCTCGTCGACGAGATCGCGGCCCGCCGGGTCGGCGCCGACGACGCCGCACGCCGCCACCTGCCCGCCGAGCGCGCGGATGTTGTGGATGACGTTCGCCGCCCCGCCGAGCCGGCGGCTCTCGGCGGTCACCTGCACGACCGGCACCGGCGCCTCGGGTGAGATGCGCTCGACGGTCCCCCAGATGAAATGGTCGAGCATGAGGTCGCCCGCGACCAGCACGCGCACGCGCGGAAAGCGGTCGACCACCCGCGCCGCGACCCGGTTCACCCCCACCATCCGCCCCCTATCGCCCGCGCGCGCGCCGAGCACAACCGTTGGGAGGCGTGTCGCGGATGACGTGGAGCGATCCGATTGCGCGGCTCATGCCACCGGACTGCACCAGGTGGTGTGCACAACGCGCAGAGCGGTCACGTCGTCAGGATGTCGGCGTTCCGCTCGGTGCCGCCCTGAGCCGGACCGGGTCATTCTGATGCGCCTCCCACCAGCGGCGGAACTCGCGCCCACGCTCCTCCAACCATGCCGCAGCCAGTCGGGGGATCCACCGCATCTCAGCCCTCCGCCGGTGGCCACTGCCGCGTTTCATTCAGGGCGTCGGGGTGCCGCTCGCGACCGGCCAGTCGATCGGATCGTTCTGATGCGTTTGCCACCATGCCTGGAACTCGCCGAGTCGCTGCTCGAGCCAGGCGACCTGTTTCGCGACGTCGAGATCCTGCGTCAGCAGGTCGACGTTGCGGAGCTCCGCTGCCCTGACCTCGGCTGCAAAGCGCGCGGCGCTGCCCGTGCCGAAGAAGCGCTCCCGGAGTCCGGCAAATTCGCCGAGCAACCGCTGCGCGTCGCGCTGCCATACGTCGGGGGAGGTATGCTGCTTCCTGATGCGCGCGAAACGCAGGTCTCGCTCGGCATAGGCGAGCAATCGGCGCATCTCGTCGCGAATCCATGACTCGTGATGCACCTGTGTATCCGCCACGAATCCGGGAAGCGTCGACGGGTACACGCCGAGATAGCCATCCAGGAGCTCGGCAGGAAACTCGTTGGTGCGTCCCGCGCCCACTGCAACGAACGACAGCGCGACGACGGTATTGTCGGCTGCGAGCCACGCCACCGTGCGCCGGCTGGTCGGCGTAAGCCCCATCTGGAGCGCTGCGGTGCCGGGACTGTTGATCTCGAACCGCCGGCGGGCACCCGTATCGACGACGGTCACCTCGTCGCTGAACCCTGCGCCGGTACGGGCGCGGAACCGCTTATCCAGCTCGTGCATCAGCCACGTGCTGTCCCCGAAGCGCTCCACGACAACATCGACATGGATCTGCCCGTCGTCGTCTGCGTAGGCCGCGCCGACTCTCGTATCTTTCGGGTTGTGCAGCCGGCCGGTGGCCCCCGTGATGAAGGGCTGGCCCCGCCGTGATCCGAGATTCTTCAGGGTACCGAAATCCCGCAGCAGCACCTCCTGTCCCGCAGCCGGCTCCGGCGCCGGTGTCCCTCCTTCCCCTCCCACTGACGCTGCCGGCGTGCGCGCACGTGCGTCTTTGGCTTCCCACAATCGGGTCGCCTGCGTGTCGTCGTCGACGAATGTGCCCTGGCGGATGCTCTCGTAGATGGGCCAGGCGCGATACCCCAGGTTGTACGTGGCGTTGCCGAGGTACGGCTCCCACGCCTGCGCAAACGCGTCATGCTGCTCGGGGATGAAGGTGTCCTCGCGCTTGGGGGGCGCCGTGGGGAACGAACCGACCGTCTCGCGAAACTGCAGGACAAGGCCGAGGCGGTTTCGATTCCCGGTCCATCGCTGAAGCAACAGGGCATGATGCCACTTGGCGTCCCAGCACCGTTTCGTCGTGGCCGGCTCCGGGCAGCGCTGAATGTCGTCGATGAAAAACGCCGCGTGCGGGTTGGGCTCCTCCGGATCGACCCCCGCGGCACGCAGGCCCTGGCGGATGTCGGCAAGCACGCCGGCGAACCACTCGCTCGCCGGTCCGGGCGTCCCGCGGCGCGTCGGCTCGTGTCGCCGGCGGTCGAGGACATTGCGCGCCACGCCGATCCTCCAGATCCGCTGGAGATCCGCATCGCTCACGGTCCTGCCAGTCGGAAAGATGCTCGCGCCCGCTTCCGCGTTCAGCACCGCCGCACGCACCGACGCCGCATCGAACGGCGCGTCGGTGCGGTCGTAGAGCGTCCGCACGGTCGCGACCGGAACGGATTCGTCGATCATCAAGCGCGCCAGGCCGACGACGGCGACGTCCCGCGCACGGCCGGCGAGGATCTGGTTGCCGTAGCCGCTCGTGCCGCCCATCCAGTACGCGGAATCGAGCAGCGTCTCGACGCCGGTCTGCAATGCTGTCCCCTGCCCGGTCTGCATGGCCGGGACGAGGGCATCGATCGCGTCGAGGAACGCCGCCCCGAAGTGGCGCGCCGCGTCGGCGCGCGGTCGCTCGTCGACGGGCAGCACCTGCTCCATCGACCACCGCGACGGGATCGCCGGCGCCTGCCAGCTGCCGGCAGTCGCCGCGCGCAGGAACCCGGCGAGACCGCGCTGCGTGACCGATTCGCGCATCGCCTCGATCTCCACGACGGTGACCGGCGCTGCCGCCGCGTGCTGCCCGCCACAGCCCGCTGCCATCGCCAGCACCGCGAGGACGACAGCCGGAGAGCCGCGTGCTCGTGCCTTCCGCAACATCGATCGCACCTGCCCTGCCCGACCGGTGCATGCCGTGCCGGCGGCGGTCAATCGAAAACAAAGAGACACTTGCACCTGCGACGCAGTCACTGCGGGTGACGCGGATGAACCCGATTGCGCGGACCCCGTTCGAATCCGTGCAATCGAATGAATCCGTGCAATCCGCGGTAAACATCTCACCGCTCGTCGCGCGGCGCGACGCCGCGCTTGACAGCTCCGGCGCTCGCTGGTCGAACGGCGCGGTGATCCACGGCGCGCGCGTCGCCTTCGTGTCGCACTCGCTGCGCCTGTACGGCGCCAGCCGTTCGCTGCTGGCGGTGCTCGAGGGCCTGCGCGCCGCGGGGGTCGCGGTGCACACGTTCCTGCCGGGGCCCGGCGCGATGGCCGACGCGCTGGCCGCACGCGACCTGCCGGCGACCATCACGCCGTTCCCGAGCTGGGTGACCGAGGCGCCGGTCGTGGCCGACACGGACGGCTGGCGGGCGGCGACGGCGGAGGCCGTGATACGGCTCGCCGCTGAACTGGAGCGCTTTCGCCCCGACGCGGTGTGGAGCAATACGTCGGTGACACCGGTCGGAGCGCTGGCGGCGGCGGCGCTCGGCCTGCCGCACATCTGGCACCTGCGCGAGATCAACGGCGCGCCGTCGCCGTTCCGGTATCTCGGTGGCGATGCGGCGGCGATGACGCTGATGCGCGCAGCGGCAGCACGGATCGCCGTGTCGCAGGCGGTGCGCGCCGCGTACGAACAGGCGGGGAGCGGCCCGTGCGAGGTGATCTACAGCAGCATCGGCGCGGCAGCCGATCTCGCCCGCCGACCGTTACCGGCGCCGCGTGGCGGTCCGCTGCGTCTGCTGCTGCCGGCACGCGTGCGGCCGGAGAAGGGCCAGCTCGCGGCCATCGACGCGGTGCGGCTGCTGATCGCCGAGGGACACGCCGTGCAGCTGCGCCTTGCCGGCGACGGCGACCTCAGCCCCTGCCGGGAGGCGATTGCGCGCTGGGGCCTCACGGAGGCGGTGTCGGCGATCGGCTTCGTCGCCGATCTGGACGGCGAGTACCGACGCGCCGACGCGGTGCTGTCGACCTCGCCCATCGAAGGCATGGGGCGGACGACTGCCGAGGCAATGGCCTACGGCCTGCCGGTGATCGGCTGTGCCGCCCTCGGCACACCCGAGCTGCTCGAACACGAGGTCACCGGCCTGCTGTGCGACGGCAGCCCCGCCGGCATCGCCGCCGCCGCGCGACGGCTGCTGCGCGAACCGGCCCTCGCCCCTGCCCTCGGCGAGCGCGCCCGGCGCGTCGCGCGCGAACGCTTCACCGACGAGCGCTGCGTAGCCGCCTGCCTGGCGGTGCTGGCGCGCGTCCTGACGCACCACCGCGACGGCATGGACGCGCCGCCGTGCGTGCCGCCGGCCAGGAACGATCAGCCACAGAGGCGGAGAGAACACGAAGTCGAATAATCCGGTCACATCATCCTGAGGGATCAGTCGACTCGGTTTCCTCGCTGCCCTCGGTGGCCGATTCGCGGAATCCAGCCGGTGGCGCGGACGCTGGCCCGGGCGGGTCAGGCGGGCGGCGCGGCTGGCTGCGCGCGCCACCAGTCGATGGTGCGGCGCAGCCCCTCTTCGAGCGGCGTGCGGGCGCGGAACCCGAACCGCTCGGCGGCGCGGCTGACGTCGAGGCAGCGGCGCGGCTGGCCGTCCGGCTGGCTGGGATCCCAGACGAGCTCGGCCTCCACGCCGACCAGCGCCGCGATGCGCCGCGCGAGATCGGCGATCGCGATCTCCTCGCCCGAGCCGATGTTGACCGGCTCGGCGCCGTCGTACCGTTCGGCGGCAAGCAGGATCGCTTCGGCGGCGTCCTCCACATACAGGAACTCGCGCGTCGCCGCGCCGCTGCCCCAGAGCGGAATCACCGCACGCCCGCCCCGCGCCGCCGCGCGCTGCGCATCGCACGCCTTGCGGATCAGCGCCGGAATGACGTGCGAGCCGGCGGGATCGAAGTTGTCGCGCGGACCGTAGAGGTTCACCGGCAGCAGGCAGATGGCGTTGAACCCGTACTGCGCGCGATACGCCTGCGCCTGGACGAGCAGCATCTTCTTCGCGACGCCGTACGGCGCGTTGGTCTCCTCGGGATACCCGTCCCAGAGCGACGTCTCGCGAAACGGCACCGGGGCGTGCTTCGGATAGCTGCAGACGGTGCCGAGCACGACGAGCTTCGGCACGCCGGCGCGCCACGCCTCGTGCAGGAGCTGCGTGCCCATCTGCAGATTGTCGTACAGGAACTCCGCCGGATGGGCGCGGTTCGCGCCGATGCCGCCGACCCGCGCCGCGAGATGGAGGACGAGATCGGGAGGCCGCGGCGCGCCGCAGTCGGCGAGCAGGCGGCGGATCGCGGCGAGCTCGCGCAGGTCGTACGCGGCACGGCGCGGCGCGATCACCTTTGCGTCGCGGGCGCGCAGCGCATCGACCACATGCGAGCCGAGAAACCCCGAGCCGCCCGTGACCAGGACGCGCCTGCCAGGCCAGAAACCCACGCGCGGCATGTAGTCGCCGCCCGCGCGCCGAGTAAAGGCCGCGCACCTCCTCCTGCCGAAGAAGATACCGCGGATTACGCGGAGCGGTCCGATTCCGCCGAGCGTGACCCGGTGACGGCGGTGTGCGCGGAGCCGTGCAGCCGATGCGTCGCTGGCCGCCGCGCCCTCCGTCGACGGTCAACTCCGCTGCGTGTGCTGCAGCAACCGGTTCATCACCCCCGTCTCGCCGCGCAGCCGCGCCGCCTGCTCGGCGCCGGTGACCGGCAGCGCGGTCGGGTCGAGCAACCCCACCTGCACCAGCAGCGACGCCTGATCCCAGTAGATGTGCTCGTGCGCCACCTTGCCGTCCGCGAAGCCGACGATCACGACATGCGGCAACTCGACGTATCGCCCGGTCGGCGGCACGCCCGGCAACAGGGTGTCCATTTCCACGTCGTGGGTGAAGCACAGGATCAATTCATCCACGACCTGATCGCGCCCGACGGTGCGCGAGATGGGAATGACTTTCGTATCCGCCGGCCACTGGCCGATGAAGTGCCGGCGGTAGTAGTCGCGCACCCCCGCGAAGCCGTCGCCGCCGGTGAGCGTCGGCACGTGCGTGAGGTGCGGGTTGGCGGTCATCGTCCGCATGGTCGCATCGACGTCGCGCTCGACGAATTCGAACCGCATGTGCGCGTCGAACAGCGCCCCGAGATCCGGATTCATGGTCATGGCGCCCTCCTGCCGGTCAGCATCTGTGGGGCTCCACCATGCCGAGGAGCCCGACGGATGACAGGATTCCATGGAACCCGGGTGCCGTCATTCGCAAATTCCGCGGTCAGGAATCAGATACCGCGGATTGCACTGATGAAGGGGATTGCGCGGATCACATCCCGATCCGCGCAATCCGGTCCATCCGCGCCAGCCGCGGTACACTGCCCCGCTACTGCACGGTCATATGCACGACCGGCGAGGTACCGGTCCGGTTCCTGACGTCCGTGGCGGTCGCGCGCAGCGCGTACGTCCCGGCGCGCACGGCCGGCCACGTCATCGTGTAGGGAACGGCATCGTCCACGCCGATCACGTCTCCGTCGCGAGTGAGCTCCACCTTGCAGACCGGCACGGCGGCGCTGCGCACCGAGACGGCCACGATGAGGTCCTGCCCCGCGCGCACGGCGCCAGCGTCTACGGGCGCGACGATGCTGACGGATGGCGCCGCGCCTGTCTCACCGATGAACTCGCCCGGCGTGACCGCCACCAGATCCAGACCTGGCGGCGGCAGGTTCGGGACCAGCGTCGGCGGAAACACCGTATCGAACATGTCCTTCATCACCGCCGGCGACGATTGTACCGGGAAGGCTTCGCCCTGCGCCTCCAGTTCCGCACGAATCCGATTCAGACTATCTCTCTGGGCCTGCACCCGTGCTGCAAATTCCTCGTGTTCGCTGCGTCCGCCAACCTGCTTCAGGACCGCGGTGAGCGCCGCCGCCGCACGCGGGAGCTCGCCGCGAAAGATGTAATCGACGAAACTGCGCGCCACCTCGGCCGGCAGGTATCCGGGATACCTGCCGTTCAGGTCCGAGACGTACGTCTCGAGCTCCTTGAACCGTTCGGCATGCCACAGCTCGTTCATCCTGGCGCCGATCTGTGCCGGCGCAGGCAGCGCGCAGGGATCGTCGCCACGCACGGGAAGCGGCACCAAGAGGATTGCCGCTAACAGGGCGTTTCGCATCACCTGCGACATCCGGGCGGCCTCATGGCTACGCAGATGCCATTCCGGATGAGGTGTCGCATCCGCGAGATCTGATCAGTCCGCGCAATCCGCGGTAAACCGCCCGCGCAGCGCATCCTCGACGCGCGCCATCACGTCGGCAGGCGTGATCAGCTCCATGCACAGGCGGTCGATCGGGCAGCGGCGCAGGTAGCACGGCGCGCACGGCGTTTCGCCGCGTATGACGAGGTCGGCGTTCTTCCACGGCGGAGTGCGCAGCGGGCTCGTCGGGCCGAAGAGCGCGATCACCGGCGTGCCGACGGCGGCGGCGATGTGCATCGGTCCGGAGTCGGGACCGATCGCGACCACCGCCTGCTCGCAGGCGGCGACGACGTCGCGCAGCGACGTGCGGCCGACGAGGTCGACGACCTCGCCGGCGCCGACGGCATGCACCGCGCGCGCGAACGGCTCGTCTGCCCGCGTGCCGACGAGCACGACGCCGAGCCCGCGCGCCTGCAGGCGGCGACAGAGCTCGGCGGTGGCGGCGGGGAACCAGTGCTTGCTCCGCCATGTCGAGCCGAGCCACAGCACCGCGCGCGGCGCCGGCGCGGCGGCGAGCAGTTCCGTCATGCGCGCGCGTTCCTCGTCGCTCGCCCGCAACGCGAAGTCGATCGGCGCCTCCGGCACGCCGAGGTGGTCGGCGAACTGCAGGAAGTGCAGCACCTTCGGCGTGAAGCGTTCCACCGGCGCGATCGCCTCGGTGGCGAACAGGCGATTGCCTTCGCGCGAGTTGCGCCAGGCGAACGCGACACGCCGCGGCGCGTGCGAGGCGAAGCTGAACAGGCCGCTCTTGAAGTGTCGCTGCAGATCGAGCGCGATGTCCGGCGTGCTCGCGCGCAGCGCGCCGAGCATCTCGGCGAGCGCCGCCCGCCCGCCGCCGCGGCGGAACACCAGCACCTCGTCGACTGCCGGATGGCCGGCGAGCAGCGGCGCCGCGGGCGGCTCGACGGCCCACAGGATGCGTGTGCCCGGCCAGCCGGCGCGCAGCCGGCTCGCGAGCGGCAGGCCGCAGACGACGTCGCCGATCGCGCCGAGGAGGACGATGAGCAGGCGCTCGGGCATCAGCGCGGCTCCGCCTGCGCCGCGACGAGCAGCGGCGGCGGCCAGCCGGCCGTGGCGCGCGGATACGCCGGCCACAGCGCGATCGCGCTCAGCACCTCGAGCAGCAGCAGCGCGAGCGCGAGGCGCGCGCGCCGCGCCGGCGCGCGCCAGGCGCCGCCGGCGAGCAGCGCCAGCCACGGCGCGATCAAAACGGCGAGCAGCACCGGGGCGTGCGCGAGCAGCGGCAGCAGCGCGCTGCCGGCGAGCGCGATCAGCGCCGCGCCGTCGCCGTAGCGGTGTTCGCGCCGCCAGGTGCGCAGCGCCGGCAGCAGGAGCAGCGCGAGCCCGTTCAGCGCCAGCCAGCCGCTGCCGATCAGCGCCGGCGGATGCCGCTCCAGCTCGCCGCCGTGCACCGGCCACCACAGCTCCGCGTAGCCGTAGTCGGCCGCCTGCGGCACCGGCGGCAGCAGCCGGTCGAGCCCGTGGCCGGTGACCGCCGCGAGCAGGCCGCCGAGCACGACGGTCATCAGCGCCGCGCGCGCGATCCGCGCCCGCGGCTCGCAGCGCTCCGCGGTGAGAACGCGCCAGAGGGCGAGCGCGAACGCGGTGACGAGCAGCGCGCCCAGCGCCGGCCCCGGCTCGGCGCCGTCCGCGTGCAGGGCGGCGAGCGCGGCGCCGCCGGCGAGACCGGCGCCGGCGACGAGCTGGATGGTCGGATCGAGCAGCGCGCGCGCGAACAGCAGCAGCGCCAGCGTGTGCAGCAACGCGGCGAGCAGGGCGCCGCCGCCCACCGCGCCGAGCAGCGGCGCGGCGAACAGCGCGGCGAACGCCGCCGCGACACCGCCGCGCTCGCCGTACAGCCGGCGCCCGGCGTGCCACAGCAGCGCCACCAGCCCCGCCAGCACCAGCGCATCGGCAAGCGCGGCTTCGCGGCTCACCTCGCCGCGCGCGGCGGTGACGGCGAGCACGAGGGCCAGCGCGGCGCCGGCGGGCAGGAACCACGAGCGGAAGGTCGACATGTGCCGGGCGCTGGCTTAGCGCAGAACCCGCACCGATTCACCCGCGGCGGCCGGAACGCGCTCCGCATTTCACGGTGGCAGCAGCCGGTAGTTGCGGTGCTCGGCGAGGCGGAAGCCGAGGACGCGGTTCTCGAGGAACGACAGCAGCCGCTGGCCGGGGCGGTCGTGCTTGCGCTGCGTCGCGGTCGGCTGGACCTGCCAGTCGCACGCGGCGATGCGGTCGCGCATCACCGCCGGATGCGTGCCGGTGAAGCGCTCACGGCCGTGCAGCTGGCCGAAATCGTAGCCCGCCTGCACGTCGGGGATGTAGGCCGCCGCGCCCTCGGCGCCGAGGTGCACCTCGGCGAGCGCGCGCGCCTTGCGCGTCATGCGCAGCGGCGGACGCACCCAGCCGTAGTGGAAGATGCGTGCGCCGGCCGGCACGACGCGCAGCTTCGAGCCGTCGGCATGGCGGAAGCCCTGCGCGCTCTTCCACGAGCGGATGCCGCGCCCGCCGCGCACGACGCGCACCTCGCGCCGGTACCAGGAGTGCCCGGCCTGGACGTGATCGTAGTCGGCGTAGAAGTGCAGGTACTCGAAGACGAAGCCGTCGACGCGCGGGTCGTCGCGATAGGCGCGCAGGCGCGCCGCGAGCGGCGCGAGGTCATCCTCGTGCAGCACCTCGTCGGCCTGGAGATACAGGCACCAGTCGCCGGCGCAGGCGTCGAGCGCGATGTTCGTCTGCACGGCGTTGCTCGCGCCGCGCACGAACTGCGCCTGGTCCCACACGGTCTCGATGATCTTCAGCTTCGGGTCGCCGATGCCGCGCAGCAGCTCGGTCGTGCCGTCGGTCGAATCACCCGCGGCGATGACGAACTCGTCGCAGATCGGCAGCGCCGAGCGGATCGACTCGACGACCGGGTAGTAGAGGACTAGGGCTCGAGGCGCTGCATGATGGCCGCAAGCCCCCGAGTGTATCTCTTGCAGGA
>CBFGUK010000065.1:0-21974 GCA_965651925.1 uncultured bacterium | reverse complement strand
CGTTCACGCGCACCGCGACGCCGTCATGGACGCCGACGCGCACGGCGACCGCGACCGTTCCGCCGACGGCGACCGCGACGCCGCCGGCTGCCTCGTGGTCGATCGCCGGCAGCCTGCGTGCGCACGGCAGCGCGCCGGTGGCCGACGTCGAGGTCGGTGTCGAGCCCGCCGGCCTGAGCGCGTTCAGCGACGCGGCGGGCGCGTACGTCGTCAACGGTGTTGCGGCCGGCGCGGCGACGGTCGTCCTGCGGCGCAGCGGCAGCATCGGCGGCGCGGTGAGCGCGCTCGATGCCGCGTGGATCCTGCAGGCCCTCGCGGGCCTGCGCACGCTCGGCGGCGCGCAGCGCCTCGCTGCCGATGTGACCGGCGACGGCACGGTCAGCACGCTCGACGCCGTGCACATCCTCGAGCGCGCCGTCGGCCTGCGCGCGCGCTTCGCGGCCGCCGAACGGTGCGCCTCCGACTGGCTCTTCGTTCCCCAGGGAACACCGGCGCCCGGCAGCACGCACGTCGTGCCGCTGCTCACCTCCACGACCTGCCGCATGGGTACCATCGCGTTCACCGCGCTCGCCGCCGACGCGAGTGATCAGGATTTCACCGCCATCCCCCTCGGCGACGTGACGGCAAACTGGAGCGAGTGACCGGAGTGCGCAGAATGCGCAGATGACGCGGATGGGGTCTGATCTGCGTCATCTGCGGATGATCGGCTCCGGTTACGCGGCGACTTCGCGATAGACCCCCAGCACCGCACCGAGGCGCTGGTCCCAGAGGTGATGGGCACGCGCCGCGGTGGCGGCGGTCTGACCGAGGCGGGTGGCGCGCCGCGGTTCGTCGAGCAGCGCTGACGCCTGGGCGGCGAGCGCGCCACTGTCTCCGGGCGGCACGAGCAGACCGGTCTCGTCATGGGTGACGAGCTCGGGGAGGGCGCCGGCGGCGGCGGCGACGACCGGGACGCCGTGCAGCATCGCCTCCAGCGCGGTGAGGCCGAAGGTCTCGAAGCGACTCGGTACCAGCAGCGCCGTCGCCTCGCGGAACTGGCGGGCGAGCGCCGGGGGATCGAGCCAGCCGGGGAACGCCACCCGGTGCTTCACGTCATCGGGTGCGCCCTCGAGCCATTGCCGGCACCAGTGGCGTTCGGCGCGCGGATTGGCGGGAATACCGCCGGCGACCACGGCGCATGCATCCGGTCGCCGGCCGAGGATCCGGATCAGCGCCGCGAAGAGCTCGGGGGTGCCTTTGACCGGATCGAAGCGGCCGGCGGCGAGCAGCGGACCACGCGCCGGGGCGGCGGCGCGGGTGGCGACGCAGGCGCGCGCCGCCGCGCTGTCGTCGATGCCGTGCGGCACGATGCGCACGCGCGCGGCGACCGCCTCGCCATAGGGCGCGAGGGCTTCCGCCGCGGCACGCGACGGCACGAGCAGGCGGTCGGCGGCGGCGAGCGCCGCCTCCTGACCGGCGAGGCTGCGCGTGCGCTCGGTGGTGCCGCGCAGGGCGTTCATCTCGCGCTGCACGACGTGCACGGTCTTCACCACCGGCACGCCGATCGTCGTCCGCAGCGCCGCGGCGAGCGGCCACAGCATGCCGTGGTGCACGTGCAGCAGGTGCGGCGCGAAGGCACGCGCCGCCGCGTGCACCGCGGCGAGGTGGTCGGGATGCGTGACGCGCAGCACCGTCACGCCGCCTTCGTCGTGCGGCGCGCACGGCGGCGCCGCGCCGCCACCACGCGCCGGGCGCCAG
The DNA here is from genome assembly GCA_965651925.1 of uncultured bacterium. Taxonomy (GTDB): domain Bacteria; phylum Desulfobacterota; class Binatia; order HRBIN30; family CADEER01; genus CBFGUK01. The sequence continues at coordinate 20,237 of CBFGUK010000065.1, read as the reverse complement.
TCGTCGAACGACACCGCGGCGACGCACAGGCCGGCGCGCGCACTGGCGTGCACGAGACCGCCGACGGCAGTCGAGAGGCCGCCATGGTGGCGGGGCGGCAGATCGCGGGTGAGGTGGAGAACGCGCATCACAGCCCCGCGAACGGATCGACGGCGCCGGCGGGCAGCGGCGGCCCGGCGGCGACGACGTACCACTCCTCGAGGAGCAGCGGGTCGAGCAGGCGGCGGAAGAACGAGCCCGGACGGCAGTCGAACTGCGAATCATGCGCGGCGCAGGCCGCGAGCTTGCGCTCGGCGTACGGGCGGACATCGAGCCGCCAGTCGACGTCCGCTTCGGTGATCCCGAGCGCCTCGGCGGTGAGGTCCGCATCGATCGCGCCGGCGCGCGCCGCGAGCCGGTGCAGGGCGGCGAAGTGCCCGCGCGCGAACGCCGCATGCAGCAGACGTGGCGGGCGGTCCTGTGCGCGCACCGCCGCCTCGACCAGCGCCGTCCAGGCGAGGTGATCGCGATGGCCGTACGCGCCGTCGCGCCCGAGCGAGACGACGACGTGCGGCGCGAACGCCTCGATCTGCTTCGCCAGGGAGTCGAGCGCCGCCGTCCGATCGACGGTGGCGAGTCCGCCGTCGGGAAGGTCGGCAAACAGCGGCGCGCCGATGCCGAGTGCCGCGCACGCGGCGGCCAGCTCGGCGCTGCGTACCGCGGCGAGCTCGAGCCCCGGCGCCAGCCGCCGGTGGCGATCGAAGCCGGCCTCGCCGCGCGTTGCGCACAGCAGGCGCGCCTCGCCGCCGTGCGCCGCGCACCACGCGAGCAGACCACCGGCGGCGTACGACTCGTCGTCAGGGTGCGGGAAGCAGGCGAGCAGCCGCCGGCCGCTGAGCGCCGCGGCCATCAGTGCAGCGCCGGCCGGACGGGCAGGGCAGCGAGGATCGCCGCCTCGGCCTCGAGCACCTCGGCGAGGCGGGCGGCGACCGCGGCACGCGGCGCGTGGTCGTGGGCGAGGCGCAGGAACAGGGCGTGATGGCGCGCTTCGGCGCGGGTCAGATCGGCGTAGAACGTGCGCAGGGCCGGGTCGGGCAGCACGTCGGCGAGCAGGGCAAACCGTTCGCAGGCGCGCGCCTCGACGACGGCGAACGCGATCAGGCGGTCGACGAGATAGGTCTCGACGTCGCCCGTGCGCACCAGCCGGCGCAGCGCGCCCATGTACGGATCGGGCGCGTCCTGCGCGAGCGTCTGTCCGCGCGTCACCAGGCGTTCGTACACGCGCGCGAAGTGCTCGAGCTCCTCGCGCGCCAGCGCCACCATCGCATCGACCAGCGACCGGCGCGTCGGGTGCTGCACGGCGAGGGTCAGCGCGCTGTGCGAAACCTTGCGCTCGTTCGCGGCGTGGTCCTGCAGAAATGCGTCGATGTCGGCGCACACCGCAGCCGCCCAGGCCGGTGATGTGTCGGATCGCAGGCGAAGCATGCCCCTGAATGATCCACAGATGCGCGCGGATGGCCACAGGCGCGGGCAGCGGGCAAGGCGGTCAGCCGCCAGCAGTCACCTCTCAGCGGTCAGCGGCAAGACCGCCGGCTTGGCTGACAGCTGACGGCTGACAGCTGTCAATTCGCTCTTCGCCATCTCCCCGTTGCGGGCGGGCGCTGCTCGTGCACAATGCCGCGTATGGCCGCAGCAGGGGCGATGACGATGCCCGGCCCGGATGGAGGGTTGCTCGCCGACGCGCAGCGGACGGTGGATCGCTACCTCTATCGCGCGCGGCAGTACGGGCTGACGCTGTCGCTGGCGCTGCCCGGACGACTGTGGACGCTGATCCTGTCGCCGAACCTGCCCGGGCTCGATGCGCGCGTGCTCGGCGCACTGCAGCGTCGCTACGAGCAACTCCTCGAACGCGACCTCGCCAACGTCGAGGCCGGCCGCTACCCGCGCGAGCTCCTCTATCAGCTGCCGCTGCTCAATTACCTGCGGCATCTGCCCGAGGCGCTCAGTGACGTGCCGCGCTTCCTGTGGCGCAGCTACACTGCGCGCCACGACGACCTGCCGCCGGCGGTGAACCGCGACCGCTATCCGCGCTACTACCTGCGCACGTTCCACTGGCAGACCGACGGCTGGCTCAGTGCGCGCTCGGCACGGCTCTACGATCCGAGCGTCGAGTTCCTGTTCGGCGGCACCGCCGACGTCATGCGCCGCATGGCGATCCCGCCGCTCGTCGCGGCGCTCGAGTCGACGCGCGAGCCGCGCGTCCTCGACGTCGCCTGCGGCACCGGCCGCTTTCTCCATCAGCTCGGCCGCGCGCTGCCGCAGGCCCGGCTCTACGGGCTCGACCTCAGCCCGCCGTATCTCGAGCGCGCCGCCGCGCTGCTCGCGGGGCGCGAGGTGAGCCTCGTGCACGAGAACGCCGAAGCGATGCCGTTCGCCGACGACCAGTTCGACGCGGTCACCTCGGTGTTCCTGTTCCACGAGCTGCCGGCCGATGCGCGCCGCCGCGTGGTGCGCGAGATGTGGCGCGTGCTGCGCCCGGGCGGCAGCGTGGTGATCACCGACTCGGCGCAGCTCGCCGAAAGCAGCGAGATCGCACCGGTGCTGTACGCGTTCCCCGCCGCGTACCACGAGCCCTATTACAAGAGTTACCTGCGCGACGACCTGGCGGCGCTGCTGCGAGCCGGCGGCTTCGCGGTCGATGCCGTCGAGCCGCATCTGGTCTCGAAGGTCGTCGTCGGCCGCAAGCCCGTCCGCCGCCCGCGGCGGCGACCGCCGCGTGGCCGCTGAGCATTCCCGGAGGAGGACCGATGATGCGAAGACTGTACACAATGGGCGCCGTGCTGGCGCTGGGACTGCTGGTTGCGGGCGGCGTGCGCGCCGACGACGCGGTCGCGCCGCTCGATCCGGTGGATCAGAGCGATGCATTCCTGGCGCGCGAGCCGCAGCCGCGCGCCGCGCTCACCGCGGCGCTGATGAACATCGTCTTCCTGCCGGTCCGGCTGCCGCTGACGGTGCTCGGCGCCGAGATCGCCGGCCTCACCGGGTTCCTCACCGCCGGCAACGAGCACGCCGCCAACGACGTCTTCGGCCTCGTCGACGGTACGCAGGTAATCACCCCGGCGATCCTCGAGAAGAAGGAGCCGTTCCGCGTCAGCGCGTACGATTGAGACGCGCGACGCGCGCCTCGATCGCGCTGAGCCCGACGCCAGAGGCACCGGGCGGAGAGTCCGGCCCCGTGCCCCTGGGCGCTACGCCTTGTGCAGGCGGGGCGCTCCGCGGAGCGCCCCGCGCCCCGCGTACAGCGGCAGATCGAGCCACGTCTTCAGCCCCGGCGCCGCGGCACAGACGGCGGGAATGGCGTTGACCACGCGCATCGCGCTCGCCACGCAGCCGTCGATGTTGTGGTCGGCGCTGTTGAAGCCGATCTGCAGGTCGCACTGCATCGCCGGCATGCCTTCGATCGTCACGCGGTAGGTGCCGGGACCCACACCCTGCGGCCAGTGCGGCGCGATGTCGTCGCGCAGGCGCGTGACGTGCTCGACGGTGATCACCTCGCGGTCGCCGACGATGCCGCACACCTCGAAGCGCAGGCCGGCGACGGTGCCCGCCTCGATGCGTCCGCACGAGAGGTCGAAGCTCTCGCGCGCGACCTCCTGCTCGTAGCGCTGGGTGAGATCGTCGAGCGTGACGCCGAGCGCCTGCGCGACCATGCGCACCGACGGCCCCCAGGCGATGGTCAGCGCGCCGGGAATGAGCAGCGGCACCATCGTGCCCGGCGGCTTGCCGAACCCCATGACCTCGAACAGCGTCTGCGGCTGGTCGTAGGTCGCGTAGTTGAAGATCTCCTGCGCGCGCACCGACTCGATGCGCTCGGACAGCGTCGACAGCAGGATCGGCAGCGCGTCGGGCGAGAAGCCGGGGTCGATGCCGGAGCAGAAGAACGACGTGCCGCCCTGCTGGCAGGCCGCCTCGATCTGCTCGGCGAACGCCGGCACGGTGTGCCACGGGAAGATCAGCGGCACGAACGAGGTGGTGACGAGGTTCTTGCCCGAGGCGAGGATGCGGCACATGTCCTCGACCGCCTCGCCGGGCCGGTAATCGGTCGCCCCCATGTACGAGACGCAGTCGGCGTCGAGCGCGAGCAGCGCCGCGGCGTCGCGCGTCGCGCGGATGCCGGTCGGGTCGGTGCCGCACAGCTCGCCGGCGTCGCGCCCCTCCTTGGCGGGATTGCTCACCCACAACCCGACCAGCTCGAGCTCGGGATGGGTGATGATGCCGCGCAGCGCATGCACGCCGACGTGTCCGGTGGCCCACTGGATGACGCGATACGACATGGCCGTCTCCTCGCTCGCAACGTGGTTGCCCCTGATAGGCGCTTCGGTCATGGTGCCGCAACCGTCGCGTTCGTGCCGCGCTGCCGCTGATGTCGACCGAATGGAACGCCGCCGCCTACCGCCGCATCTCCGCGCTGCAGGAGTGGCTGGCGGGCAAGAGCCTCGCGCGGCTCGCGCTCGGCGGTGACGAGCGCGTCCTCGACATCGGCTGCGGCGACGGCCGGCTGTCCGCCGCGGTAGCCGCCAGCGTGCCGCGCGGCCGCGTGCTCGGCATCGACGCCTCGCACGCGATGATCGCCTTCGCGGCGCGCACGTTTCCCCCCGCCGCCCACCCGCCGCTGCGCTTCGCCGTCGCCGATGCGGCCGCGCTGCCGTGCGCGGCGGCGTTCGACCACGTCGTGTCGTTCAACGCGCTGCACTGGCTGCCCGAGTGCGATGCGCCGCTCGCCGGTATCCACGCCGCCCTCGTGCCCGGCGGGCGCGCGCTGCTGCGCTTCGTGCCCGCCGCCGCGCGCCCCTCGCTCGAGGACGTCATCGAGGCGACCTGCCACACCGCGCGCTGGGCGCCGTGGTTCACGGCGCACCGCACGCCGTTCCTTCACCCCGACGCCGCCGACTATGCCGCGCGCGCCGCCCGCGCCGGGTTCACCGTCGTGCGCTGCGAGGTGGTCGAGGAGACCTGGGACTTCGGCTCGCGGGACGCGTTCGCGCGCTTCGCCGACACCACCTTCGTCGCCTGGACGCGTCGCCTGCCGAAAGCCGAGCACCCGGCCTTCATCACCGACGTCCTCGACCGCTACGCCGCCGTCGAGCCGCCGGCGCCGCCGCACGCGTTCGTCTTCTCGCAACTGGAGATCGAGCTCGTGCGCTCCACCAGCTGAGGCAGCGCTCTGGAGGGCGCGTTGAGCGGAATCCCCGCCTACAGAAGTCGGACGCACGCCGAGGCGCTCGCGGACGTGGGCGAGGAACCGCGTCGCGTCGACCGCGGTCGCGGTACGCACCAGGATCGTCCCCGGCGTGCCCGGTGGGCGCTCGAGAAGACGGAACGCGCCGCCGACCATCGCCGGCTCGAGGGCGAGGTCCTCGAATGTGCAGAACGATTCGTCGTACGCGCAGGCGACGGCGAGTGGATCGTGCAGCAGCGAGACGACGTCCGACGCGAGCGGTACGCCGAGACGCGCGAAGCCGACGCGCTGGATCGTCGCCCAGCCGCGCAACGCCTGCGCGACGGCCTGGGCGAGCGGTGCGTGCTGCGCGGCGAGCGCCGCCGCGTCGGCTTCGGTGAACGCGACGTGCACGGTGACGTCGGCCGGCACGAGGCGCAGCGGGATGCCGCTGGTCAGCACACGCCGCGCGGCGACCGGATCGCTGCGCAGGTTGTAGTCGACCCGCGGCGGGACGCGGTTGCCGCCGATGTGCGGCGGGCGGACGTAGCCGCCCATCACCGTCAGCCGCGCGATGCGGCGTGCGAGGCCGGGATCGCGGTCGAGCGCCGCACCGAGGTTGGTGAGCGGGCCGATCGCGACGAGCTCGAGCGGCTCGCGGCCATCGAAGAGGCGCAGCAGCGCCGCGACCGCCGGCTCGTCGCTGACCGTGCCGCCGGCGCCGCCGGCAACGAGCTGGGCCTCGAAGCCGAACCACACGAACGCGCCGTCGCCGAGCGGTCGCCGGCAGCCGGCGTGCACGGGCACGTCGCCGCGCCCGCCGAGTGCCAGCAGCCGTGCCGCGACGCGCGCGCGCAGCGCGGTGTCGTCGGTGACCGTCGTCACCGCCACCAGCTCGAGCTCCGGCGCCGCCAGCGCCAACGCCAGAGCGACGGCATCGTCGCAGTCCGAGCCGATGTCGGTGTCGAGAACGATGCGCCGCACGGCGGGCACCCTAGCGCACGGCGCGGTGCCGATCAGGCGGCGAGAAAGGCGAAGCGTTCGCGCAGCTCGTCGGCGTCGAGGCCGATGGCGGCCGCCTCGTAGGCGATGCGGCCGTGCCGGTCCGGCGGTGCGCTCTGCTGGTAGGCGGTCACCGCGGCGCGCGTCGGCGCATCCCAGCCGATGCCGACGAAGCGCAGGATCTCCTCGACCGTGCCGACGGGGTCGACCATGAAGCGCTCGAAGTCGACGTCGTAGCGCTGCGCCGGCGGCAGCGCCGCGGTCTGGCGGGCGCCGTCGCGCAGCATCTGCGCCAGCCGGTCGGCCCAGGCGCGGGCTGCAGCGGCGACGTCGAAGGGCCGGTAGAGCACCCGGCGGGTGTAGAGCAGCATGGTGATCAGCGACAGCGCCGCGCGCGCCGGATCGCGCTGCGTCCGCAGAATGACGGCGTCGGGAAATGCGCTGAGCAGCGCCGGCAGCTGGTCGAGGTGCTGCGGCGACTTCAGCACCCAGCGGGGGCCGTCCGCACCGTCCTGCAGGAGCTGCAGCACGCGGTGCAGGTAGGCGTACGCGTCGGGGTGCTGGCGCCCCGCGTACCAGGCGCGGTAGCGCGGTACGTCGACGCTGGTCTCGAAGAAAAACGAGCGGAACGCCGGCGCGCACAGCTGCAGATCCTCGTGCGGCAGGTCGACCTCCATCGCGTGCATGGCGCGCAGGCGCGGCAGCAGGTGGTCGATCATGCGCAGCCGCCAGGCCGTCTGCCGCCGGCGCAGATCGGGCAGCCGACCGCGCCATCCCGGCGGCCGGAACGGCGCGATGCTCTGCCAGAGCGGCAGGAAGCGCAGGGCCGGGACACAGGCGAGGAGGTTGTGCAGGTGCGTGGTCCCGGTGCGCGGCAGGCCGACGATGACCAGTGGCGCGGCGACCGGCGTCAGGACGCGGCCGCGCGCCGTGGTGAACGCGTGCTGCACGCACAGCCGGGTGACGAGCGCCTGCAGCAGGATGGCGCGGATCGTCAGCCGCCCGAGTGGCGTGATGCGGTCGTCGGCGCGCACGTCCTCGCAGAGCAGCGCGAGCGGCTCGCGGTAGTCGTCGCCGCCGAAGTCCGCGAGCCCGGTACGGCGGCGGGCGGCGCGCGCGAGCGCCGCCGCCTCGAGCGGCACGAGGCGCGCCGCGGCCGCGTCGGGCAGGCAATTGATCACCCGCGCCAGCGCCGGCAGGTGCGGCGCGGCGAGATCGTCGATGCGGTAGACCGGTGCGGTGTCGAGGCGGGCGCTCATGCCGGCTCCTCGGCGTCCTGCAGCATGACGAGACCGAAGATCGTCGTCGTATACGCGGCGCCGCTGGTCGGATGGAGGAACAGCGCGCCCTGCCAGTTGTTGAAGCCGTGTCCGATGCCGCTCCGGCGCCGGAACACGGTGCGGCCGGTGTGGAAGTCGATGGCGGTGAAGTGCCACCCGGTGGCGTCGGGTTCGTCGTCGGGGCCGTACATGTAGGCGAGGCCGGTGGCGAGCGACAGCTTGACGATGCCGAGGCTCTTCTCGGCGCTCGCCCACACCTCGGCGCACGCGTACCCGCCGCCGGCATCGCGGCGCGCGTCGACGCGCGTCAGGCCGGGCACCGGCCGCGGGCGCGGGAACGTGTGATGGCCCCAGTTGTTTTCGACCAGGGTCGAGAACACGCCGGTGCCGGCGCCGTACGCATCGGCGTGCTCGAAGCCGATCACGCTGAGATCGGTGCCGCTCCGGCCCGGCGCGAAGACCGGCACGCGGCAGACTGCGACGCCATCGCTGCGGCGATGGAACTGGACGTGGATGCGCGGCTCGGCGTTGTCGGTGATGACGACGAGACCGTCGGTGTCGCCGAGCAGCGTCACCGTGCTGCCCGAGCCGCGCGTGATGTGGCCCGGCTTCTGCGCCGGGCCGCGGTCGTACGGCGTGCGCCAGACGATCGCCGGCGCGCCGGTGTCGTCGGCGACGAAGCGGTAGAGCGCGTGATCCGAGATGATGAAGATGCCGTCGGCTCCGACGGCGAACGAGTTCTCGATGATTTCGTTCGCCAGCCGGTGCGTCTGCACCGCGCCGCTGGCAGGGTCGAGCGTGCCGACGATCCCGGCGAGCGTCGCGAACCAGTAGCGGCGACCGTTCCACTCGGGCAGCACCCAGGCGACGCTGTCCTCACCCGGCCACGGCAGTGCCGCGACGTGCGGCGCGAGGTCGTAGCTGCGTTCGTGGCGGAAGCCGTCGCCGCTGCCCGGCGGCGGCGTGCGGATCACCTCGACCGTGTTGCGCGTCGTCGGCACGACGGCGCGGTCGTCGGCATCGAGATAGAAGTACATGCCGGCGCCGATGTACTTCCACGGCAGCACGCCGCGCAGCGGGAAGGTCCAGGGGCGCGGCGGCAGGTCGTACGACGCGAGCTCGGCGAGCGTGTCGGGGTCGAGCAGCTCGAGCTGAAAGCCGCGGCCGTTGCTGTACACGCCGACGATGCGGCCGGCGCGGTCGAACGCGAGCGTGCCGTAGCCGCCGAAGCCCTGCGTGCGCGTGTGCACGCGCGGCGCGCGCCCGCGCGGGCCGGCGGCGGCGTACACGTCACTCATCGCGGCATCGTTGTGCATGTTGCTGCCGCCGGCGGCCATGAACGGATGCTGCGGCAGGACGGCGCCGCCGATCGGCGGCGGTTCGGGGGCGCGACGCGCGAATGCCTCGCCGGAGGCGGCGAGCGCGGCGTCGCCGTGCAGCAGCCGTCGCCACGCGACGCGCGCGCCCTCGTGCGGCAGCAGCCAGCACGAGCCGATCGCGCCGGGGGCGTGCGATTCCGCCGCGGTGCCGCAGGCGCCGGTCATGAGCCACGCGAGGGCCGCGACTCCGGCGGCGAAGGCGAGAGCGACGGCGAGCAGCGCCCGGACGGTCGGGCGGACGCGGCGCGTCACGCCGGCGTCCCGCCGGGATCGCGCGCCGCGCCGGCGTCCGGCGTCGCGTCGCGCGCGCCGCGGGCGACGCGCGCGCGTCCGCGCTGCGCCACCTGGCGCACCAGCGCGGTCGTATCGCGGCCGCTGAAGACGATGCGGCGCACCCGATCGGCGGCGAGCGTCACCGCCTGCCCCGTGTCGCGTGGCCAGACGCGCAGCGCCTGCGGGCCGGCGTCGGCGACGAAGCCGACGAGCTCGCCGCCGTCGTCGAGTACGAGCGTCACGTCGCCGCGGAAGCGGAACGCGGCACGCAGAGCCGCCGGCGAGGCGTCGAGCGCCGCGCCGGCGACGGGCGCGATCTCGTCCGCCGCGGGTGATCGGTCCGCCGGTGTCGACGCGGCGGATGGCGCTGCGGCGGTGCCCGGGCGGGGGCCGGTGAGCGCCGCGCGCGCCATGGCGAGAAAGCCGCGCCACGAGGAGAAGCCCTCATCGACGGCGCTCGCCTCGAAGCCGCTGTGCACCATGCAGTCGCGGCAGGCGGGGTGGCCGCTGCGCGGCCCGAAGCGCTCCCACGGCGTGTCGGCGAGCAGCTCGGCGTAACGCGTCGCGTAGCCCTCCTGCAGCAGGTAACACGGCTTCTGCCAGCCGAAGACGCTGTAGCTCGGCATGCTCCACGCCGAACAGTCGTAGGCGCGCCCGCCGGCGAGGAACTCGAGGAAGAGCGGCGACTGGTTGAAGCGCCAGCGCGCGCCGCGCGCGCGACCGAGCGCGAACACGCGGCGGAAGAGCGTCTGCGTCGCGGCGCGGGCGAGGAAGTGTTCCTGGTCTGGCGCCGCGGCATACGCGTAGCCGGGCGACACCATCATCCCCTCGACGCCGAGGCGCATCATCTCGTCGAAGAAGTCGGCGGTGCGTTCGGGGTCGGCGCCGTGGAAGAGCGTCGTGTTCGTCGTGACGCGAAAGCCGCGAACCAGCGCCGCGCGCACGGCACGCACCGCGGTGTCGTACGTGCCGGGCCGGCACACTGCCGTGTCGTGCTCGGGGCCGAGGCCGTCGAGGTGCACGCTGAAGCTGAGGTACTTCGACGGCTGGAAGGCGTCGAGCTTGCTCTCGAGCAGCAGCGCGTTGGTGCAGAGATAGATGTACTTGCGGCGTGCGACGAGCGCCGCGACGAGGCGGTCGATCTCCGGATGCAGCAGCGGCTCGCCGCCGGGAATGCTGACGATCGGCGCGCCGCATTCGTCGACGGCACGCAGGCACTCCTCGACCGAGAGCTGCGCCTTCAGGATGTTGCCGGGATACTGGATCTTGCCGCAGCCGGCGCAGGCGAGATTGCAGCGGTAGAGCGGCTCGAGCATCAGCACGAGCGGATAGCGCCGGCGCCCGGCGAGCTTCTGGCGCAGGATGTAGCCGGCCACCGTCGCCATTTGCGAAACCGGGACGCCCATTCACTCGCTCCTTCCGCCGCCCTGTGCCGCCGTGCGCCCGCCGTCGCCCTCGCCGCCAGCCGCGGCGGTCTCGGCCGCGGCCCACTGCGCGAGCATGGGTGCGACGGCACACAGCCGGCGCAGGCAGTACACCAGCCGCGGTGGGAGATCGAGCCGGTAGAGCTCATGGTGCGGGTCGTCGAGGATGACGCGCACGACGGCGAGCGGCCGCCCGGCGGCGCCGTCGGCGAGCCAGAACGACTCCATGTCGACCGCGCACGCGCCGGTTGCGGCGAGCGCCGCGCGCTCGCGCCCGGTGACCGCGGTCGCGGCACTGGCGATCACCCCCGCCCGCGCCGGCAGGCCGGCCTGCTGCAGCGCGTGCACGACCGGGTCGGCATCGAGCGCGCGCCGCGTGCCGTCCGGCGCCTGCAATGCCGCGGCGACGATGATGTCGCCGGGCCGGCCGTGCGTGTCGAGGCCGCCGCCGAGCCCGGCGATCGCCAGCGCCGGCGCCCGGTCGGCGCGCAGGCGCGCGACGGCCTGCTGCGCGCGCCGCGGCCCGATGCCCGTGCGCTGCACACGGATGTCCGCGCCGGCGGCACGCAGACTCCATGCCTCGAGGCGCAGCGGTGCCGCGACGATCACCGGACAGTCTGCGGTCCGTTGTGCCATGCCGTCGATCTCCCGCTCCACGCGACGACGCAGGCAAGCAGACATACGTTGCGAACACCAGCCCGCGTGGCGGCGAACGCCCCGCGGCGCGGCGGACCGCTCTGGAGGGCGCCGCTCCGTCGGCGCCTGGTGCATCGGGCGTGCGCCGCTCCATCCAACAGGCGCCGACCGAGCGGCGCCTTCCAGATGAAAAGCGGAGCGCTCGCGGTTGGTGGATTTCCCGCACCCTGCGGGAACGGGAAGGGGCGAAGCGCGACTATCTCGCCGCGCGGGGTTGGAGTCGTGCCGCGCGGCCGTAGACTGGGGGCAGATGCATCCGATCTGCAAAGTCGGCCCGCTGTTCCTTCTGCTCGCGTGCGGCGTGATGGGGGCGCGGGCGCAGGCGCAGGCGCCGCGCACGGCGCTGTCGCCGGCGGGGTGGCAGGACGGCGCGCACGTCTACGCGAATGTCTGCGCCCACTGCCACGACACCGGCGTCGCGCCGGCGATCCTCGGCCGGCAGTACCCGGCGGTGATCGCCGCCTTCCTGGTGCGCAACGGCAACCGCGCCATGCCCGCCTTCCGCGCCGCCGAGATCGACGAGACGGCGCTCGGGCAGGTGGCGGAATACGTGTCGACGCACTGAGCGGTGCCGCATGGATGTCGGACGGCGCACGGTGGTGAAGGGGATGGCGGCCGGCGGCGCGCTGCTCGCGTTCGGGGCGCCGCGCTGGGCGTTCGGCGCGCCGGTGGCCGACCCGCGCGCGGCGCGGTGCGTCCTGCTGCTCGGCGACGTCGACGCGCACGCCGGGGTGGCGCGTGGTGCACGCGGTCTGCTGGCGCGCGCCGGCTGCGTCGAGCGCGCGCTCGTCGCACCGCCGGGCGGCGTGCTCGCCGCGCCCGATGCCGTGCGCGCGCGTCTCGCACAGGCCCGCGGCACGCGCTGGATCGCGCTGCTCGACGATGCCGCTGCCGCGGTCTTCCAGGAGCTCGTGCGCGGTGTCGACGGCCGCCTCCTGTCGCGCGGTCATCACACGGCGACGGCGACCGCCGATGGCACCGCGAGGCGCGCCGCCTGGATGGCGGCATCGCCCGCCTGGGCGGCGGGCGCGCTCCTGGCTGCGTCGCTCGCCGCGCCCGCCGCCGGCGTCTCGATCAGCGAATCGTTCGTCGCCGACCGCCCCGCGGCGCCGCCGCCGCGCGGCGCGGATGCGCTGCTGATCCCGACCGACGACTGGTGCGCGGGCGTCGGGCAGGCGGTCGCCGCCTGCGCGCTCGGCCTCGGTGCCGGCCGCCGGCTGCCGGGCGATCACGCCGCGTGGCCCGGCCGGCACGCCGCCGGACCCGGCCACCCGTTCGTCTCGTTCGTCGTCGATTGCTAGCGAGGAGGGCGCGGTGGCGAATGCCTACGTCGCGTTGCCGAAGGGCGTGTCAGCGGACGCATTCACGCAGGCGGTCGAGCAGTTCCGCGAGGTGCTCGGCGCCGAGGCGGTGCTGACCGGCGCCGAGCAGCTCGCGCCGTACCTGAAGACGATGATGCCGGTGCCCGACGCCGACCACGCGCCGTCGGCGGCACTGCTCGCCACCAGCGTCGAGCAGATCCAGCGGCTGCTCGCGATCTGCAATCGCTTCCGCGTGCCGCTGTGGACGATCTCCACCGGCAAGAACCTCGGCTACGGCTCCGCCGCGCCGGCCGAGCGCGGCCAGGTCGTGCTCGATCTCAAGCGCATGAACCGCATCCTCGAGGTCGATCCCGAACTGTGCTTTGCGCTCGTCGAGCCCGGCGTCACGTATCAGCAGCTCCACAACTACATCCGCGAGCGCAACTACCCGCTGTGGCTGTCGGTGCCGGCGCCGTCGGCGATCGCCGGCCCGACCGGCAACACGCTCGACCGCGGCGTCGGCTACACGCCCTACGGTGAGCACTTCCTGTTCGCCTGCGGCATGGAGGTGGTGCTCGCCAATGGCGACGTGCTGCGCACCGGCATGGGCTCGCTGCCGAAGTCGAACACCTGGCAGGTGTTCAAGTGGGGATTCGGTCCGTACCTCGACGGCCTGTTCACGCAGTCGAACTACGGCATCGTCACCAAGTTCGGCTTCTGGCTGCAGCCGGCGCCGCCGGCCTACAAGCCGTTCCTCGTCCAGTTCGACGAGGAGCGCGACATCGTCGACATCGTCGAGACGATCCGGCCGCTGCGCCTCGGCGGCGTGATCGCGAACGCCTGCGTGATCTCCCACGCGCTCTACGACGCGCCGGTGAAGGCGAAGCGCATCCACTACGTCGACGGTCCGGGGGCGATCTCCGACGCCGCCGTGCGCCGCCTCATGCAGGATCACGGGCTCGGGGTGTGGAACATCTACGCCGCGCTCTACGGCACGCCGGAGCAGGTCGACGTCAACTGGCGCATCGTCACCGACGCGTTCGGCCGCCTGAAGCGCGGGCGCATCTACACCGCCGCCGAGCGCGGCGACGACCCGATCTTCGCGTACCGCGCGGCGCTGATGCGCGGCGACATGGATCTGCGCGAGTTCAATCTCTACAACTGGCGCGGCGGCGGCGGCTCGCTCTGGTTCGCGCCGGTCTCGCAGGCGCGCGGCAGCGAAACGCTCAAGCAGATGGAGCTCACCAAGCGCATTCTCGCCAGGCACGGGCTCGATTACACCGGCGAGTTCATCGTCGGCATGCGCGACATGCATCACATCGTCGACATGCTGTTCGACAAGTCCGATCCGGAGATGACCCGCGCCGCCTATCAGTGCTTCGACGAGCTCGTGCGCACGTTCTCGGCCGAGGGCTACGGCACGTATCGCGTCAACACCGCGTTCATGGACACGGTGGCGGAGACCTACGGGCCGGTGCAGCGCCGCGTGCACCGCACGCTCAAGGCGGCGCTCGACCCGAACGGCATTCTCGCTCCGGGCAAGTCCGGCATCCGTCTCGACGACGCCGGCGAGGAGGAGGCGACATGACCACGCGCGAGATCCGGGCGGCGGTGGTGCGCACCACCGCCGGTCCGTTCCAGCTCGAGACGCTGCGGCTCGCCGACCCGCGGCCGGACGAGGTCGAGGTGCGCATCGTCGCCACCGGCATGTGCCACACCGACATGGTGGCGCGCGACCAGCTCTACGACGTGCCGCACCCGATCGTGCTCGGGCACGAGGGCGCCGGCGTCGTCGAGCGCGTCGGCAGCGCCGTGCGCAAGGTCGCCCCCGGCGACCACGTCGTCCTCACCTATCTCTGGTGCGGCCGCTGCGCGCCGTGTCTCGGCGGCCACCCGACGTACTGCGCGCGCTTCTACCCGCTCAACTTCGGCGGCGCGCGCGAGGACGGCAGCACCGCGACGAGCGATGCGACCGGTGCGGTGCACGATCACTTCTTCGGCCAGTCGTCGTTCGGCACGTACGCGCTGGCGCACGAGCGCAACGTGATCCCGGTGCCGCGCGAGGCGCCGCTCGCGCTGCTCGGCCCGCTCGGATGCGGCGTGCAGACCGGCGCCGGCGCGGTAATGAACGGCCTGCGCCTGCAGGCCGGCAGCAGCTTCGCCGTGTTCGGCGGCGGCGCCGTCGGCCTGAGCGCCGTCATGGCGGCGCGCATCGCCGGCGCGACGACGATCGTCGTCGCCGACGTCGTGCCGGCCCGGCTCGCGCTCGCCGAGGAGCTCGGCGCGACGCATACCGTCAACAGCCGCGAGCGCGATCCGGTCGCCGCGGTGCGCGAGGCCACCGGCGGCGGCGCCGACTACACACTCGAGTCGAGCGGCCGCCCGGAGGTGCTCCGCCAGGCGATCGACGCGCTCGCCATCCGCGGCGTGTGCGGCATCGTCGGCGCGCCGGCGCTCGGTACCGAGGCGACCTTCGACGTCAACGACGTGATGACCGCCGGCAAACGCATCATCGGCATCATCGAAGGCGACAGCATCCCCGACGTCTTCATCCCGCGACTCGTTACGCTGCACGCGCAGGGCCGCTTCCCGTTCGACCGGCTGGTGCAGTTCTACCCGTTCGAGCGCATCGATGAGGCCGCCCGCGACAGCGAACGCGGCGGGACGATCAAGCCGATCGTGCAGATCGCGGCGTAAACCCGGAGTTCAACGCCAAGGCGCGGAGACGCGGAGGTCCCCGGCGCATTCGCTTGACGCCGCTCGCGGAGGATGTTCGGCGTTCTGCGCGATGGGCCGCGCCCTCGAGATCCGGCTTGATGATCCGCGCACCCCCGCCGTCGCGGCGCTGCTCGACGAACATCTGGCCGAGATGGCGCGGCACTCGCCGCCGGAGAGCATGCACGCGCTCGACCACGACGGCCTGCGCGCGCCGGGGGTGACGTTCTGGAGCGTGTGGGACGGCGCGCGGCTGGCGGGCTGCGGCGCGCTCAAGGAACTCGGTCCCAGGCACGGCGAGCTCAAGTCGATGCGCACCGCGGCATCGTGTCTGCGGCGCGGCGTCGCCACGGCGCTGCTCGCGCACATTCTGCAGACCGCGCAGGCGCGCGGCTATCACCGCGTCAGTCTCGAGACGGGCGCGATGGATGCCTTTGCTCCCGCGCGCGCGTTCTACACGCGTCACGGCTTCCAGCCCTGCGCCCCCTTCGGCGACTACGTCGCCGACCCGAACAGCGTCTTCATGACACTCCTGCTGCCGGGTACGTCATGATCGGCTTCGTTGTGGTGCGGAGCGCGCGTTTCCGCCTCAGCCGGGACGGACGTTCCGCCACAGAGGGGCAGAGGACACGAAGTCGATATGCAGTCACATTGAATCCGATTGAGCGGTCGACTCGGTGTCCTTGCCACACTCGGTGGCCGATCTGGACGTGATGGGGAAAACCACTCCGTTCATCGCGTTCCTGCTGCTCGCCGCCGGGCCGGCGTGGGGCTGTCCCGGCGACTGCGACCGCAACGGGCAGGTCGGCGTCCCCGAGCTGGTGCGCGGGGTGCGGATTGCCCTGGGTGCGGATGCGATGCACGCGTGCGGGGCGCTCGACGCCGACTGCGACGGCGCCGCGACAATCGACGAGCTCGTCGCCACGGTCGGCGCGGCGCTCGTGGGCTGTCCGCCGTTCCGTTTCGTGGCGCCCGAGCGCTATGCGACCGGCGAGGCGCCGCGCGCGGTGGCCGTCGGCGATCTCGACAACGACGGCTTCCCGGACATCGCCGTCGCCAACCACGGCTCGCACGATGTGTCGGTGCTGCTCAACGACGGCACCGGCCGCTTCGGCGCAGAGCGCCGCTTCCCGGTCGGCCTGGTCCCGCTCGACATCGTCATTCTGCAACTCGACAGCGGCGACGCCGCCGACGTGATCACCGCGAACGGCGGCTCGCACGACCTCTCCATCTTGTACGGGCGCGGCGACGGCACGTTCGCCCCCGAAACGCGCCTGCCGGCGGGCACCGACGTGCGCGCGATCCTCGTCGGCGACGTCGACGACAACGACACCGGCGACGTCGTCGCCGCCGCGCCGGGCGGTGACGGGCTCCCGGTGCTGTTCGGGCGCGACGACGGGCAGTTCGATCGGGTCGTGATCGGCGCCGGCTTCCAGCCCTGGTGGGCGGCACTCGGCGACCTGACCGGCGACGTCATCCCCGACCTGGTGACCGCGAACGCCGGGTCGAGCGATCTCACGCTACTCGCCGGGCTCGGCGGCGGCAGCTTCGTCGGACGCAGCCGCATCGCGCTGCCGGCGCCGGCGTACTTCGTGGCCATTGCCGACGTGAATTCCGACGGCGTCCGCGATCTGCTCACCGCCAACGGAACCGATGCGAGCGTCTCGCTGCTGATCGGCAGGGGCAGCGGCACCTTCGCCGCGCCGCAGCGCCTTGCGGTCGGCAACGGGGCGTACCGGCTGCGCGTCACGGATCTGAACGACGACCGATACCCGGACCTGCTCGTGCCCAACGAGCTCGACGGCGACATTTCGATTCTGCTCGGGCGCGGCGACGGCACGTTCGCGGCCGAGACGCGCGTCGCCGTCGGACGGTCGCCGTACGCGCTCGCCAACACGTACCTCGACCGCGATCGGACGCTCGACCTCGTCGCCGTCAGCGCCGACAACGAAGTCATCGTGCTGCGCGGTGCCTGCACGCCCTGACCGTGGCGTTCCCGCTGTGGGCGGGCCGTCCGGCCGGGCCATCGGCGTGCACAACAACTCTTGTTTCGGCTGTGTACCGCTGTCAGGTTCGTGGCCATGACCACGCGTTTCCGATTCCGCTCCCGCGCCGTCGGCCTGCTGCTCCTGCTGGCGCTCGCCTGCCTGCCGCGCCCGGTGCTCGCCGCGTGCACCGGCGATTGCGACGACGACAAGACGGTCACCATCGCCGAGCTGATCGCGATGGTGACGATCGCGCTCGGCGCCGCCGACGCGGGGACGTGCCTGAACGGCGATCGCGACCACGACGGCGCGATCGGGATCGACGAGCTCGTGCGCGCCGTCGGGCACGCGCTCGTCGAGTGCGAGAACGACATCGATCCGCTGCCGTGGAAGCACCGCATCGCCCACCCGGCCGATCCGTTCCTCGCCTTCTCGGCGATCCAGGACGGTCCGTTATGGGTGAAGTTCACGATCCGCGTCAGCGACCCGACGCGGGTGTACTTCCAGCACAGCGGCCAGATCCCGTTCCACCACGAGTTCGTGTCGGCCGCGCTGCCGCCGTACATCGGCTGGTCGCCGGCGGAAATCGACGCCGTGTCGCTGTTCGCCGAGGGGCAGGAGCTCGTGTTCGGCGCGGTGCTCTATTCGCCGTCGCTGCCACACGAAATCGCCATCCAGCTCGTGCGCCAGGACGCGTACACGGTCGAGGAGGTGGTGACGTACTTCACCGCCGTGCGCGCGGCGATCGATGCCGCCGCCGGCGTTCCCGTCCTCTATTTCCCGACCTTCGAGCAGCAGGAGAGCGCCGCAGACCAGCGCGAGGCGCTCGCCGCCGCCGGCATCGCGCTCGGCAGCCCGGCGCGCTGGGCGCGCGGCGACGCGTGCTACGCGATGGGCTGGGCGTACGGCCGCCTCGTCTTCGTGCCCGGCGACGAGATCGAGGCCGCCTACGCCGCCGGCACGCTGCGGCCGGACGACATCCTGCTCACCGATGGCGTCCCGGCCGAGATTCCCTACGTCGCCGGCGTGCTGTCGCTGGCACCGTCGACGCCGAGCTCGCACGTCGCCATTCTCGCCGGCGACTGGGAGATCCCGTTCGCGTTCCTCGCCCGCGAGGAGTCGGCCGCCGCCGCCCAGGCGCTCGTCGGGCACGACGTCGTCCTGCGCGCCACGACGGTGACGCCGCTGGTCTTCCGCGGCGAGGACATCGATACCGCCGCCTGCCAGGTGCGGCTGGTCGACGTGACCCGCACGCTGACCGAGCCGGTGGTCGCGCATCTGCGCGCGCTCAAGCGCGCGCCCGACCTCGCCATCCGGCCGTTCGAGCACAGCGGCGCGTACACCGCCGAGGTCGACACGGCGACGCCCGACGACATCGTGCGCATCGGCGGCAAGGCGGCCAACTACGGCTTCCTGCGCCGCGCCATCCCCGCGCACGCGCGCATCGGCATTGCGGTGACGTTCGACCTCTGGGACGAGTATCTCGATCAGCCGCTCGAGGGCGGCACGACGCTGCGCGCGCGCATCGCCGAGCGTCTGGCGCCGTTCACCACCTGGCCGCCGGCGGACTTCGGGGCGCTGTTCGACGCGCTCGACGACGTCCGCGACCTGATCGACGACGTCGCCGATTTCACCCCCGCGCAGCGCGCCGCGATCCTCGCCGCGCTCGAGCGCTTCGATCCCGTGCGGCCGATCCGCTTCCGCTCGTCGACCAACGTCGAGGACAGCGACGTCTTCACCGGCGCCGGCCTCTACGAGAGCGAGAGCGGCTGTCTCGCCGACGAGCTCGACGACGACGACGCCGGGCCGAGCCACTGCGATGCGACGCGTCCCAACGAACGCGGCGTGTTCCGCGCGCTGCGCAAGGTCTACCAGAGCTTCTACAACGACAACGCCTATCTCGAACGGCTGCGCCACCGCGTCGACGAAACGACCGTCGGCATGGCGGTGCTCGTCCACCATTCCTTCCCCGATCCCACCGAGCTCGCCAACGGCGTCGTGACGCTGCGCGTCCGTGGGCCGCAGGAGGCGGTGGCGACGATCGTCTCGCAGCCCGGTGCCCGCTCGGTGACGAACCCGGAGGAGGACGGCGTCCCCGAGGTCGTCGAGGTGTTCGCGTTCGGCGCCAGCCGCATCCCCGCGCTGCGCCAGGGCAGCGATCACCTGCCGCTCGGCGCGACGGTGCTCGAGCTGCCGGCGGAGTACGTCACACTGACCAACCTGACGCTCGCGGTCGGCGAGGCGTTCGGCGCCTTTCACGGCGAGACGCAGTTCGACATCGAGTTCGAGTACAAGAAGATCGTCGGCGAAGGCCTCGACGTGAAGCAGGTGCGGCGCATCCCCCGCCTCGTCGCCGGCGAGACCGAGCCGGTCGTGATCCACACGCCGGTCGAGCTGTGCACGTTCCAGGGCGAGCGCGCCGACGTGTATGCGAACTACCGGCTCAAGTCGCGCTGGCAGCCGACGTTCGCGAGCGGGCCGATCGGGGCGGGCTCGTTCTATGTCGACGGCACGCACCGCTACGTCGCCGACGGCGCCGTCCGGCAGCTCGACGGGGCGCCGGCGACGTGGCCTGATGCCGCGCACGCACGCTTCGCGCCCACGCAGCCGCAGGCGCTCGGGTTCCGCGAGATGTGGACGGTCGGCAGCGGGGCGGCGCGGCGCGCGATGCGGCTCGAGACCCTCGTGCCGCGCAGCGTCGGACCGGCGCGCATCCCGATCGTCTTCCCCGCCGACTTCGTCTTCACGCTGCACGCCGCGTTCGACACGCCGGTGCCGTATCGCGATTACGACGACAGCACGCGTTCGCGCGCCGAGGAGTCGGTGGATCTCCATCCGTGCGGCGACCAGCAGCCGCTGACCGCGGAGCACGCGCTGCAGGAGCGCGCGATCGCCGCGGCGGGCATCGAGGTCGCCACCGCCTACTACTGGCCGCCGTCGCCGCGCGGCGCGGTCGCCGGCTACACCGCGCCGCTCGATCGCTGG
>CBFGUK010000064.1:0-22091 GCA_965651925.1 uncultured bacterium | reverse complement strand
CCGAACCAGCTCATGACGCGGGCGGTGAGGTACTTGCGGCGGAAGAGCTCGTGCACGCGCACGGTCTCGGCGGCATCGTCGATCGGCACCGCGACGGCAGTCATCGCCAGCTCGCCGATCTTCAGCTTCACCGCCGGATTGGCGAGCAGGTTGCGATACCAGTCGGTGCCGCCCTCCTTGCCGGATTGCACGAAGAGCCGGCCGTCGTCATCGACGGCGAACCAGATCGTCACCGTGCGCGGCTGGCCGGACTTGCGCCCGATGGTGGTGAGCTCGACGGTGGAGGCCTCCTCCACGGTGCGCAGCTGCGGCGGGTAGACGCGTCCACCACCGAGCGCCGGTGCGGCAAGCACGAGCAGCAGCATCGCAGCGGTGAACACTCCTGGAGGGCGCCGCTCCGTCGGCGCCTGTTGAATGCGCGGCGCGCGCCTAATCCAACAGCCGCCGACGGAGCGGCGCCCTTTAGATTCGGTTGACCGCAACGGCGCGCGGGCCGGCACGGCCTCACTCCGCGGCGCGCGGGCCGGCGCCGAGGCGGGCGGCGGCGACGGCCTGCTGCCAGGTGGCGAGGCGGGTCGCGCGTTCGTCGGCGCTGAGGCGCGGCTCGAACACGCCGCCCGAGCGCCACGCGTGGCGCACGTCGTCGATGCCGTTCCACACGCCGGCGCCCATGCCGGCGAGATAGGCGGCGCCGAGGCCGGTGGCCTGCACGGTCTCCGGCCGTTCCACCGGATGGCCGAGCGTGTCGGCGAGCGCCTGCAGGAAGACGTCGTTCGCCGCCACGCCGCCGTCGACGCGCAGGCGCGCCGGGGCGCCGGCACCGGCATCGGCGAGCAGCGTCTCGAGCACCTCGGCGGTGCGGAACGCGATGCTCTCCAGCACCGCGCGCACGATGTGCGCGCGCGTCGTGCCGCGCGACAGGCCGCCGAGGACGGCGCGCGCGCCGGGATCCATGTACGGCGTGCCGAGGCCCTGGAAGGCGGGCACCGCCCAGACGCCGCCGCTGTCCGGCACCGAGGCGGCGAGCGGACCGCACTCCGCGGCGTTGGCGATGATGCCGAGGCCGTCGCGCAGCCACTGCACCGCGGCGCCGGCGGTGACCACCGTGCCTTCGAGACAGCAGACGCGCTGGCCGCCGATGCCCCAGAGGATGAGCGGATAGGCGCCGCGCATCGACAGCACCGGGAACTCGCCGGTGTTGACGTCGACCATCGCCGAGGTGCCGAACGTGATCTTCGTCGCGCCCGGTTCGACACCGAGCTGGCCGAACATCGCCGCCTGCTGGTCGCCGGCGATGCCGGCGAGCGGCACTGCGGCGCCGAACACGGCGGGATCGGTCGTGCCGCACACGCCGCTCGAGTCGACGATGCGCGGCAGCACCGCTTCCGGCAGCTCCATCGGTCCGAGCACCGTCTGGTCCCAGGTGCCGGCGAGGAAGTCGTACAGGCCGGTGCACGAGGCGTTCGAGTGATCGGTCGCGTGCACGCGCCCGCCGCTGAGCTGCCAGAGGAGCCACGTGTCGACGGTGCCGAAGCACAGCTCGCCCGCCGCCGCGCGCGCCAGCGCGTCGCGCTCGCGCAGGATCCACTCGAGCTTCGTCGACGAGGCGAGCGCGTTCGTGAAGATGCCGCGCTCGAGCAGCTCGGCGACGCGCGCCTGCGTGCGCGAATCCTGCCAGCTGATCGCCGGATAGATCGGCAGCCCGGTGGCGCGCTCCCACACCATCGTCGTCGCGCGCTGCACGGCGATGCCGATCGCGGCGATGTCGGCGGGCTGCGCCTGCGCCGCCTGCAGCGCATCGCCGATGACGCGCCGCGCCGCCGCCCAGATGTGCAGCGGGTCCTGCTCCATCCACCCCGAGCGCGGGAACGCCGCACCGATCTCCTCGTACGCCGCGCCGCGCAGCGCGCTGTGCTCATCGAACACCAGCGCCCGCACGCCGGTGGTGCCTTCGTCGAGTGCGAGTACCAGGGCCATTTTCAACGCGAAGACGCGAAGTCGCGAAGCCTGATCTTCGGCGCGTCTTTGCGTCTTCGCGACTTCGCGTTGCAGATCATGGCAACAAGGCGCCGGGGTTGAGGATGCCGTTCGGATCGAGGGCGTGCTTCACCGCGCGCAGGAGGTCGAGCGCACTGCCGTGCTCGGCGGCCATCCACGGCACGCGCAGGCGGCCGATGCCGTGATGGTGGCCGATCGTGCCGCCGACGCGCAGCGTCGCCTCCATCGCCGCCTGCCAGCAGGCGAGATAGGTCGGCTCGGCCGCGGCGGGATCCTCGGGTTTGGCGACGAATGTGAAGTAGATGTTCGTCCCCTGTGCGTAGCTGTGCGAGGTGTGGCCGGAGGCGACGATGACGTGCGGCACGGCGCGCAGCGCCTCGGTGACCTCGGCATACAGCGCCTGGATGCGGTCCCACCCGGTCGCGACCTCGATCGTGTCGAGCGCGAACCCGCGCTCGATGAACGACATCAGCGACGGCACGTTGTTGCGCTCGTGCAGCCAGTGCTGCACCGGCGCCTCGCCGACCGCCTCGCCGCCATGTGCGGCGCACGCCTGCGCGCACGCCTCGGCCTCGGCATTGGTCAGCGCCGTCGGCCCCTCGGTGAGCAGGATGAGGAAGCAGCGGTCGCCCTGCTGCCACTGGCCGAAGTGGCGCCCGGTCTCCATCGCGTCGTAGAGGCGCGTTACCGGCGGCCGCCAGCCGGCGCGCACGATCTCGCGGATCGCCTCCAGGCCGGAGTCGAAGTCGGGAAACGCGAAGCACAGGAGCCGGCGCGACTCGGGCAGCGGGAAGATCTTGAGCGTCGCCTCGGTGACGATGCCGGCGGTGCCCTCGGCGCCGAGGAAGAGATGGCGCGGATCGGGGCCGGCGGCGCGGCGCGGCGTCGACTTGATGCGCACCACGCGGCCGTCGGCGAGCACCGCCTCGAGGCCGAGCAGCATGTCCTCGATCGAGCCGTAGCGGGTCGAGTACTGGCCGGCGGCGCGCGTCGCGATCCAGCCGCCGACCGTCGACAGCGACACCGACTGCGGCCAGTGCCCCATCGAGTAGCCCTGCGCCTGCAGCTCCTCCTCGAAGCGGTGGCCGTACATGCCGGCCTGCACGCGCACCTGCAGCGCGGTCTCGTTCAGCTCGAGGAGGCGGTCCATGCGCCGCAGGTCGACGACGATCGTGCCGGGCTCCGGCAGGATGCCGCCACAGACGCCCGAGCCGCCGCCGTACGGCACCACCGGCACGCGGCGCTCGTTCGCGTAGCGCAGCACGGCGACGATCTCCTCGGTCGCCGTCGGCCGCACGACGCACGCCGGACGCGCCGCGAGCCGGCCCTGGTGAATGCGCAGCAGCGTCAGCGGCCAGGTGTCGTGCGCGTGCTCGAAGAGCGTCTCGGCGCCCGTCTCGAGCCGGTCGGCGCCGAGCACCCGCTCGAGGTCGGCGCGCAGCTGCGCGATCGCGTCAGCCATGCGCCACCTGCACGGGCGCGGCGGGTTCGTGCACGCGCAGGTGGTCGGCAAGCGCGAGATAGCGGCGCAGCTCCTCGCGCCCGCGCTCGGCATCCCAGCCGAGCAGCTCGCCCATCGCCTGGGCGACGCCGGGCGCGACGCTGCGGCCGAGGTCGACGTCCCACAGCAACAGGCGCGCGCGGCGCTCGAGGAAGTCGGTCAGGGTCATCGCCATCTCCTCGCGCACCGCGTACTCGACCTCGGCGCGGGTGACCGGCAGCGCCGGGTCGTACCGCTCGCCGAGCACGGGGTCGGCGGCGATTGCATCGATCATCCGTTCGGCATGGCTGCCGTAGAGCGGCACGAGGCGCGCGACGAGATCGCCGGGCAGCCGCGGCCAGCGCTCGCACAGCATGGCGGCAAAGGCCTCGACGTCGTCGCCGGTGCCGGCGCTGCCGAGCAGCACCGCGTCGCTCGTGCCGCGCCGCTCCGGCGCCGGCGCGTCGCCCGTCTGCAGCTGCTGCACGGCGAGATCGACGACGCGTTCGGCCATCGGCCGGAAGGTCGTCAGCTTGCCGCCGGCGACCGAGATCAGGCCGCTCGCCGCGACCATCACCTCGTCCTTGCGCGACAGCTCGGACGGCGACTTGCCCTCCTGGTGCAGCAGCGGGCGGAGACCGGCCCAGGCGTTGACCACGTCGTCGACGCCGAGCGGCGGGTCGACGGCGAACGTGCGGTTCGCCGACTCGAGGAGATAGGTGACGTCCTCGAGCGTCACGTCGGGATAGTCCTCGGGCTTGTCGTGGAACGTGTCGGTCGTGCCGAGATAGGTCAGCGCGCCACGCGGGATGGCGAACACGCCGCGCTTGTCGGGCGCGTTCATCACCACGATGTGCGACAGCCCGATGCGCTCGGTGCGGATGCCGAGATGGATGCCCTTGGTCAGGCGCAGGCGCGGCTTGTCGCCCGGCTCGCCGAGCAGGCGGACGAAATCGACCCACGGCCCGGCGGCGTTGACCAGCGCGCGGCCGCGCACCTCGAACGCCTCGCCGCTCGTCTGATCGCGCGCCACGACGCCCGTCGCGCGCTCCCCATCGAAGAGGATGTCCTCGACCTCGCAGTAGTTCACCGGCACCGCGCCGAGCGCCGCCGCCGCCTTGACGACCTCGATGACGAGGCGCGCATCGTCAGTCAGGTACTCGGTGTACACGCCGGCGGCGTAGAGGCGCTCGGCCTGCAGTCGCGGCTCGAGCTCGAGCGCCTCCTCGCGGCTGATCATGCGGTGCTTCTCGGCGTCGGAGATCGAGGCGAGGCGGTCGTAGGTCCACAGCCCGGCGCTCATCTTCGCATACGAGCCGCGGCTATAGATCGGGAACAGCATCTGCACCGGGCGGGCGAGATGCGGCGCGAGCCGGCGCACGACGTAGCGCTCGGTCGCCGCCTCGCGCACCAGGCCGACGTCGCCCTGCTGCAGGTAGCGCAGCCCGCCGTGGATCAGCTTCGAGGAGCGCGAGCTCGTCCCCGAGGCGAAGTCGCGCCGCTCGAGCAGCGCCACCGAGTAGCCGCGCAGCGCCGCCTCGCGCGCCACGCCGGCGCCGGTGATGCCGCCGCCGATGACCACCACGTCGAAGGGCCGTTCCGCCAGCGTGCGCAGGTGCTGCGCACGGGTCCGGAACGAGAACTCGACAGGCCGCGTCATGACGATCCCGGGCACTGTTGAACGGCCATTCGGCGATGTCAACGCGCGTCGGAAGGGACGGAGCCCCGAGTCCGCCGATGACGCCGATGACGCAGATCGGTTCGCCATCTGCGCCATCGGCGTCATCTGCGGACGGCGTCAGCCCGGCGGGGCGGGGGTCGCGTGTGCGGTGCAGGCGGCGCGGAATTCCTCGACGAGCGGGGCGCAGGCGTCGGGGGTGCCGAGGGCGGCGTCGAACATGATGCGCTCGAGCCCCTCCTCTTCGGCGGCGACGGCGGCGAGACCGCCCTGCTCGAAGCGCTGGAAGCGCGTGACTTCCTTCACGCACTCCTCCTCGCCGTCGCAGTAGTCGAGGTCGAGCGTTGCATAGGCCTGGCAATGGCTGCGGCCCGGGCCGAGCGCCTCCGGACACCGCTCGGGGTCGCCGGCGATGACGGCGTCGCGCGCCTGCTCGCAGACCTCGCGGCCGGCGCGCTCGGCGCAGAGCGCGATCACCTCCGGCGGCACGCGCCACGCCCGGCCGGCAGCCGGCTTGCGCAGCGTGCGCAGCCCGAACACGCGCTCGGCACACTTGCGATCCTTCGGATCGTCGACGAGCACGCACGGCGCCTCGTCGTCGGCGCGCACCGCCTCGCATTCGAGCAGGTAGTACGCCGCTTCGCGCAGGTAGCTCGCCGCGGCGGCGTGGTCGGGCAGCCCGAGGCGGACGTGCAGGTCGGAGGCGGCGCCGTTGCCGCCGAGCTCGCGCTGCAGGACCGCGACGACCGTCCCCTGACGGAGCTCCTCGGCGAGCGCGAGGCAGCCGTCGGCGCGGACGACGACGTCGGAGTGCGGACGGCTCTGGTCGCGCTTCGGCGGCTCGCCGGCGCAGTGACACCCGCCGAGCAGGGCCGCGAAGATGATCAGCCAGCGGGCGCGCGGGTGGATCGGGCGGCAAACGGCACGGCGCAGCGAGCGAGGTGCGGCAAGGGACATCCGGTCGCCGTAGCAGCCACTGTGCGCGATAGACACTGAATTCCACGCACGCGCTGCGGCGCGCCCGGGGTGAGCCGTACCGCTGCGTGCGCGAACACGTGCACCGCGCCGGCCGGCACTGCCGCGGGCAGCGCCCGTGGGCGGTCTGGCCGTGCCTTGACGGCAGCGACGGGCGGGGGTTTCATCCGCCGGATGTCGCTGGCGGGGATTCTCTTCGACTACGGTGGGACGCTCGATGGGCCGGGGAGCCACTGGCTCGACCGATTCGTCGGCTTCTACCGCGACGCCGGCGTCGAGATGCCGGTCGAGCGGCTGAAGCCCGCGTTCTACGCCGCCGACGACGCCGCCTACGCCGACCCGGCGGTGCGGCGCATGTCGCTCGCCGAGCTGATGGACTACCACGTCGCGGTCCAGCACCGGCATCTCGGCATCAATGATGCCGCGCTGCGCCGGCACCTCGCCGTGACGTTCGTCGCCGACACCGAGGCGGCGCTGGCGGCGAGCCGCGACGTCGTCGCGCGCCTCGCGACGCACCACCGCATCGGCGTGATGTCGAACTTCTACGGCAACGTCGAGGCAATCCTCGCCGCGGCGGGCTACGCACCGCTGCTGACGGTGGTCGCCGACTCGACGCACGTCGGCGCGATGAAGCCCGACCGGCGCATCTTCGACTACGCCCTCGCCGCGCTCGGCACCGCGCCGGCGGCGACGCTGCACGTCGGCGATTCGCTCGAGCGCGACGTCCGCGCCGCCAAGGCCCTCGGCCTGCAGACCGCCTGGCTCGTGCCGGCGGGAAGAAGCCTGACCGACCCGGCGGCCGATGTCGTCATCGGGCGTCTGGAAGAGATCGAAACGTGGCTCAACGCGAAGGCGCGAAGACGCGAAGGGTGACCGCTTTGCGTCTTCGCGCCTTCGCGTTGAGGGGGTCTCCATGCGGGCAGGACTGATCGCCGCCGGGCTGGGCGAGCGGCTGGTGGCGGGCGGCATCACGACGCCGAAGCCGCTGGTGCGCATCGCCGGGAAGGCGCTGGTCGATCACGTGCTCGACGCGGCGGCGGCGGCGGGAGTCGACGAGGTCGCGTGCCTCTTCAACGCCGAGCCGGAGACCGACGCGGTCGAGGCGCACTGCCGCGCCCGCCCCGGCGCGCCGCGGCTGCGCATGGCGCGGCGCACGACGCCGAGCTCGATGGAAAGCCTGTTCGTCGTCGCCGGCATGCTCGCCGACGCGCCGGCGCCGGTGCTCGTCCTCACCGTCGACGCGATCTTCGCGCCGCCGACGCTGCGCGCGTTTCTCGACGCCGCCGGCGCGCTGACGGCCGATGTGGTGCTGGCGGTGACGACGCACGTCGACGACGAGAAGCCGCTGTACGTCGCGTGCACCGACGACGGCCGTGTGACGGCGATCGGTGCCGCGGCGACGGGCAGCCGCTTCATCACCGCCGGCTTCTATGTCTTCCGTCCGCGCGTGTTCGCCGAAGTGGCCGCGGCGCGCGCCGCCGGCTGCACCGCGCTGCGCGCCTTTCTCGGCCATCTGCACGCGCGCGGCTACCGGCTCGCGGCGGCGCCGATCGGCACGACGTTCGACGTCGATCGCCCGCAGGACATCGCCGCCGCCGAGGCGTTCGTGCGCGGCGGGTACGCGCCGTGATCGACGTCCTCGGCATCGCGCGCGAGCGGGTCTACTCGCCCGGCAAGGTCGAGGACGACCGCGCCATCCTCGACGCCGTCGCCGCGCAGCTCGCGGCGACGCACCGCGTCGACGTGCTGAGCGCCGACGCGCCGCTGCCGCGCACGGCGCCGGCGCCGGTCGTCTTCGCCATGTGCCAGGGGCCGGCGGCGCTCGACACGCTGCGCGGCTGGGAGGCGGCGGGCGTGCGCGTCATCAATTCGGTCACCGGCATCGAGAACGCGCACCGCCGCCGCATGCTCGCGGCGTTCGCGCGGCACGGCGTGCCGCACCCGGAGAGCGCGCTCCTCGCCACCGGCGACGCGGCGGCGCTGCCCGCGTGGGTCGACGCCGGCGCGTGGATCAAGCGCGGCGACGTGCACGCCACCGAGCCCGACGACGTCGTGCACGTCCCCGGGCGCACCGCCGCCGCCGCCGCGCTCGCCGCGTTCGCGCGCCGCGGCATCGCCACGGCGTGCGTGCAGCGCCATGTGCCGGGCGCCGTGGTCAAGTTCTACGCCGTGCGCGGCGGGGCGTTCTTCGCCCCGTTCCCGCCCGCCGG
Organism: uncultured bacterium; assembly: GCA_965651925.1. GTDB lineage: Bacteria > Desulfobacterota > Binatia > HRBIN30 > CADEER01 > CBFGUK01. The sequence goes on along the minus strand of CBFGUK010000064.1, from coordinate 13,750 downwards.
CACGACACTCGATGCCGCCACCCGCGCGGCGCTCGCGGGGCTCGCCGAGGCCGGCGCCGCGGCGCTCGAACTAGAAGTATTCGGCGGCGATTGCATCCTCGAACGCGACGGCAGCTTATCCTTAATTGACTTGAATGACTGGCCTAGCTACGGTCGCTGCCGCTCCGCCGCCGCCGAGGCCATAGCCGCGTACATCACACGAGCGAGGATCGTTTGACCCCTGTACCCCGCGACGAGGCGGGCGCGCCGGCGATTCCCGGACCGACGTCGCGCGCCGCGTACGCCGCCGAGCAGCGCGTCATTGCCCCCGGCCTGCAGCGCATCGCGCAGCTCTCCGAGCTCACCATCGAGCGCGGCAGCGGCTCGACGCTGGTCGACACCGACGGCAACACCTACCTCGACTTCTTCGCCGGCGTCGCGGTCGCCAGCCTCGGCCACTCGCACCCGCGCTACGTGCGCGCCATGCAGGCGCAGCTCGAGAAGAGCATCGTCGGCAGCTTCACCAGCGCCCCGCGCCTGAAGCTCCTGCAGCTGCTCGCTGAGCTCGCGCCCGGCGACGTCGCGCGCACGCAGCTCTACAGCGGCGGCGCCGAGGCGGTCGAGGCGGCGATCCGGCTCGCCAAGTCGTACACGAAGAAGTTCGAGGTCGTCGGCTTCTGGGGCGGCTTCCACGGCAAGACCGGCGGCGTCATCGGCCTGATCGGCGACAGCTGGAAACAGCACTGGGGACCGCTGCCGACCGGCACGCACCTCGTGCCGTACGCCGACTGCTACCGCTGTCCGCTGAAGACCAGCTATCCCGGCTGCGGCCTCGCCTGCGTCGAGTTCGCGCGCGAGCAGCTCAAGGTCGCCACCGCCGGCGAGATCGCGGCGATCATCGTCGAGCCGATGCAGGGCACCGCCGGCAACGTCATCCCGCCGCCGGAGTTCCTGCCCGCGGTGCGCGAGCTGGCACGCGAGCACGACGCGCTGCTGATCGCCGACGAGATGATCACCGGCTTCGGCCGCACCGGGACGATGTTCGGCGTCGAGCACACCGGCGTGACGCCCGACGTGATGACGATCGGCAAGGGCTTCGGCTGCGGCTTCCCGGTCACCGGGCTGATCTCGACCGAGACGATCACGCAGTCGCTGCCGTTTGCGCGCCCGAGCTCGTCGTCGTCGAGCTACGGCGGCAACCCGCTCGCCGCCACCGCGGCGCTGGCGACGGTCGAGACGATCATCGAGGAACGGCTCGCCGACAACGCCGCGCGCGTCGGCGCGGTGCTGCTCGACGGCCTGCGCGCGCTGCAGGAGAAGTACGCGTGCATCGGCGACGTGCGCGGCACCGGCCTGCTGATCGGCATGGATCTGGTCAGCGACCGGCGCACGAAGGAGCCGCTGCCGAGCCGCGTCACCGAGGCGCTGTTCCTCGGCGCGCTGCGCCGCGGCCTGCTGCTGATGGGCTACTTCTCGCGCGTACGCATCAACCCGCCGCTGGTGCTGACCGAGACCGAAGCGCGCGACGGGGTCGCGATCCTCGACGAGGTGCTTGCCGAGCTCGAGCGCGACGGCCGCCTGCGCCCATGAGACGCCGGCGGACTGCCGTGCTCGGCTTCGGCCACGTGGCGGAGCACGGGCACCTGCCGGCGTGGGGCACGCGGCCGGACTTCGCGCTGGTCGCCGTCGCCGAGCCCGATGCCGACCGGCGCGCGCGCGCCGCGGCGCTGCTGCCCGAGGCGACGGTGTACGCCGACGCGGCGGCGCTGCTCGACGCCGAGCGCATCGAGGTGGTCGACATCGCCGCGCCGCCGATCCATCACCCGGCGCTGGCGATCGCCGCCGCCAGGGCCGGGTGCCACATCCTGTGCGAGAAGCCGCTGGCGACCACGCCGGGCGACTTCACCGCCATGCGCGACGCGGCGGCCGCCGCCGGGGTCGTGCTCTTCCCGGTGCACAACTGGAAGCACGCGCCGCAGTTCACCGCGCTGCGCGCGCTGCGCGACGAGGGCTCGCTCGGCACGCTGCGCACCATCCGCCTCGAGACGATCCGCGCCGGCCGCGCCGTGAGCGTCGGCAGCGAATGGCGCGGCGACGCCGCGATCGCCGGCGGCGGCATCCTCGTCGATCACGGCTGGCACGCGCTCTACCTCCTCTGCGCGCTCGCCGGCGAGCGGCCGCGGCGGCTGCGCGCGACGGTCGAGCGGCGCGCCGACGCGCACGCCGCGGTCGAGGACACCGCAACCTGCGAGCTCGAGTTTCCGTCGCTGCGCGGCGAGATCTTTCTCACCTGGGCGGGAGCGGGCCGCGCGACGCGCTGGACGGTCGAGGGCGCGGCGGCGACGGCGCTGCTCGCCGACGCGCACGGCACGCTCGAGCGCCAGGGCGCACCGCGCGCCCTGCAGTTCGCGCGCTCGCTGTCCGAAGGCTCGCATCATCCCGACTGGTTCGGCGCCGTGCTCGACGGCTTCGCCGCCGCGCTCGACGATGCCGCGCAGGGCACCGCGGCGCTCGCCGAAGCGGAGGCCTGCGTGCTGCTCACCGCGCTCGCGTACGAGTCGAGCGCGCGCGGCGGCGCCTGGCTGCCGGTGCCGCGGGCGCTGTCGGAGGCGGCGTGAGCGACGCGGCGCCGCCGCCCGGGGCGGCCGGTTGCACGGCGGTGATCCTGCCGCCGACGCCGGCGAGCTTCACGCCGGTCGCCGGGCTGCCGGTCGTGCAGCGCGTCGCGCTGAGCGCCCTGCGCGCCGGTTTCGACGCGGTCGTCGCGCTGGCGCCGGACGACGCCGCGCCGCTGCGGGCGGTGTTCGCGCGCGACGCGCGTACCGCGGCAATTCCGCTGCTTCCCGATGCCGGCGCGGCGGCGATTGCCACCGAGCACGTGGCGCTGATTCCCGCCGACTGCGTCGTGACCCCCGGCGCGCTGGCGCGCGTGCGCGGCGCCACCTGCAACGGCACGCCGGTGCGCTTCGGCGACCCCGGCATCGTGCTCGGCCCGCGCCGCGCGCTCGCCACCGGCGGCGCCGACGGGGCGCGCCTCGACGCCACGGCACTCGCCGGCGAGCTCTGCCTGCCGGCGCGCACCGCCGCCGAGGTGGACGCGGCGGAACGCGCGCTGCTCGCCACGCTCGGCTCGCCCGAGGACGGACCGATCGCGCGCTTCGACCGCGCCGTCTCGACACGCATCAGCCGCCGGCTCGTGCGCACGCCGCTGCGTCCGAATCACATCACGACGATCGGCACCGCCGTCGGCCTGTGCGGCGCCTGGGCGCTGGCACAGGGCGGCTACGGCTTCGGCCTGCTCGGCACGCTGCTGTTCTGGTGCGCGGTGATCATCGACGGCTGCGACGGCGAGGTGGCGCGGCTGAAGTTCCTCGAATCGCGCCTCGGCTACCTCTACGACATCACCACCGACAACATCGTGCACGCGGCGATCTTCGCCGGGCTCGGCATCGGCCTGTACCGCACCGATCCGAGCCAGCCGTTCCTGCTGCTCGGCGCCCTGCTCGTCGGCGGCCTGATCTGCGCGACGGCGGCGACGCTGACGCTGCTCGTCCCGAACCCGACCGCCGACCAGGCGCCGGCGCGCACCGCGCGCGGGCGCTGGCGGCAGCGCCTGCTGCGCGGCTTCGAGGCGCTGATGAACCGCGACTTCGCCTACGGGCTGCTGCTGCTCGCCGTGATCGACCGGCTGCACTGGTTCCTCTGGGGCGCCGCCTTCGGCACCTACGTCTACGCCGGCGCGCTGGTGCTCGTGCACCGCTGGCGTGATGCGGAGTAGGCGCATCGCCGCGCCTTCGCGTCTCCGCGGTAGCACAATCGGGGTGGCGGAGTGACACCAGCATCACGGCTGGTGTGGTGGATCGAGCGCGGGCTCCTGGTCGCCGGCATCGCGCTGTTCGCGGTGCTCGTCTGGCGGCTCGGACCGCGCGACGTGTGGGCGAACCTGCGGCTCATCGGCTGGGGGTTCGCGCTCGTCCTCGCGCAGGAGGCGCTGGCGTTCACCTGCAACACGCTCGGCTGGAAGTTCGCCTTCGCACCGCCGCGGCCGGCGATCGGCTTCGGCCGGCTGCTGCGCGCCCGGCTCGCCGGCGAGGCGATCAACAACCTGACCCCGACCGCCACGCTCGGCGGCGAGGTGGTGCGCGCCCGCATGCTCGCCGGCGTCTGCGCGCCGGCGGTCGCGTGGGCGTCGGTGGCGGTCGCCAAGCTCAGCCAGACGTTCGCGCAGATGCTGTTCGTGTTCACCGGGCTCGTCGCGCTGACGCGCGATCTCGCGCTGCCGCCCGGCCTGCGCGGCGGGCTGTTTGCCGGCCTCTGCCTGATCAGCGCCGGCCTGCTGGCCGGCATCGCGCTGCAGCGCCGCGGGCTGTTCGGCGCCGGGGCGCGCGTGCTGGCGCGGCTCGGCATGCGCATCCCGCCGCGCGTCTCCGAGTGGCTGGCGACGCTCGACACCGAAGTGGCGCGCATCTACGCCGCGCCGGGCGCGTTCGCCGTCTCGGTCGCCGGATTCTTCGCCGGCTGGTGCATGGGCGCGGTCGAGATCTACATCGTCCTCACCTTCCTCGACCTCGACCCGAGCTGGACGCGCGCCTTCACCATCGAGGTGCTCTCGGTGGCGATCGACGCGCTGCTCTTCTTCGTGCCGGCGAAGGCCGGCGTGCAGGAAGGCGGCAAGGCGCTGATCTTCCAGCTCCTCGGCCTCGATCCCGCCAAGGGGCTCGTGCTCGGCATCGTGCGCCGGCTGCGCGAGCTGTGCTGGTCGCTCGTCGGCCTCGTCGTCCTCGCCCGCCACCAGGCGGCGCGGCGGGTCACGCCCGCATGAGCCGCGCCCGCCGCCGTCTGATCGTCGCCGCCGACGACTTCGGCCTGTCGCCGGCGGTCAACGCCGGCATCATCCGCGCCCATCGCGAGGGGGTGCTGACCGAGACGAGCCTGATGATGCGCGGCGCCGCGGTCGACGACGCCGTGGCGCTGGCGCGTGCCACGCCGACGCTCGGCGTCGGCCTGCACCTCACGCTGCTGCAGGGAACCTGCACCGCGCCGCCCGCCGAGCTGCCGGCGCTCGTCGATGGGCACGGGCGCTTCCCCGACGACCCGGTGTGGACGGGCATGCGCTACTTCTTCACGCCCGGCGCGCGCGCGCAGCTGCGCCGCGAGATCACCGCCCAGCTCGATGCGTTCGCCGCCACCGGGCTGCCGCTGTCGCACGTCGACGGCCACCTGACGATCCACATGCATCCCGTCGCGCTCGCGGCGCTGCTCGACGTCGCGCCGCGCTACGGCGTGCGCGCCCTGCGCCTGCCGAACGATCCGCTCGCACCGGCGCTGCGCTGGAACCGCCGCCACGCGGCGCGCAAGCTGTTCGAGGCGGCGGCGTTCGGCGGCCTGGCGCGCTGGGCCCGGCCGCGCCTGGCGCGCGCCGGCCTGCGCCATGCCGATCGCGTCTACGGCATGCACCAGACCGGCCACGTCGACGAGGCCTACCTCCTCCACCTCATCGCCACGCTGCCGCCGGGCACGAGCGAGGTGTACGCCCACCCCGCCGCGGCGATCGACGACGAAGCGCGGCGCTGGCGCCCGGCGGACTACGCCAGCCAGGCCGAGCTCGCCGGGCTGTGCAGCCCGCGGGTGCGCGCCGCGCTCGAGGCAGCGGACATCGAGCTGATCCGCTACAGTGACCTCTGACGATGGCGGACGACGGGTTCCTCGTCGAGGTCGACGACGCGACCATCGCGCGCGAACGCGCCGCGGCGCGCGAGCTGCGCCGCTCGCAGTGGTGGAAGCGCCGCTGCTCGACCGGCGTGTGCCACTACTGCGGCCGGCAGGTCGGCGCGAAGGCGCTGACCATGGACCACCTCGTCCCCATCATCCGCGGCGGCCGCTCGACGAAGGGGAACGTCGTCCCGGCGTGCAAGGACTGCAACGCGGCCAAGGGGCATCGGCTGCCGTTCGAGTGAGCCTTCAACGCGGAGGCGCAGAGGTACGCAGAGATCTCTGTGAAGCCCTGCGCCTCCGCGTCTCTGCGTTGAATCAGTTCCCGGCGAGGCAGCGGAAGATGACGCGGTCGTAGTCGCGGCGCGTCGCGGTGGTGACGCGCATGCGGATCTCGCCGGTGCCGGCGCTGGCGGGATCGGGGCGGGTGACGATGAACGGCACCGTGCTGCCGCAGGTCTGTTCGCCGGCGAACGGGAACTCGGGCAGCGCGAAGGCGAGCGCGTCGACGTTGGCGCGCGCGATACTGCCCGGCGGCGCGTCGACGCGCGGCGCGAAGATCGCCACGGTCTCGAGCGTTTCGCCGGTCGCGCAGCCGCGCAGCAGCGGATCGCGCATGTTGAGACACGGCGCCACCGCGAACGTGCACTGTCCGGCGATCGTGTCGCCATCGCAGGTCGGATCGTTGTCGATGCACGTGGCAACGGCGCGCGCGCTGGTGGTCACCGCCTCGGGCGGCACGATGCTGAGCTCGAGCAGGCAGTCGCTGCCGCGGCCGCCGCCGCCGCGCACGAGCTCCGGCGCGCGCATCGCCACGTTGAGCGCCGCGAACGCATCGATGCGCGGCAGCGTGTGCTCGCCGGCAGCGACCGGCACGCCGCTGGCACGGAGCACCGCGAACACGTCGTCGGCGCCGTACCCGGGCCGCGCGGCGAGGACCAATGCCCCCAGGCCGGCGGCGTGCGGCACGGCCATCGAGGTGCCCGAGACGACCGCGAGCCCGCCGCCGAGGCCGTCGGAGACGATGTCGACGCCCGGGGCGAGGAGGTCGAGCGCCGCGCCGCCATTGTTGAACGCCGCCGGCACGTCGGCATCGTCGACGGCGGCGACCGCGACGGCGCGCGACACGCAGGCCGGCGCCGCGACGGCGTTGGCGTGGCCGTCGTTGCCGGCGGCGGCGAAGACCAGCGCGCCGCGCGCCCAGAGCGCGTCGATCGCGGCGGCGAACAGGCGGTTGGTCGCGCAGCCGCTCTGATTGTCGCAGCCCACCTCGCAGGACGCGGCGAACACCGCCTGGCTGACCAGGCTCATGTTCACCACGCGGACGTCGGGGCGCTCGGCGGCCAGCCAGTCGAGCGCCGCGATCCAGTCGGAGAGGAAGCCGCTGTTGCGATCGTCGAGCACGCGGACCGCGACCAGGCCGGCGCCGGGGGCGACGCCGGGCGGCGCGACGTGGCCGCGCGAGAGGGCGATGCCGGCGACGTGCGGCCCGTGCAGGTCGGCGCTCGCCGCGCTGCCCGGCCCGCTGGCGCGATCCATGCCGTTCGGGCAGCAGGCGCCCCGCCGGATGCCGCCGATGCGCCCGGCGCGGCAGAAACACTCCTCGTGGCGCAGGGCATCGACGATGTCGGGATGCGTGGCATCGACGCCGCTGTCGATCACCGCGATCGTCACCCCGGCGCCGTCGACGCCGCGCGCGCGCACGCGGTCGGCGCGCACGTGCGGCACGCTCTGCTCGAGCGCGACGGTGCCGAGCGCGTCGGCATCGACCGCGGCGACGGCGGGATGCGCGGCGAGCGCCGCGAGCGCCGCGGGCGTGGCACGCGCCGCGAAGCCCGGCACGACGCGGTAGGCATGTGCCACTTCGAGCCCGGCGGGCGGCATGGCGTCGAGGACGCGTGCCTGCGCGCCGGCGACCCGCGCGGCGCGCGCCGCGGCGGCGCCGCCGGCATCATCGCCTTCCGGCACGCGCAGGAGGACGAGCACCGCGGCCTCGCCCTCGCGCTGCGCGGCGGCCAGCAGCCCGGGCGCCAGCGGCGCGGCGGTGGCGCGCGCCGGGGCGACGGCGAGCAGCAGGAGCACCGCGGCGAACGCGGTCCGGCCGCGGTGGATGTGGCGCGCCATGAGGGTTCCCGCATTACAGGGCCTTGGGTGACGTCTTTGCAACCGCCACCCGGCACGCTATGCGGCCGGCCATGCAGGCGGACGCGCAGCCCATCGCGGTGTTCGGTGCGACCGGATTCACCGGGCGCCTCGTGGCGGCGGCGCTGCACGCCCGCGACCTGCCGCTGCTGCTCGCCGCCCGCGACGCCGGCCGGCTGCAGGCCCTTGCCGCCGGGCTGCCGGGCAGCGAGCTGCTCGTCGTGCGGCTCGAGGACCGCGTCGCGCTCGACGCGCTGGCGCGTCGCGCGGCCGTGCTGATCAACTGTGTCGGTCCGTTCATCGATCACGGCGAGCCGGTGCTGCGCGCCGCGATCGCGCACGGCACGCACTACGTCGACACGACCGGCGAGCAGCCGTTCGTGCGCGCCGTGCAGGTGCACGACACGTGGGCGCGCACCACGGGCGCGACCGTCGTGCCGGCGCTCGCCTTCGAGATCGCGCTCGCCGACTGCGCCGCGGCGCTGGTCGCCGAACGCCTCGACGAGGTCGATCGCGTGCACGTCACCTACGCAACGCAGCTGCACCCGAGCCGCGGCACGGCGCGCACGGCGGTGCGCATGCTGCAGGAGCCCGGCCTGGCGCTGGTCGATGGCGTGTGGGTGGAGGAGCCGCCCGGCCGCGTCCTGGCGCACATCGACCTGCCGCCGCGGCGGCTCACCGCGCTCAGCTTTCCCGGCGCGGAGGTGATCACCATCCCGCGTCACACCGGCGCGCGCACGACGCGCACGTTCCTGCACCTGCCGTCCGTACCGGCGCGCCTGCTGGCGACCTGCGCGCCGGCGCTGCCCGTGCTCGCGCGCGCCGCGGCGCCGTTCGCCGGACTGTGGCTGGGCCGCAACAGCGACGGGCCGGATCCGAACACGCGCCGGCGCGACCAGTTCCAGATCGCCATCGACGGCCGCGGCCGGCGCGGCGGCCAGTCCGTCGGGCGGCGCGTGGTCGTGCGCGGTCGCGATCCGTACGGGCTGACCGCGGCGATCGCCGCGCTCGGCGCCGCCTGGCTGCGCGCCGGCCGCGCGCGCGCCACCGGTGTGCACTCGCCCGCCACCGCGTTCGATCCGCGCGCCCTGCTCGACGCCCTCGCCGAGGACGGCGTGTCGTACGAGGAGTCGGCGCTGTGAGCTGTCGGCGCGCGGATCGGCCCTGATGTTCGGCTCGCACCGGCTCGATCCGCGCCGCGGCGCACATCGGTCGCTCGTGCTCGCGCGGCACGGCATGGCGTGCACCAGCCAGCCGCTGGCGTCCTTCGCCGCCGCCGAGGTGCTGCGCAGCGGCGGCACCGCCGTCGATGCCGCGGTCACCGCCGCGGCGATGCTCGCCGTCGTCGAGCCGTTCATGACCGGCCCGGGCGGCGACTGCTTCGCGCTGGTGTGGGACGGCGCCCGGCTGCACGGCCTGAACGGCAGCGGCCGCGCGCCGGGGGCGGCGACGATCGACGCGATGCAGGCGCGCGGGCAGGCGACGATGCCGCTCGTCGGCCCGCTCGCGATCACCGTGCCGGGCAGCGTCGATGCCTGGTGCGAGCTGCTGGCGCGCTTCGGCCGGCGCTCGCTCGCCGAGGCGCTCGCGCCGGCGATCGCGACGGCCGAGGACGGCTTCCCGGTCAGCGAGATCATCGCCGCGCAGTGGAGCTTTGCCGCCGGCCTGCTGCAGGACGACGTCGGGCGCGCCGCGTTCACGTGCGACGGGCGCGCGCCGCGCGCCGGCGAGATCATGCGCCTGCCGGCGCTGGCTCACAGCCTGCGCCAGCTCGCCGCCGGCGGCCGCGAGACGTTCTATCGCGGCGAGCTCGGCGCGGCGCTGGCGGCCGCCGTACAGGCGCGCGGCGGCCTGCTCAGCGCGGCCGACCTCGCCGCGCACACGTCGACGTGGGTCGAGCCGATCGCGGTCGACTACCGCGGCGTTGCGGTGTGCGAGCTGCCGCCGAACGGCCAGGGGCTCGCGGCGCTGCTCGCCCTGAACATCCTCGAATGCTTCGACCTGCCCGGCGCGGCACCCGACCTGCGCACCCATCTGCAGATCGAGGCAATCAAGCTCGCGTTCGCCGACCGCAACCGCTGGATCGCCGACCCCGAGCACGCGTCCGTGCCGGTCGAGCGGCTGCTGTCGAAGGACTACGCCCAGGGGCGTGCCGCGCTGATCCGCCCCGACAAGGCGCTCAAGCGCGTCGCCGCCGGCTCGCGCACCGCGTCGGACACCGTCTATCTCACCACCGCCGACGCCTCCGGCATGGTCGTGTCGCTGATCAACAGTCTGTACCTCGCGTTCGGTTCCGGCATCGTCGCCGACGGCACCGGCATCGCGCTGCAGAACCGCGGCGCCGGCTTCGTGCTCGACGCGACGCACCCCAATGCGCTCGCGCCGCACAAGCGGCCGTTCCACACGATCATCCCGGCGATGCTGCTGCGCGACGGGCGTCCGCTGCTCGCGTTCGGCGTCATGGGCGGCGACATGCAGGCGCAGGGACACGTGCAGCTCGTCAGCCGCCTGCTCGACGAGGGCTGCAACCTGCAGGAGGCGATCGAGCAGCCGCGCTTCAACTACTTCGACGGCGACCGCGTCGCCCTCGAGGCCGGCCTCGCCACCGCGGTCGGCGCGGCGCTGGCGCAGCGCGGGCACGTGATCGAGGACGAGAGCACCGCGCTGCTCCGCGGCGGCTTCGGCGGCGCGCAGGGCATCGCCATCGATCCCGCCACCGGCGTGCTCTGGGGCGGCTCGGACTCGCGCAAGGACGGCTGCGCGATCGGCTTCTGACGCGCGCACGCGTGGTCGTCCGCCCTGCGTGTGCAGCGACCCGTTCGGCGTCGTCGACCAACGATGCGCGGATCGTGCGGGCGCTCGGGCGCGCGGAGCGCGTCGTGTGGTGCCGCATCGGTGATCCTCCACCCGTTCGCCGCTTCGTCGGCGCCGCCAGCTCGTTCGAAGCGCAACGCGGCGGTGCCCCAATCACCTGCCATGCGCCTCGTGGGTGTGGAGCGGTGCGGCGCTGACGCGTGCGCGCCGCGCGCGCGGCGGATTGGCAGCGCCGACGCGTGCCGCGCGCGCCCGCAGCATGGATCGATGCCTGCGCCCGGCGATGGCACTGCCGTTGCAATGGCCGGCGTCTATCCATGGGCGAGCAGATGTCACTGCCATTCACCGATCTGCCGAGCACGCCGCTCGCCAGCGAGATCACCGTTCATGTGTGGCGTACCGTCGCCGGTGCGCCACAGTGGCTGTTCACGTACGCGGGCGGTGTCGATCGCGCCGCGCTGCGCGCGATCATGCAGCATGTGCGCCGGCTGACGGATGCCGTGCCCGGCGACTGGGTGATCGACGTCGTCGGCATGGAGCTCGATCGCCGCCTGCTGCGGGCGGTGCGCGACGATCTCGGAGCGCTGCGCCGGCGCGGCCTGCGCCCGCAGCTCGCCCGCGCGCCCCGCCCACGGCCCGAGCTGCGCGCGGCCCTCGCCGCCTTCGCCCTCGCCAGCGACCCGCCGCCGCTGCTGCACTGAGCACGTCCCGCATTGGCGGGGTCACCGACGCGTGGTAGCGCTCGGCGCAATGGCGGAGCGGCGGGAACTCTATCGCGGGCGGATCGTCACGCTCTGGCTCGAGGAAGCGACGCTGCCGACCGGGAAGCGCGTCATGCTCGAGATCGTGCATCATCCCGGCGCCGCCGCCGTGGTGGCGCTCGACGCGGACGGGTACGTGGCGCTGATCCGGCAGTACCGCCACGCGGCGGGATGCGAGATCTGGGAAGTGCCGGCCGGCACGCTGGCGGCGGGCGAGTCGCCCGCAGTGTGCGCGCGGCGCGAGCTGCGCGAGGAGACCGGGCTCGACGCCGCCGAGTGGACGCCGCTCGGCAGCATCCTGACCACGCCGGGATTCTGCGACGAGCGCATCCACCTCTTCCTCGCACGTGAGCTCACCGTCTCGGCGCAGGCGCTGGAAGACGACGAGGTGATCACCGTCGAGCGCGTGCCGCTGGCGCGCGCGCTGGCGATGATCGCCGACGGCGCGATCGAGGACGCCAAGTCGATCGCGGCGCTGACGCGCGCGGCAGCGGCGCTGCGCGCCAGCTGACGATCACCGGCGCCGGTCAGGCGGCGCGCTCGGTCACCGCATCGGATGCCGCCGGCGCCGGCGTCTCCGACGCCGCCGCGGCGACGGGCAGGCGGACGGCGAACCACGCGCCGCGCGGCGCGCCGTGCTCGAGGCGGATCGAGCCGCCCATGGCACGCACCAGGGCGTCGGCGATGTGCAGCCCGAGCCCGGTGCTGCGCCGTCCGCTCGCGTCGGCGCCCTGCTGGAACGACTCGAACAGATGCGCCTCGCGCTCCGGCGCGATGCCGGGCCCGCTGTCGCCGATGAGCGCCACCACGCAGCCCGGCTCGGCCGCCGTGCGCACGGTGACGGTGCCGCCCTCGGGGCTGAACTTGATCGCGTTGTCGAGCAGGTTCGCGAGACAGCGCTCGGTCTGCAGCGGATCGATCCACGCCGCGGGCAGCGCCGGCGCGAGCTCGAGCGCGACGGTGAGGTGCTTCGCCTCGAACGCCGGGCGATACGCCTCGACGAGATCCGCGACGACACGCGACAGCGGGTGCGCGCCGGGATTGGCGCGCAGGCCGCGCGCCTCGAGCTTGCCGAGGTCGAGGAAGTTGAGCGTCAGCGATTCCATGCGCCGCAGGCTGACAACCACCTGCGTCGCGAGCGCGCGCGTCGCCGCGTCGTCGCGGCCGAGCTTCTCGTAGAGCATCGCCGCCGCCTCGGTCGCCACCCACAGCGGCTGCTTGAGATCGTGGGTGATCATCGACAGCAGCTCGGTGCGCGCCGCCGTGCGCTGCCGCGCCGCCGCGACGGCGATCTGGCCGCGGCGCACGCGATCGACGAAGAAGCCGTAGAACGTGCCGGTGAGCAGGAAGAACGGCAGGCGCAGCAGCATGTGCGGCTGCAGGATCTCGTCGAGTCCGTGCCGCGCGAGCAGGAAGATGAGGTAGGCGCCGCAGGTGAGCACCGGTGCGAGCAGGCTGACCAGCACGCGGTCGGAGATCGAGGCGAGCAGAATGATCGTGAAGTAGAAGACGAAGACGTCGGTGTTCGCCTCGGGAATCAGCGACAGCGCGAACGAGATCGCCGCGGTATCGGCGAGAATCAGCCCGATGTCGAAGCCGCCGCGGCGCAGCAGGTGCGCCGGGAGCAGCGCGATCACCACGTTGCTCGCGATGTAGGCGAGCACGAAGCCGAGCACCGGCAGGCCGAGCTGGACCGTGCCGCCGCTGAACACCAGCAGGTAGCCGATCGCCAGCGTCAGACCGGTGCGGACGAGGAGCAGCAGGCGGCGCTTGTCACCGAACGTGCCCGGGGTGAGCTCGACGTCGCCCGCCGGTCGCTCAGTCGCGGTCGATGACATAGTCCCGCTCTCCCACCGACAGCACGCCCCGCCGGTAGGCGACGCGGCAGGCGTCGGTGCCGGTGCCGACCTGCACCATTTCACCGCGCTGCAGCGCGCCGCTGATGCGCGTCACCATCGCCGCCGGAAAGTGGTCGCGCAGGCATTCCTCGATGCGCCGGATCACTGCCCCCGGCAGTCCCGGTCCCGCCGCCGACAGGGCGGGCAGCTCGTCGATCATCATCGTGTCTCCTGCGTCGTTGCGCAGCACGGCGCATGCCGCCGCGCGATCCGTGTGCAGGCATGCACCGCCAGCACACCGGGCGCGTGTCACGACGTCCGCCATGTGCCGGATGCCGTGTTTCCTGCGCTCATCGTCAAAACGTTGACGGTGTTGCCGGAATGCGGCACCGGAAACGAACGGCGTGCGGAGGTGCGGAGGTGGGAACCCCGCGGCGCGGCGGAGCCGTGCCCGCCAGCGCGTGTGTGATCGCCGGTGGGGTTCGATGCGTCGGCTGCGCGGCA
>CBFGUK010000063.1:0-23598 GCA_965651925.1 uncultured bacterium | reverse complement strand
CGCCGCGTTGCTCGCGCTGGAGGTGTCGGATGCCCCTCACCCTGACCCTCTCCCCGCCAGGGAGGGGACCCGCGCGGTGCGGACTTCGCGGCTTATTCCGTTTCCCCGCGCACGCGCGTTTCCAGGCGCTGGGCGTCGCGCAGGGCGGCGAGGGCGGGTTCGTAGGGGATGCGGGCGAGGGTCGGGCTCTGGGGGACGAGGTCCCACAGCCCCATGCGCGTCCACTCGTCGCGCGCGTGCCACTCCGGCATGCCGAGGATCGGGTAGAGGCACGCGCCGGTCAGCGGCACGCCGGCATCGAGCAGCGCCTCGGCCTCGCCGGCGAGCTCGCGCAGCCAGACCGGACGCATGTCGCCGACGTGCGCGGTCTCGCTGATCAGCACCTCACCGCCGTAGCGTTCCCACACCTCGGTGATCAGGCGGCGCAGCGGCCAGCGGCGCGGATCGTCGTCGGCGAGCGGCACGCCGACGCGCCCGAGCTCCCACTGATTCGTCCAGTAGTAGTTCGCGCCGACCATGCCGAGATGCCGGCGGCTGCCGCCGAGCTCGGGATGCAGGCGCCCGGCGATCATGTCCCAGCTCTCGTACACCACGTCGGCGTTGAAGCGTTCGGCCTCGAGCGCGAGCGCCGCATCGTCGGACGGCGGCACGACGCGACAGAGCGCGTCGACGCTGACGATGCGCGCCGCCGGACAGACGGCCCAGATCGCGTCGGTGGCGGCGATCGCCGCCCGTGCCAGCGCGACCTTGAGCAGCGAGCCGCGCCCGCGCCAGTGCGGCGCGAACAGTGCCGCCTCGCCCGCCGCCCACGAGTAGTACGACGGCTCGTTGATCGGATTGAGCGCCGGCGTGCGGTCGCCGGCGGCGACCAGCGCGCGCGCGACGGCGTGCGCGTAGTCGGCGAAGCGGCGTGGAAAGTCGTCGGACAGCAGGTCGAGCCCGGCGGGATACCCGTAGTGGAAGAGATCGTAGATGACGGCGATGCCGTGCCGCTGCGCCGCCTCGACGACCGGCAGCAGCGTCGAGAAGTCGTAGCGGCCGCCGCCGCGGTCGACCAGCGGCCAGCGCACGCCTTCGCGCGCGCCGCGGATGCCGACGCTGCACAGCAGTGCGTAGTCGTGCGCGAGGAAGCGGTCGTGCTGCGTCGCCGCGACCTGGTCGATCCACTCGCCGTGGCGGTTCACGCCGGTGCTGGACTCGAAGCCGGCGAGGAAGAAGCTGCCGAACGGAGCAGGCATCGTCTCGGTGCGTCAGCGCCGCGCGCCGCGGCCGGGAGTGGGCATCACCTGGCGGGTTCCGGCGGGCGCGATCATCCTGCGACGCGCACCCGACTATGACGTGGCGCCGGCGGCGGATTCAACCGGCCCACCGCATTTTCCCCACCGGCGACGAGTGCCCGATACGCCTCGACCAGTGCCGTCGGACGGCGCGCGAGACCGGGATCGTCCGGGTCGATGTCGTAGAGGCCGAGATGCAGCAGATAGCGCGCGAACGGCAGCGTGCCCTGACGGTAGGCCCAGGCGATCATCGAGAACAGCGGCCACCACGTGTAGCCGATCACCGGCAGACCGGCGGCGCGGGCGGCACGGACGGCGGCGACCGACGTCTCGAGCCACGCGAGGCGGCGCCGCACGGTGCCGCGGCTGGCGGTCTCGGTGATCATCAGCGGCCGCGGGCAGCGCGTGGCGTACAGCGCGAACAGCTGCTCGATCAGCGCGCCGGTCGCGTACACCATGCGCACGCGGTGGCCGCGGCCGGCGCGCTCGAGGCGTTTGAGCGTGAACATCGGGTAGAGGTTGATGCCGAGGACGTCGATGTCGAGCCGCGCGTCGCGGAACGGCTCGAGCGCGGCGGGGCCGACGCCGAGGTCGAGCAGCCAGTCGTGGAGCGCGTGCCCGGGGCCGACGCGGCCGTCGAGCAGATCGAGAACGAGGAAGACGAGCGCCTGGCGCAGCGCCGCCTCGCGCTCGAGCGCCGGCTCGGCGGCGATGTAGAGATCGCTCGCGTCGACGTGCAGGACCGCGAGCTCCGGCGTCGCGGCACGCAGCGCGGCGATGCTCGCCGCGATGCCGCGCGCCGCGGCGAGCAGCACGGCGAGAAAGCCGCGCCAGCCGCGACGGCCGGGCGGCCACCAGCCGAGCATGCCGGCGTACCAGGCGGCGATGCGCGGCTCGTTCATCGGCGTCACCCAGCGCAGCCGGTCGCGGTAGCGCAGCGCGACGGTGGCGCAGAACTCCGCCATGCGCGGCGGGAAGTCGGGATCGAGGAAGCCCTGCGGCATCCAGCGCGGCGTGCCGTAGTGCACGCAGTCGAGCATCGGGCTGATGCCGAGGCGCGCAAAGCGATCGAGCACGCGATCCGCCCACCCCCAGTCCCAGCGCCGCGGGCCGGGCTGCACGCGGTACCACGGCAGGCCGTAGCGCGCCGCCGGCACGCCGAGCGCGGCGAGGCGGTCGAGATCGCCCCGCCACTGGCGGTAGTGACCGGTGAGCGCGTACTCGTCGAGCGTGCGTCCGGTCGCCGGCCACGGCGTGGCGATGAACGTGTCCTCGATGCCGGTTGCCCAGATGAACGGCATCGCGGCCGGCCGGCGGCAGGCGGCGCGATCAGGGAGCAGCGGCGGCGGCATGGGCGGTCGGACGGCTCGCGCGGTGACGCTGGTGGCCGGGGATCAGCCGCCGTCGAGCTCCGGGGCGTCGACGCCGAGCTCGAGCTGGAAGCGGCGCATGCGCGCCCGCCATTCCGCTTCGATGCGCTGCTCGCGCTCGGTGCGCGGACCGGCGGTCGCCTCGCGGATGACCTCGATCGGAATCTTCGGCCGGCGGTCGGCGTACAGCAGGCCGTTGCTCTCCTGATAGGTGTCGGCGAACTGCGTGTAGCAGAAGCCGGCGAGCAGCTTCAGCGTGTGCACGGTGGCCATCAGCGTCCGGTAGCGGGTGCTGAACTGCTCGGCGGTGTCGGCGCGCGAGTACCCCCACGAGCGCGGATCGTGGCTGAGCGAGATGCCGCCGAACTCGGTGAGCACGATCGGCTGCCCCTCGTGCGTGCGGCCGTCGAGCGACAAGAGGCGGCCGCCGGGGCGCTCGCGCTTGAGCAGCCGCGGGACGACGTCCTCGGCGCCGTAGCGGCGCGCGAGGTGCTCGGGATTCTCGTCGTAGTCGTGGATGCCGATGATGTCGGTCGCGACGCTCTCCCAGCCGTCGTTGCCGATCACCACGCGGCTCGTGTCGAGCGTCTTGGTGAGCAGGAACATCGCCTCGACGAAGTGCCGCTCGGCTTCGAGCACCGGCAGGTTCGGCACGCCCCACGACTCGTTGAACGGTACCCAGGCGATGATGCACGGATGGCTCGCGTCGCGCGTGATCGCCTCCACCCACTCGCGCGCCAGGCGGCGGATGCTCTTGTCGGTGAAGCGATAGGCGCTCGGCATCTCCTCCCACACCAGCAGGCCGGCGCAGTCCGCCCAGTAGAGGTAGCGCGGATCCTCGAGCTTCTGGTGCTTGCGCACGCCGTTGAAGCCCATCTGCCGGGTGAGCGTGATGTCGCGGCGCAGCGCCGCGTCGTCCGGCGGCGTCAGCCCGGTGTCGGGCCAGTACCCCTGATCGAGCACCAGGCGCAGCGGCTGCGGGCGGCCGTTGAGCACCACGGTCTCCGACTCGATGCCGATGGTGCGCAGCGCCGTGTAGCTCGTCGCCGCATCGAGCACGTGCTCCTGGCGGTCGAGCAGCTGCAGGTCGGCGTCGATCAGCGTCGGCGAGTGCGGACTCCACAGCAGCTCGTTGCGGTAGTCGTCGATGCCCGGATCGGAGAGCGCGATGCGCCGCGACACCTCGCTGGCGAGCACCCCGTACGTGTCGTCGGCGAGCACCATGCGCCCGACGCGCAGCCGCACGCGCAGCCGCAGGTCGTCGCGCGGCGGGCCGTCGATGTGCGTGTCGAGCCCGATCTCCCAGCGCTCGAGGTTCGCATGCCAGCGCAGCGCGCCGATCGCCGAGCTGCCGACGCGCTCGAGCCACACGGTCTGCCAGATGCCGGTGGTGCGCGGGTACCAGATCGAGTGCGGCTCGAGCAGCCAGTCCTGCTTGCCGCGCGGCTTGGCGAGATCGTGCGGATCGTCCTCGGCGCGCACGACGAGATCGACCTCGCCGCGCGCGAAGTCGGTGACATCGAAGCAGAATGGCGTGTAGCCGCCCTCGTGCTGGCCGACGCGCTGCGCGCCGATCCACACCGTGGCGACGTAGTCGACCGCGCCGAAGTGCAGGATCCAGCGCTCGCCCTCGGGCGGCGGGGCGAGCGTCACCCGGCGGCGGTACCAGCAGGCGTTGTAGAAACCCTGGTCGTTGACCCCGCTCGCCAGCGTCTCGGGCGCGAACGGGACGGTGATGTGGTGCGTCCAGCGCACCTGGTCGGGCCGCGTCCACGCGCCGCAGGGATCGAACGCGAACTCCCAGGGGCCGTTCAGCGACCACCAGGTGGCGCGCTCGAGCTGGGGGCGCGGGTAGCCGTGTCCGGCTACCGTCCCGGCTCGGCCTGCCATGCCCCCGTCCGCGCCTCCCGCGGTGCGGCACCCGCGCGCCGCGCGGCCCGCTCGCGCACCGTCTCGGCGACCTTCCGCCCGGCGAGAAACGCGTGATCCGAGTTGTAATACTCCCACTCGCTGTAGCGCCCGGCGAGCAGCACGTCGTGCTCCTCCAGCCAGCGCCGGATCACCGCGACGTGGGCGGCGCGCGCGTGATCGTAGACGACGTACGCGTACGGCAGGTCGAGCTGGTTGGCGACCCAGATCGGATCATCGGGCGCGAGCAGACCGACGCGCCGGCAGTCGTCGATGCAGCGCGCGATCAGCGCCTCGCCGTCGCACGGCAGCGGCTTGTGCGGCGAGTACGTGATCTCGCACGTGATGCCGAAGCCACCGGGCGGATTGCAGTGCGGGCTCGCGTTGCCCTGCACGAAGATGCGGTGGAAGACGGTGTCCTCCGGATAGTAGATCCAGTGCTTCTCGGTGACGCGTTCGCGGCCGATGCCGATGTTGACGCAGCGCACCGAGACGTGGCGCAGGCCGGCGGCGGCGGTGCGCACCGCCGGCGGCGCCTCGTCGCCGAGCAGGCGCACGAGCACCGGCAGCGGCATGGTGCTGACCAGCGTCTCGAACGGCAGCGTCGTGCCGTCGGCGAGCGTCACCGTGCGCCGGCGCACGGAGGCACCGGTGACGCGCGTGTTCAGCCGCAGCTCGCCGTGCAGGTGCGGCAGGAACGCGTCCATCAGTGCCTGGCAGCCGCCGCGCAGCACGTACCCGAAGCGCGCGTTCGGCCCCATCGGCTTCGGCGCCGGCTGCAGCGCGCCCTCGATCATCTCCTCGAGGTCGGGCATCGGCACGCGGCCGCCGAGCCACGAGGTCTCCATCTCGTGCAGCGGCACCGCCCAGAGCTTGCGGTTGTAGGGCACGGCGAAGTGCTTCGCGATGCCGGCGCCCCACACGCGGTAGATGAACTCCTCGAAGTTGCGCGGCGGGCCGGTGAGCGCGGCGCCGCCGTTGCACGACGAGACCAGCCGCGCGGTCGCCTCGAGGACGCCGTCGGCGCAGCAATCCTCGATCGCCTCGCCGTGCCGCGCCGGGCCGTGGCCGTTGCCGGCGTGCGTGCCGGCCGCGCCGTGGCCGTTGCCGCGCGCCTGGCCGCCGTTGCCGTTGCTGTGCGTCGCCGTCTGCCCGTCGGGCGCCGGCGCGAGCGTGCCGAAGCGCGCCTCGATCGCGCCGAGGATGCATTCCTTCACCACCGACGCCGGCAGTCCGTAGAGCGAGCCCTGGAACGGATAGCGTGTGTACGTGCCGTGGCTGTAGATCCACGCCTCGCGGTCCTGCCAGTGGATGTTGTCGCCGAGCAGGCGCGCGTACATCTCGTGCACGTACGGATCGTTCGAGAACAGGATGTGGCCGGCGTGATCGAACGTGAACCCGTTCGCCTCGATCGAGCGGCACCAGCCGCCGACGCGGTCGTTCTGCTCGAGCAGCACGGTGTCGGGACCGAGGTGATACGCAGCGCTCAGGCCGGTCGGGCCGGCGCCGATGATGACGGTGGGGCGATTGGGCACGGGTCTTCTCCTGTTGGCGCCGCCGGGCCGGTCAGGGCTCGGCGGGCGCGGTGGCGGCGACGTGACGGCGCGGCGCCGGACGGCGCGCGCCACCGGCGGCAAGCAGCTCGAGCATCGACGCGGCGGTGACGTCCCAGGAGGTGCCGGCGACGATGCGGCGCATCGCCTCGCCCCGCGCGGCGCGCGCCGCGGGCGATTCGGCGAGCGCGCGCGCGCAGGCGGCGACGAACGCGGCGGGATCGTCGGCGAGGTACACGACGTCGCCATACGGCTCGGCGACGTCGGTGATCGGCGTGCTGACGATCGGCCGTTCGGCGGCCATGTACTCGAGCGTCTTGGTGGGGCTGATGAACCGGGTCGAGGCGTTGCGCGCGAAGGGCAGCAGCGCGCAGTCCCAGCCGGCGAGGAACGCCGGCAGCGCGGCATACGGCTGCGCGCCGAGGTAGTGCAGGTTCGGGTGGCGCGGCAGCTCCGCGGGGTCGATCTTCACCACCGGACCGACCATGACGATCTGCCAGTCCGGGCGGCTGGCGGCGAGCTGATCGATCAGCGCGCGGTCGAGCCGTTCGTCGATCACGCCGTAGAAGCCGAGTCGCGGGCGCGGCAGCGCGCGCTGTTCGGCGGGTTCCTCGACGTGCCGGCCGCGGGCGAAGTGGGCGACGTCGACACTGCTCGGGAAGCAGTGCACGGCGGGATGCCGCTCGCGCTTGGCTCGGTAGAGGCTCGGGCCGCCGGTGAAGACGACGTCGGCGCAGGCGAGCAGCTCGCGCTCGCGCTCGAGGAGCTCGGGCGGCGCGTGCAGGAACGCCGAGAGCTCGTCCATGCAGTCGTAGGCGACGCGTGCCGGTCCGAGGCCGTGCAGCAGCGGCAGCGCCATCGGCGTGTACAGCCACGCCGCCCACGGCGCCGGCACCTCGGCGAGGATGTAGCGGCTGAGCAGCCGGCGCACGGCGTCGTACGTCGCGTCGGTGAAGCCCGGCGCGCCGGCCGGCAGGTGCGGCTGCACGACGGTGAGCCCGGGGGCGACGCGATCGCAGATCAGTCGCGGCGGATCGCCGTCGATGATCGGCTCCTCGACGAACCACACCGGGCAGGCGCGCGCGAAGCGCGACATCAGGTGCTGCGGCCGCTGACACACCGATGCCCAGCGCAGATGTGAGAAGACGACGATCGCTCGTGGTCGCACGGTCACCCCTTTCAGTCCCGCGGCGCCGTACAACAACAACCATGCCGCGCACCGCGCACCGCCGCATACTCCGGACCGGGCGGCCCGCCGGCGCGCGCGACTGAAAAATCGTCCGCGTGCGGGGGCAAAGCCTACCGCGCGGCGCGGTGCGGCACGGCCGGCGCGGAGCGGCGCGTTCGCTGGCGTAGCGCTTGCTGCCTTCCGCGGTTCGCGAGGTTGCTCATCATGCCGCGTCCCGCCCAGTCGGACCGCCCGCGCGCGGGCATCCGCACCGAAGTCGCCAACGCGCTGATCGCCGATCGGCGTATCGACGGAACGCGCATCACCGTGATCGTCGCCGATGACGTCGTGACGCTCACGGGCACGGTGGCGACGCGCGACCAGAAACGGCGCGCCGAGGAGATCGCCGCCGGCGTCGCCGGCGTCGGCGCGGTGCGCAACGAGCTCGCGGTCGAGCAGCAGACCGAGGCGGCGATGGCGGTGTTCGGCGAGCCGTCGAACACCCAGGGCAGCGGATCGCCGGGCGAGTAAGCCGCCTCGACCCCCCACTTTCCCCCCCCACGCACGAAAGGAGAGCGCGATGTCCATCATCACCCGATCGATCGAAGTCGACGTGCCGGTATCGACGGCCTACAACCAGTGGACGCAGTTCGAGGAGTTTCCGCGCTTCATGGAGGGCGTCGAGCGCGTCGAGCAGCTCGACGACGAGCGCCTGTTCTGGCGCGCCGAGATCGGCGGCATGACGCGCGAGTGGCACGCCGAGATCGTCGAGCAGGAGCCCGATCGCACCATCGCCTGGCGCAGCACGTCGGGCGCGAGGAACGCCGGCCGCGTCAGCTTCACGCCGCTCGGCGCCAGCCGCTGCCGGGTCGAGCTCGAGCTCGAGTACGAGCCCGAAGGCGCGGCCGAGAAGGTCGGTGACTGGCTCGGCGTCGTCTCCAGCCGCGTCGAGGGCGATCTCGAGCGGTTCCGCGATTTCATCTCCTCGCGCGGCGCCGAAACCGGCGCCTGGCGCGGCTCGATCTGAGCGCGCGCTGAGCGCGCGTCGCGCGCGCGTTCATTCTGCGGCGCGGAGCCGTGGCGCTGCAGGCGCCCGGCTCCCCGCGCCGCCACCCGCCGGCGCCTGACGCCAGCGGGATGCGCCGCCCGGCCTGCCCGCCTGGTCATGCAGCGCGCTGCGGGCGGCACCGGATCAGCGGCCGAACCCGCCTGCCGCGCTTAGGGAAAGAACTACACGGGCGGCGGGGGTTACCGGTTGTCGCCCGCTGCGCCGCGTCGGGGTTCCCGCAGGGCGCACCTGCACGGCGCTGGCACATCGACTGCACACGGGGTGGTCACGCGCCGCCGGGCATGCGGCGCGGGAAAGGATTCGAGCGATGCAGACTGCCCCTTACCCGAGCACGCGTGCGAGCGGGGCGCGCGGCGAGCCGTCATTCAGCGACGCCGTCCGCCGGCTCGCCGATGCGGGCCAACGGATGGTGAAGGACCGCATCGAGCTGGCGCGGCTCGACGCGGCGACGATCGCCGGGCGCACGCTGCGCGGCGTCGTCATGATCGCCGCCGGTGCCGTGCTGCTCTCGGGCGCGTGGTTCGCGCTGATGACCGGCGCAGTGCTCTACCTCAACCGCTACCTGGTGATGCCGGCGAGCGTGGCGATCGTCGCCGGTGCCACGCTGCTCGTCGGCGCGCTGCTGGTCTACGCCGGCAGCAAACGCACCCGCAACGAGATCACCGGCGAGAACCAGGCCGAGCGGCGCGCCGAGGCGCACGAGAAGGTGCACGCCGAGGGCCGCAAGGTCTACACCGAGCGCGAGGCGCACGCGTGATGGCGACGCCGACGCCGGAGGCCAGGCGCGAACAGCTGATCGCCGCCACCGAGCGCGACGAGGTCGAGCTCGAGGCGGCGTTCGGCGACCTGCGCCACGCCCTGCGCCGCCCGCTGGCCGCGGCCGAGCGCGTGCAGCACCACATCGCCACCGACAGCCATGCCTGGCTGGCGGCGAGCGCGCTGCTCGGGTTCTGGCTCGGCCGCCGCCGGCGCTGACGACGGACAGACGAAAAAGGAGACTGAACGATGATCGACAAGCCCCAGCACTCTTCGACCGCCATCGGGCCCGATCCCTTCGAGGCCGCCAACGACCCGAGCCCGGCCGGGCTGGGCGAGCCGGGACCGGCGAGCTACCTCGGCGCGCCGACGACCGGCACCGAACGACGCGCGCCGTACGGCGGCGAGCCGTCGTGGCAGGGGGAGCAGACGGAACAGCTGCGCCAGCAGCTCGACATGATCGACGAGCGCGTGCGCACGTTCGCGCGCGAGCGGCCGTTTGCCGCCGTCGGCTCGGCGCTGCTGATCGGCTACGTCGCCGGCCGGCTGCTGTCGCGGTTCTGAGCGGGAGGCGTCATGGCATCGCAATACGCTCCCGGTCACCCGCAGGAAGGCAACGGC
Organism: uncultured bacterium; assembly: GCA_965651925.1. Taxonomy (GTDB): domain Bacteria; phylum Desulfobacterota; class Binatia; order HRBIN30; family CADEER01; genus CBFGUK01. Next base: position 13,876 of record CBFGUK010000063.1, on the reverse strand, counting down.
CACGGACTCGATTTCGACGTCCTCGCACAGCGCACGCAGCGCGTGCGCGATGATTTCGCCGACATGACCGACGTCGCGCGGCAGACGGTGCAGGAGTGGGAAGGCCTGCTGCGCGACCGGCTGATCCGCAAGCCCTACGCGACGCTCGCCCTCGCCGCCGGCATCGGCTACGTGCTCGGCGGCGGGCTGCCGCGCGTGTTCACGCGCGCGATGATCGGCGCCGGCGGCCACCTGCTGCTCGATCGCCTGATGGCCGGCGCACAGGGCAGCTTGACCGAGAACCTGCCGTGACGCGGCGATGGAGCTCGGGCGCGTGGCCGCGCGCAGGTCTTACAGCGAGACCGGGCGCGCAACTTACACCCGCACGGCACGGCGCTCGCGCCGTCCTGTCCGGGTCGCCGCGCGGCGATGTGGCACGGGCGATGCAGTCAGACCCGCCGTGCCCACTGGATGGAAGGAGGACAGCCATGTCGCGACCGATCGACAACGAGCGCGGTGCCATCGGGTACCTGCTCCTCTGGCTGATCGGCATTCCGCTGCCGATCCTGTTGATCCTGTTTCTGATTTTCCGCTGATCGCCAGGGTGACTGGCGGGTGGCGGGGCGTCCCACGGGCGCCCGCCACCCCGCTCGGCGGACCCGCCGGAGCGGTCGTGGGCGACCACCGGGGGTAGGCGCGCGGCCGCCGCGCGCGCGCGACGTGCCGGACGCGTACCGCGCGTTCCGACCCGCGCGCCGCGCGGCGGCCGCAGAGGAAACACATCGGACACACCCAATTCTCTTCGTTCGGGAGGATTCCTCGCATGACCCACCGTACGCTCATCCTGTGCGCCGGCCTGCTGCTCGCGTGCAGTGCGCCGGCCGTCGCCCAACGCGATGACGACGCGCGCCGCGCGCACCACGACGACGACGGCCGCCTGATCGCCGGCGTCGACGTCGGCGTCATGCAGCCGCTCAATGCGTTCCGCCGCTTCTCCGAGACCGGCGGCGTGCTCGCGCCGTTCGTCGGCTACATGTTCAACGACTACATCGGCCTGATGGCGCAGGGGCAGTTCTTCGGCGCCACCAGCAAAAGCGTCGGCGCGCGCACGAACAAGGAGGACACCTACGCGCTCGCCGGCGGCATCGGCCCGCGGCTGGCAATCCCGATCGGCCCGGTCGAGCTCTACGGCACCATCCAGGGCGGCGGGCTCACCGGCCTGAGTGATGCGTCGATCACCGACTCGTCGTGGGGCTTCTCGACCGGTGGCGGCATCAACTACTTCATCAACGACGACTGGGCGCTCGGCGGCTTCGGCCGCTGGAACCGCTTCTACCAGCGCGTGCACGGCGTCGGTGACGTGCGCTACGCAACCGGCGGTCTCGCGCTGACGTACAGCCCGCATCCCGAACCGCCGCCGCCGCCGGTGGCCCAGGCGCCGCCGCCGCCGCCACCGCCGCCCGCGCCGCCGACCAAGCGCCGCATCGTGCTGCGCGCGCTGCACTTCGACTTCGACAAGGCCACCATCCGACCCGATGCGCGCCCGGTGCTCGACGAGGCCGTGCGCACGCTGCGCGACGAGCCCGGGATCATCGTGATCGCCGAAGGCCATACCGACAGCGTCGGCTCGGAGCAGTACAACCAGCGACTGTCGCTGCGTCGCGCCGAGGCGGTGAAGGACTACCTCGTCCGCAACGGCATCGAGGCCTCGCGCATCCGCGTCGAGGGCCGCGGCGAGAGCGATCCGGTCGCCTCCAACGCGACGGCCGAAGGCCGCGCGCAGAACCGCCGCGTCGAGCTGCGGGTCGAGAACCCCTGACGCGGCCCCTGACCAGCGAGAACGAGGACACGCAATGGCATACGGTCGCAACTCCAACGCCTATCGCGACGTACCGCGCATGCGCGCGGTCCCCGAGGAGTATCTGGTGCCGCTCAGCGTGCACCCGGTGCAGTTCCGCGACATCTGGGTCGGCCGCGTCGACGCGGTGGAGAAGGAGCTCGCCCTCGCGGTGCTCGCCCTCGCGGCCGCCGATCTGCGCAAGTTCCGCTATGCCCGCTCGCGGCTGCGCCAGCGGCTGTACGTGAAAGCCTATGACTGGGTCGCGTCCGACGCGCGCGACTGGCCGTACTCGTTCGTCAACCTCTGCGAGTACCTCCAGCTGTCGCCGGATGCGCTGCGCGAGAAGCTGCTCGGCGATGCCGAGCGGATCGACGTGCGCCGCGAGGCCGCATGAACGACCGGCCGGCGTGACGCGGGCGCGGCAAGCCGTGACCACCACCCGCGCCACGCCGGCCTGGCGCCGCGTCGTCTGGATCGTGCTCGACGGCGTCGGCGCCGGGGCGCTGCCGGACGCGGCGGCGTACGGCGATGCGGGCGCGAACACCCTCGGCCACCTCGCCGCCGCGCTCCCCGCCCATCGCCCGGCGCCACTGCACGCCCCGGCCCTGGCGCGTCTCGGCCTCGGCAACGTCACCCCGATCGCCGGCGTCCCGGCGACGGCGCGCCCGCTCGGCACCTGGGGTCGGGCGCGCGAGCGCGCCGCCGGCAAGGACACCACCGTCGGGCACTGGGAGCTCGCCGGGGTGATCGTCGAGGAGGCGTTCGCCACCTGGCCCGACGGCTTCCCCGCCGCGGCGGTGGCGCGCTGGCAGCGCGCCGCACGCCTGCCCGGCGTGCTCGGCAACTGCGCCGCGAGCGGCACCGAGATCATCGCGCGGCTCGGCGCCGAGCACCTGCGCACCGGCTGGCCGATCCTCTACACCAGCGCCGACAGCGTCTGGCAGGTCGCCGCGCACGAGGAGCGCTTCGGCCGCGCGCGCCTCTACGACTGCTGCCTCGCCGCGCGGCCGATCGCCGAGGCGCTCGGCGTGGCACGCGTCATCGCCCGTCCGTTCACCGGCGACCCGGCTGCCGACACGCCGTTCCGACGCACCGACGGACGACGGGACTACGCCCAGCCGCCGCCCGCCCCGACGGTCCTCGTGCACCTGCAGCGCGCCGGCGTGCCGACGATCGGCATCGGCAAGATCGCCAGCATCTTCGCCGGCATCGGCATCGACGAGACGCGCCCGGCGGCCGACAACGCCGCGGCGCTCGACGCGCTCGATTGCGAGCTGGCGCGCGGCACGCGCGGCCTGCTGTTCTGCAACCTGATCGACTTCGACCAGCTCTACGGCCACCGCCGCGACGTCGCCGGCTTCGCCGCCGCGATCGAGGCGTTCGACGCGGCCCTGCCCGGCCTGCTCGCGCGCCTCGGCGACGACGATCTCCTGCTCGTCACCGCCGACCACGGCAACGATCCGACGTACCGCGGCACCGATCACACGCGCGAGCACGTGCCGGTGCTCGCCTGGGCGCCGGGGCGCGGCGCGCCGCCGCCGCTCGGCACGCGCGAGAGCTTCGCCGACTGCGGCGCGACGGTGCTCGAGGCGCTGACCGGCCGCGCCGACGGCGTGCCGGGGCGCTCGTTTGCCGCGGCGCTCGCCGGGGCCGCCGCACCCGCGGCACCGTGAGCGACGGGCCGCGCCGCGCCGCGCGCGCCGCGCGCCCGCTGGTCGTCGCCGCGCACGTCGACGACGACGGCGTCGGCTGCGGCGCGGCGTTGCGCGCCTCCCGCGACGCGCACGTCGTCTATCTCACCGACAGCGCGCCGCGCGCGGCGCGGTTCTTCACCACGCCGTGCGCGTCGCGCCGCGCCTACGCGGCGCGGCGCTGGCGCGAGGCGCAAGCGGCGGCGGCGTACATCGGCCTGCGCGGCGAGGCGCTGCACGGTCTCGGCGCCGTCGACATGGAAGCGTACCGCGAGCTCGCGCGCCTCGACGCGGCGCTGGCGGCGCTCGCCGACGCGCTCGCGCCGACGGCGGTCTGGTCGCCGGCGTACGAGGGCAGCCACCCGGATCACGACGTCGCCGCGTTCCTCGCCGCACGCCTCGCCGCCGCGCGCGGTCTGCCGCATCGCGAGTTCGCGCTCTACCGCTGGGACGACGGCTTCGTCCCGCTGCGCTTCGGCCGCGGCCCGGCCGGGCGCGCACGCCGCCTGTCGCCGGCGCTGGCGGCGTGGAAGGCGGGGCTGGTGGCGATCTACGCCTCGCAGGCACCGCTGCTCGCCGCGTTCCCGTGCGATCACGAGCGCCATCGCCCCGCGCCGCCTCATGACTTCCGCCGCCGCCCGCTGCCCGGGCCAACGCTCTACGAGCGCTGGGGCTGGCCGGTCACCGCCGAGGACCTCCTCGAGGCGTTCCGCTCGCTGCCCGCCGCGCCGCGGCGGACCGCCGCGGCGGCGGCGCGGTGAGCGCGCCATGCGCGTCCTGCAGGTCGCCTATCCGTTCGAGGCCGTCAGCCCGGCGAGCGCCGGCGGCAGCGAGCAGATGGTGTGGCTCCTCGACCGCGAGCTGTGCGCGCTCGGTCTCGACTCGGTCGTGCTGGCGCGCGCCGGCTCGCTGGTCACCGGCCGGCTGGTCGAGTCGGCCGCCGCGGATGCCGACTACGCCGCCTCGCGTGCGGCGCTCGCCGCGGCGCTGGCGCGCCTGCTCGCCGCCGAGCGCTTCGACGTCGTACACGACCAGGGTGCCGGCCTGCAGCACGACTGGCGGCACGCGACGCCGCTGCTCACCACGCTGCACCTCGCGCGCCGGCTCTACGCCGCCGACCCGCTGCGTGCCGGCCCGGGGTGTCACGTCACGCTCGTCTCGCAGCGCCAGCGCGCCGAGTACCCGGAGGCGCCGCCGCTGCCGGTGATCGGCAACGCGGTCGCGCTCGACCGCTTCGCGCCGGCAGGGCGGCGCGCCGCGTTCGCCTTCGCGATCGGCCGCTTCTGTCCGGAGAAGGGCCTGCACCATGCCTGCGACGCCGCCGCCGCGGCCGGCGTGCCGCTGGTCCTCGCCGGACGCGTGTACGACTTCGCGAGCCACTGGCAGTACTTCCACGAGGCACTGCTGCCGCGGCTCGCCGCCGGCACGCGCCTCCTCTGGTCGCCGCCGGCGCCGGTCAAGCGCGCGTTCCTCGCCGCCGCGCGCTGCGTGCTGATTCCGAGCGAGATCGAGGAGACGAGCTCGATCGTCGCCATGGAGGCGGCGGCGAGCGGCACACCGGTGGTCTGCTTCCGGCGCGGCGCGCTGCCCGAGATCGTCGAGGACGGCGTCACCGGGTTCGTCGTCGACGACGTCGCCGGCATGGCGGACGCGATCGCGCGCTGCGCGACGCTCGACGCGGCACGCTGCCGCGCACGCGCCGAGGCGCGCTTCGATCCCCGCGCGATGGCAGAGGCCTACGTACGCCTCTACGCCGCGCTCCGCGCCGGCGTTCCCGCACCGGTGGTGTGAGCTGGATCGAGCTCGCGGAGGAAGGCGCTGCATGTGCGTGCGCGCGCTGGAGGTGTCGCATGCCCGACTTGGCCCAACAATCCGGAAGCTGAACCGCCAAGACGCCAAGGACGCCAAGGAGCGGTAACCGCTGTCTCGGGGCACCGCATCATCATCCTGGTCCCCTCTCTCCTGGCGGGGAGAAGGGACCAGAATGGTTGCGCGCGACATCGTCTGCGCGTTGGCACCGACTGGTCAGGTGATGGCCTACACGCCGGCCGTCGCCTCCCACTCCGGGGCGGCGACGCCGGCGAGGACGTGCAGCGCCACGCTGTCGTCCTGCCAGCGCGTCTTGAACCACTGCTCGCCGGTGAGGAAGTTGACCACCGGCACGCGCTCGACGACCGCGCGTTCGAGGACGTCCCACACCAGCACCGCGCCCGGCGACTCGGCGCGGAAGCGGCGGTCGTAGGCGGTGAAGTAGAAGCTCCAGGTGTCACCGTGGACGAAGTACACCAGCGTCGCCGCGAGCTCGCCGCCGATGCGCAGCGTCGCGACGTGCAGCAGCCCGCCGAGGTGGCGGTCGGCGAGCGCCAGCAGCCAGCGCTCGAAGCGCTGGTCGGGCACGAAGTAGCGGCGCTGCTCCTCGTTGAGCGCGATGCGCTTGAGCGCCACCGCCGCGGCGAGCACCTCGTGCGCCAGCGCGCGATCGGTCACCGCCGAGACGCTGGCATGGCCGCCGCCGAGCAGGCGGCGATGGCGGTAGGCGCTGCGCGGATGTTCGCGCCGGAAACGCTCGAGCGCGCGCCGGCCGGCGTGCAGCAGCGGCATGGCGCTGTAGAGGCGCTCGGTGTGCAGCGGAAACGCGGCGCGCACCAGACGGGCGAGCGCGCTGTCGGCCTCGGTGGCATCGACCCAGACGCCCTCGCGCACGACGCGCCGCAGCGCCGCGCCGAGCTCGTCGAGCGGCGGCACGCCGCGGCTGACGACGTCGAGCTGGTCGAACGCGCCGGCACCGATGATGCGCGCGCCGTCGCCCTCGGGCGAGACGAAGAGCGGCAGCAGCGCCGCCCCCGCGCCGTCGGCGGCGTGCAGCACGATCGCCTCGTGCCCCTCGCCGAAGCTGCGCCACCACTCGAGCGCGACGTCGTGGCGCTGGAAGACCGTGCGCGGCTCGAGCCGTGCCCAGCACGACTCGGCTGCCTCGAGCGCGTCGGCGCCGCGGAACACGTCGATCATGCCGCCAGTGTCGCACGGCCCGCGAGCGAGGCAACCGCCGCCCGGTAGCCATCGAGCGTGCCGATGTCGTGGTAGTCCTCGCCGGCGAACACGGCGCACGCCGCGCCGCCGCGCGCCAGCCAGGCGTTGACCAGCGTGCCGACGTATTCGTCGCCGCGTTCGGGCTCGCACCAGAGCGCGTGCAGCGCCTCGAGCACCGCGGCGGGCAGGCCGAACGCCCCCCACACCCAGTGCGAGCCGGGCGCCGACGGTTTCACCTGGATCTCGCGCACCGCGTCGCCGTCGGTGAGCAGGACATCGAAGTGCTGCGGACACGCGACGGGAAACGCGAGGAACGCGAGCCGGGCGCGCGGCAGCCGGCAGAAGCCGTCCTCCGGATACCAGACGGTGTCGGGCAGGCCGACCAGGACGTCCTCGTCGCCGCGCATCACCGTGCGCGCCTGGAAGATCGCATCGCACAGCCCGCGCGGGTGGCGCTGCACGACGTAGCAGAAGCGTTCCGCCGCGGCGTGGCGCGCGAAGTACGGGATGATGTCGGTCTTTGCCGGCGAGATGACGAAGCAGATGCGGTCGGCCCCGGCGCGCAGCATGCGGTCGACGAGGAATTCGCTGACCGCCTTCGGGCGCTCGACGCCGTCGGCGTCACGGCGGCTGCCGACCGGCAGCATCTCCTTCGAGAACGCGAGCGGCTGCAGGCGCGACCCGACGCCGGCTGCCGGGATGATGCCGAGCATCGCCCCGCTCAGTGGCCGGCGGCCGCCGCCTCGCAGGCGACGACCAGCTCCGCGGCCCGATGCGTGGCGGTGTGCGCGCCGAGCACGCGCTCGAGGGCGGCGCGCGCCAGGCGGTCGAGCTCGGCGTCGTCGCGCGCGAGGGCCTCGAGCACGTCGGCCGGGTGGTCGGCGACGAGGATCTCCTTCCCCGGCGTGAAGAACGTCTCCAGGCCGGGCCAGCGATCGGTGACGATCGGCGTGCCGCAGCTCGCGGCCTCGAAGACGCGCACCGAGGGGGAGTGTCCCGCCGCCACCATCGCCTGGCGCGTGATGTTCAGCGTCAGCCGGTTCGCGCAGTAGAAGCCGGGGTGCGACTGCGGCGGCAGGTGATCGTGATGCGCGACGTTCGGCGGCCAGCGCACCTCGGGGGGATAGAGGCTGCCGACCACCCAGAAGCGCGCGTCGCGGCGTCGCTCGGCAGGGCCGAGCAGCAGCCGCTCGAGCCCGGGCTGGCGGTCGGTCGAATAGGTGCCGAGATAGCCGAGCACGCAGCGGAACCGCTCGTCGGCCGGCACCGGCCCATGCACCGCGGGGTCGACCGAACAATAGAGCGGCAGGGCGCGCCGTGCGCCCCAGCGGGTACGCAGCTCGTCGAGCACCGCGCCGCCGGAGAAGCTGAGGTAGAGATCGTACTCCGGGATCAGCTCGGGCGTGAGATAGCGCGCCCCGCCCTGCACGGCGATGCCGTCGGCGGCGAGCGCGGCGAGCGTCACCGGCGTATCGATGTCGTAGAAGGCGCGCAGCGCGCGATGCTGATCGAGCACCAGCCGCGCCGCGTCGAGTCCGTCGGGACAGTACGAGGTGACGATCGCGACGTCGGACTCCGCCACCGTGCGCTGCGCGTCGCCGCGCACCGCCGCCCAGTCGGTGTAGAGCACGAGGTCTGCGAACGGCGGATCGGGCAGGTCGCGCTGCGCGGCGTAATACGGCACGTCGCGCTCGAAGAACGTCACCCGGTGTCCGGCCGCGTGCAGCCCGCGCAACACGCCGCGCCAGGTGGTCGCGTGCCCATTCCCCCACGACGAGCTCACCGTCAGGCCGAAGATGGTGATGCGCATGCTCGCCGCTCGGCTTCTCACGATTTATGCCGGCGTTCGCCCGCCCGCGCCGGCAACTCTGCCGCTCGCGGCCGCCGACGGCGTGGGAAGTCTTGCACGGTAAAAGGTGCAGGCGCGGTCCGGTGTCGGTCGCGCGCGCCGGCGATCGGGGGGCATGGGCGTTGCACCACCGCGGAACCATGCGCGACGACGATACCGAGCCCCTCAAGGTGCCGAACGAGACCGACCCGAACACCTCGCCGAGCGAGCCCGATCCGCGGCGCAAGGCGGTCGTGGCCCAGCTCTACGCCGACGAGGGATACGGATTTCTGCTGACGCCCGACTGCCGCGAGGTCCGCTTCACCCGCGAGACCGTGCTGCGCGACGAGTTCGACGAGCTGCGCGTCGGCAGCGAGGTGCGCTACAGCGAGGCGAACGGCGAATCCGGCCCCGACGCCACCGCCGTCGAGATGATCAGCGCCCCCTATCCGACCGCGGAGGAAGCGCCCGAACCGCTCGGCGCCGACGACGAGGTGCCGGAGATGCCGGATACGTGGCAGGAGAAGTGAGGGGCTTGGCCCGGCCCCCCCCGCCGCCCTGCCCGGGGGGGTTAAGGGTTGGGCCTAACCCCCTAACCCCCTAACCGGGGCTGCGTGGCGGCGGCCGGCGGACGGACGAGCCTCGGCAGCACGCGGCGCAGGCGGCGCAGGGCCCAGGCGAGGAGCACGCCGAGCGCGCCGGCGGCGGCGAGGATGCCGGCGGCGGCGGCGACCTCGACGACGCCCGAGAAGCCGGCGATCGCCGCCGACATCACCAGCACGCCGGGCGTCAGGCCGAGTGCGGTACCGATCACGTAGTCGCGGAACGGCAGGCCGAGCGCGCCGGCGAACAAGTTGACGAGCGAGAACGGCGCCAGCGGGACGAGCCGCACCATGGCGACCGCGGCGATGCCGCGTACGCCCACCAGGCGTTGGGCGATGCGGCGCCCGCGCGGCCCGAGCCAGCGCACGAGCGCGTGGCGGCCGACGGCGTGCCCGATGGCGAACAGGAGCATGGCGCTCGCCAGTGCGCCGATCAGCGCGTACAGCGCGCCGGTCGTGACGCCGAACGCGAGCAGCGTCGCCGGAATCAGCAGCAGCAGCGGGAACGCGACCAGTCCGCCGAGGAGGTAGGCGAGCAGCACCCACAGGAGGCCGAGCGGATGCTCGCCCCACGCGTGCAGCGCCGCACCGAGCGTCGACGTGTCGGCCCACTGTCCGAGCGGCGTCCAGTGCCAGAGCGCGGCGAGCGCGAGCGGCGGCACGGCGAGTGCGGTGAGGCGCAGCCACGGCCGGCGGTGCTCGACCAGCGGCTCGGGCACGAGCAGCCGCGCGAGCTCGGCGGGCGGGATCGGCCGCTCGGGATCGGCGAGCATCGCGGCGGAGACTGCCACCTCGCTCCACGGCTCCTGGTCGCAGTCGAGCGGCGCGAGCCGGCGCGGTCCGCCGGCGAGCGCCTCGATCGCGGCGCTCAGCGAGCCGTGCGCGGCGACCGCCGCCGCGACGGCGGCCGCGGGCAGGCCGAGGTGCTCGCCGAGCAGCCGGTCGCGCAGCCCGCCGATGACCTGCGCCGTCGTCGCGTCGTCGTCCGCCTCGAGGATCAGGTCGCACTCGCTGTCGAGGCCGGTCGAGCGGTTGTTGAAGTTCGCCGAGCCGATGCGCGCCAGCCGGTCATCGACGATCAGCACCTTGCCGTGCACGGTGACCGGCACCGGCGGCGCATCGGCGCGCGCCGCCGGCACCTGCGGACAGTAGATCCGGAAGCGGCCGGCATGGTCGGCGGCGCGCAGCCGGCGCACGAGCTGGGCGCGCAGCGCCCCCATCGTGCCCTCCTCGAGCCAGCCCGAGCAGGTGATGTTGGTCACCAGCACCACCTCCGGGCCGTCCGCCTCGCGCAGCCGCGCCGCCAGCGCCGCGCCGAGCCGCGTCGCGGTGAAGTACTGGTTCTCGATGTAGATGGCGCGGCGCGCACCGGCGATCGCGTCGAGATACGACTGCTCGACCTCGCGGATCTCCGGCGCGCCGTCGTGCGCCGGCTGGGTGCGGGCGAGCAGCACGTCGACATCGCGCAGGTCGGCGCGCAGCTCCTCCGGCCACGGCGAGCGCGCCGCGCGCGGTGGCGGATCGCAGGCGCCGGCGGCGCGCTGCCAGCGCGTGCGCGCGAGCTCGCCGAGTGCCGCGGCGGCCTCGCCTTCCACGGCGACCTGCACGTCGTGGAACGGCGGATACGGCGTGCCGTCGGGCAGCACGCGCCCCGGATCGCCGTCGCGATGCGCCGGGGTGTCCCAGCGGTGCACGGTGAGATCGAGTCCGCCGACGAAGGCGACCTGGTCATCGATCACCACCAGCTTCTGATGATGCGAGGCGCCGGGCGGATGGGCGCCGTCGAGCACGAAGCGGATGCGACCGTTGCCGTTCCAGCCGAAGCGCAGCGTCGGCAGCAGCTCGCGTTCGAGCGCGTAGATGAACGCGTAGTCCCAGTCGAGCACGTCGACGCGCAGCGCCGGACGGCGGCGCGTCAGGTCGTCGAGGAACGCCCCGAGGGTCGTCCCGCGGCTCGGCAGCGGCGCCTGCGTGTGCACATCCCACGCGACGATGATGATCGAGTGCTCGGCGCGTTCGGCGGCGGCGGCGAACGCGGCGAAGTAGGCATCGGCATCGATCAGGAACGCCAGGCGGCGGGCGTGGGCGCGGCGCCAGTAGCTGCCCGTCTGCGTCAGCATCCGCGCCGGGAGGGTAGCAGCATCCGCGCCACCGGCCGGGAGATGTGACCGGAGCGGCGGGAGGGCCGCCCTCCGGCAGAAATCGCCGGCGCGCGGTCGGCAGCAGGACCCCGCGCACCGCAAATCGTGTAAGCCTTACAGGCCGCCGTGTACCATCTCCTTTCCGGATCGGAAAACTTTCACTTCCGCTGTACGTCGCGACTGCTGGCATCCCGCTTGCCATCACTGATTCCCGGGGAGAGTGATGCCGCGCGCAGTTCTGGTGGACGACGAAATCGGTTCGCTGGAAGCGATGGCGGAGCTGATCGAACGGGACGGGTTCTCGGTCGTCAGAGCCACATCGCTGTCCGAGGCACGTGGTCATCTCGAGCAGGGGCCGACCCCTGACGTGGTGATCACCGACCTCGTGCTACCGGACGGATCGGGAATCGATCTGATCGAGGCGGCCGGGAGCGCACCGGTGGTGCTGATGACCGGCCATGCGAGCGTCGAGACGGCGATCGACGCCCTGCGGGCCGGCGCGATCGACTACCTGACCAAGCCGGTCGATCTCGCGCGGCTGAAGGCGATCCTCGCCAACGTCGGGCGGACGCGCGAGCTGCAGGAGGAGATCGGCTCGCTGCGCAGCGAGCTGCGCAAGCTGGGCCGCTTCGGGCCGCTGGTCGGCGCCTCCGACATCATGGCGAACGTGTACGATCTGATCGCCAAGGTCGCGCCGACCGATGCCACGGTGTGCATCGTCGGCGAGAGCGGCACGGGCAAGGAGGTCGTCGCGCACGCGGTGCACCAGCTCAGCCGTCGCCGCAAGCAGCCGTTCGTGCCGGTCAACTGCGGTGCGGTGTCGCCGAACCTGATCGAAAGCACGCTGTTCGGTCACGAGAAGGGCAGCTTCACCGGCGCCGAGCGCATGCACCGCGGCGTGTTCGAGCAGGCGGGTGGCGGTACGCTGTTCCTCGACGAGATCACCGAGATGCCCGCCGAGCTGCAGGTGAAGCTGCTGCGCGTGCTCGAGACCGCGACCGTGACGCGCATCGGCGGCGAGCAGCCGATCCCGGTCGACGTCCGCGTCATCGCCGCCACCAACCGCTCGCCCGAGCAGGCGGTGCGCGACGGGCGGCTGCGCCTCGATCTCTGGTACCGGTTGAACGTCTTCCCGATCGCGCTGCCGCCGCTGCGCGACCGGCCGGGCGACGTCGACCTGATCGCCGAGCATCTGCTCGCCGAGCTCAACGCCGCCAACGGCACCCGCAAGCACTGGAGCACCGCCGCCAAGGCGGCGCTCGAGCGCTACCGCTGGCCGGGCAACGTGCGCGAGCTGAAGAACGTCGTGCATCGCGTGTACATCCTGGCCGGCGACGAGATCGGCGTCGACGTGCTGCCGCGCGAGATCGTCGGCACCGGTCCGCGCCCGAGCCCGCGGCCGGGCGAGGCGCCGGAGGCCGGGACGATCAGCGTGCGCGTCGGCAGCTCGGTGGCGGAGATGGAGCAGCGCCTGATCTACGCGACGCTCGAGCACTGTGCCGGCAACAAGCAGAAGGCGGCCGAGCTGCTCGGCGTCAGCCTGAAGACGCTCTACAACCGCCTGAACGCCTACCGCCGCGATCCGACCGGCTCGCCGTCGTCGCCGTCGCCGATGCCGTGAGGGCTGCCGCCCGGCCGCCCGGCCGTTCGCCAGCGAGCCGGCGGGGATCACCACCGCTGGAGGGCCGTGCTCCCGCACGGCCGCGGATGCGCGTCGCCTGATGTGACAGGCAACGTCCGTCCGCGGCGCGGCGGGAGCCGCGCCCTCCAGCGGTCGCACACCACCGGCCGCCGCCAGGGAGAGGCGGCGGGCGATCACGAGCGGTCGCACGCGAACCGGTCGCAAAGGCGCCGGGGATCGCAACCGTGTGGCGGCTGTAATCCTGACAGGCGCTGTCGGGCGGCGGACGGCGCCGGTGCCGTCCGAGGGATGGGGTGGCGGGTGCGTCGCACGCTGGCGCGTCGGTTGCTGCACTGCATGGCGCGCCGACATGGCGCGAGCACACAACACCCGGGAGGCAGATACCGTGACTACCGAAACCGAGCGGCGCGCCAGCCTGCTGGCGCGGGTCGAGCGTGATGAAGCGGAGATCCAGGCCGCACTCGAGGACGTTCGCCGCCTGGCGCGCGAGACGGTGGCGGTACCCGAGCGAGCCGGGGGTCACATCCGGTCACACCCGTACGAGTGGGTGATCGGCAGTGGTCTCGTCGGACTGTGGCTCGGCTCCCGCAACGGCAATGGAAAGGAGACATCGATGGAGTTCGCCAAGGAGTTCACGCGCAATCTGCCGTCGAGCGACGACATCATGAAGGCCCTCGGAGGTCAGCTGCGGCATCACCAGAGCTCGACCAGCGACACGTTCTCGAGCCTGGCGCTGTTCGGCGCCGGGCTGCTGGTCGGCGCCGGCCTCGCTCTGCTGTTCGCGCCGCGCGAGGGACGGCATCTGCGCGAGGAGATCGGCGAGCGCGCGTCGCACCTGCGCGAGCGGGTGAGCAGCGCCACGCAGCACGCGAAGGGACAGGCCCAGGAGGCGCTGCAGCACTATGGTGAGTCGGGCGGCGAATCCACGCGCTCGTACAGCAGCGGCCAGTCCCAGTACGGACAGTCCAGCCGTTGAACCGGAGACCGGGCGGCGGCCGGCCCGGCCGCCGCCCGCGCCGCCGCGCCCGCGGCGAGCGCGATTGCAATGCAGCACCCAGGGCATTCAGCGCCGCCAGCGCCCGCAGATTGGCGGCGAATTCGTCGTGCACGTCGGCGACGCGGC
>CBFGUK010000062.1:0-23728 GCA_965651925.1 uncultured bacterium | reverse complement strand
ACACCGCGACGCCGAGCGAGACGCCGACGGTGACCGAAACGCCGACCGCGACCGAGACGCCGACGGCCACGGAAACCGCCACGGCGACGCCGACGGCAACCGACACCCCGACCGCGACCGAGACCGCCACGCCCACCGAGACGGCGACCGCGACCGAGACGCCGACGGTGACCGAGACGCCGACGGAGACCCCGACCGCCACCGAGACGCAGACGCCGACCGAAACGGCGACCGCGACCGAGACCGCGACGGCGACCGCGACGCCGACCGAAACGCCGACCTTGACCGAGACGCCGACCGCCACCGAGACGCCGACGGCGACCGAAACGCCCACTGCAACGGAGACGTCGACGCCCACCGAGACGGCCACCGCGACCGAGACGGCGACGGTGACCGAGACGCCGACCGAGACGGCGACCGCGACGTTCACCGCGACCGCGACGGACACGCCGACCGTCACGGAGACACCGACGGTCACCGAAACGCCGACGGCGACCGGTACGGCCACCGAGACGCCGACGCAGACGCCAACGCGCACGCCGACGCTGGCTGTGCCGCGCATCGACGACGGGGTCGAACCCGGCGACACGGAGATCCCGGGTTCCGGCGAGCCGTGCGACCTGATGCAGATCTGTCAGATCGGCGGCGGCGGCGCGGCGCCTTCCGATCCGCCGTGCACGGATCCGGACACGATCCTCGGCTCCGGCTCGAGCCAGCCGTCCGGCACCTTCGAGATCATGGTGCCGCCGCTGGCGAACAACGCCTGCATCTACGCCTACGACACCTGCAACGATCTCATTGGGCCGGTGGTCTGTGCGCGCCTGCCGGCGCCGGCACCGGCGCTCTCGCCGCGCGCCACGCTGCTCGCGATGCTGGTGCTCAGCGGCATCGCGCTCCTCAGCCTGCTGCGCCTGCGCCGCGCGCTGTGAAGCGATCAGCGATCAGTCGCCAGCTACAGTCCGGCTGGCGGCTGATCGCCGCGCCTGGCGCTGACGTCTCCGCGTCGCTGGAGACAGCCGACCGCTGACTGCCGATCCTGAGCGGCCGCGCGCGGCGCTAGGGATCGATCAGCACGCCGGGATTGAGGATGCCGGCGGGATCGAGTGCGCGTTTCGCGGCGTGCAGCGCGACGGCGAATGGCTCCGGGCGCTGGCGGTCGTACCACGGGCGGTGATCGCGCCCGACGGCATGGTGATGGGTGATCGTGCCGCCGCCGGCGATGATCGCCTCGGATGCCGCCGCCTTGATCTCCGCCCATTGCGCGAGCTGACTGCCGGGGCGCGCCGGGCCGACCACGGTGTAGTAGGGCGCCGGACCGTCGGGGTAGACGTGCGTGAAGCGGCAGCTGACCGATCCCGCGCCGCACACCCGGCGCAGCGCGTCCTCGGTCGCCTGCATCACCGCGGCGTGAAACGCTTCGAAGCGGTCCCACGTGATCGCCGTCTCGAACGTCTCGCTGATCATGCCCAGGCCGACGAGCGCGTCGCGCAGATACGGCGCATTGAGGAACGCCGAGCGCCACGCGCCGGCCGCGCCGTCGCGCGCGCCTTCGCTGTCACGGCGCGTGGCGCCCGCGCCAGCGGGCACCTGTCCGCCGTGGTCGCGCGCAATCTCGAGCGCCCGCGCCATCCAGGCGTCGAGCGCGTGATCGGCCGACTCGAAACCGAGCAGCAGCACGGCGGCGTCTCCCGTCC
Source organism: uncultured bacterium (assembly GCA_965651925.1). GTDB lineage: Bacteria > Desulfobacterota > Binatia > HRBIN30 > CADEER01 > CBFGUK01. The sequence goes on along the minus strand of CBFGUK010000062.1, from coordinate 22,034 downwards.
CGGCGCCGTTCAGCATCGCCTCCACCGGATCGAGCACGCGACAGTTCGACGGGTACAGACCGGCCTGCGCGATGACCCGCACCGCCCGTGCCGCGGCGAGCAGGTCGGGGAACGCGACGGACGCCGTGGCGCGCAGTGTCGGCCGCTCCTGGAGGCGCATCCAGGCCTCGGTGATGATGCCGAGGATCCCCTCGGAACCGATGAACAGCCGGTCGGGGCTGGGACCGGCGCCGGAGCCGGGCAGCCGGCGCGACGCGCTGATGCCGTGCGGCGTGACGACGCGCAGCGCTTCGACGAAGTCGTCGATGTGGGTGTACAGCGTCGCGTAGTGACCGCCCGAGCGCGTCGCGATCCAGCCGCCGAGGGAGGAGAACTCGAACGACTGCGGATAGTGGCGCAGCGTCAGTCCGTGCGGGCGGAGCTGATCCTCGAGCGCCGGGCCGAGCACGCCGGCCTGGATGCGCGCCGCACGCGACGTGCGATCGATCTCGAGCACGCGATCGAGCCGGCGCAGATCGAGCGAGATCCACCCGCGGCAGGCATCGCTGGCGGGGCCTTCGACGCCCCCGACGACGCTCGAGCCGCCGCCGTACGGCACCGCGGCGACGCGCGCGTCGGCGCACCAGTCGAGCCAGGCGGCGACCTCCGCCTCGTCGCCTGGCAGCGCGACCAGGTCGGGCGGGTTGGCGAAGTCGCGCGCGTAGCCGCGCACGACGTCGCGGAACGACTTGCCGTAGGTGTGACCGGCGCGTTCGAGGGGATCGGCCGTCGCCTGTGCCGCGAGCGCCGGGGGCGGTGTCACGCGCGGCGCGCGCAGGGCGATCTCGTCGATGTGCGGCGCCGCTATGGGCTGTGGGACCGGGACGTTGAAGCGCGCCGCCAGCAGCTCGGCGAGCCGCGCGCGCTGCTCACCGGTCGGACCGCCGCCGGCGAGTCCCCAGCCCCAGAAGTTGCGCACCGGCGCGGCCACGTCAGGCCCGGCGCCGCGCCACGCGGCGGCGGCCGGCGGTGCGCCGCCGCGGCGCCGCTTTGTCGCACACCGTGCCGATCGTCCACATGACGTCGTGCAGGTAGTACAGCTCGGGATAGACGAGCGGCTTGCCGCTGGTCATCAGCGTGCCGGTGATCTGACGGGCGGGATCGGCCCATGAGATGATGTTCGTGAAGCCGAGGTGCCCGAACGCCTCGTCGGTGTCCGGTCCGTACAGGCTGAGCGTGCGCCCGCCGAGCATGAACCCCATCGCATAGCGCAGCGGCAGGATGAGCGTGAGATCGAACTCGAGATACGAGTGCTCCTGGATGGCGCGGCGGATCGTCCGCGGCTCGAAGATGTCGGCGCCGGCGAGCGTGCCGCCGGCGAGCAGCAGGTCGTAGAAGCGGCTGAGCTCGCTCGCCGTGGCGACGACGTTGCCGGCGGGGACGACGGCGGTAAGGAAGCGCGGGTCGTTGCTGAGCTCGATGACGCGTTCCATCGGGACGCCGAGCGCGCGTTCGAGCAGCATCGACAGCGGCGGCACGAGCGCCGGCCCGGTGAAGTAGCTGCGCGCCACCTTCGCCGTGTCGCGCGGTGCGACACCGTAGTTCATCCAGCGCAGGCCGAGCGGCTCCGCGATCTCCTCGCGCAGCACCGTGCGGATCGGTTTGCCGGTCACGCGCTGGATGATCGCCCCGAGAATGAACCCGCCGGTGATCGCATGATACGCGAGCCGGCCGGGGCGCAGCGTCGGACGCAGCTGGCACAGCACATCGAGTACGTCGTCCTCGTCGGCGAGCGTCTCCAGGCGCATCACCTCGGGCGGGAGCTGCGGCATGCCGGCCCGATGCGTCAGCACCTGCTGGATGGTGATGCGTTCCTTGCCGTGCCGCCCGAACTCGGGGATGTACTCGACGACGGGATCGCCGAGATGCAGCAGCCGGCGCTGGTCGAGCAGGTGGACGAGCATCGCCGTAACCGCCTTCGACGCCGAGAAGATGTTGAACGGCGTCGTCGGGGTCACCGGCACCGCCTGCTCGTTCGGCGGATCGTCGGGACCGTTGCCGGCGGCGTAGCCGATCGCGCGATCGAGCAGCACGTCGCCATGGCGGCGCACGCAGATCTGGATCGCCGGGTGAATGCCGCTGCGGTAGAGGCGGCGCACGCGCCGCCAGATCTGCTCGGCCGCATCGTGCGGGACGTCGAGACTGCGGGGATCGACCTCCGCGTCGATGTTGATCGTCGTGACCGCGTTGAGGTCCTCGGGGACGCGCGAACGGGTGATGAGCTGGGGCAGCATGGGCCGTCCGAGCCGTAGCAGGGGCCCGGCGCAGATGCGAGCCGAAAGCCCGGCCGGGCTCGCGCCGCACCCGCGCCGTCGACAAAGTGCGATGCGATGTGCGAGATTTTGGCCGTGACAGGGAGGTCTCGCATGCCGCGCGCCGTCCGCTTGCTCGCCGTGCTGGTCGTCTGTGCCCCCGTGCTCCTCCTGGTTCCCACGACGACCGCCGCCATGTGCTGCGCCTGCGACGGGTGCGCCGATGCCGGCTTCTGCGTCGATGATCTGCCCGACACGCTCGCCTGCGCGATCCTGTGCTCAGAGGCCGGCTGCGACAACGTGGTGTTCGAGGCGGGGGATTCCTGCGAGGCGGGCTGCGACGGCAAGTCCGAGCTGCCGACGGCGACGCCGAGCGCCACCGCGACCGGCACCCCGGCGGGCACGGCCACCGCCACGGTGTCGCCGACCGCGACCGGTGTGCCCACCGGCACCGCGACGGCGACCGTCACGCCGACCCCCACCGGCACGCCCGCGGGCACCGCGACCGCCACCGTGCCGCCGACGGCGACCATCACCATGACGCCCACGGGCATTGCGACCGGCACCGCGGAAGCGACCGCGACGCCGACGGGCGTACCAAGCGGCACGGCGAGCGCCACCGCGACGCCGACCGGCCTGCCGACGGGTACGGTGAGCGCCACCATCACGCCCACCGCCACCGAGGCGCCGACCGACGCCGCGACGGCCACGGCCACCCCGACGGCGACCGGCGTGCCGACCGGCACCGCGGAGGCGACGTTCACATCGACGCCACTCGGTACGCCCACCGGCACCGCGAGCGCGACCGCCACGCCGATCGGCAGCGCCGCGACCGCCACGTCCACGGCGACCCCCACACCAACGGCGTCGGCCACGGCGGTCACTCCCGACGTGACGACGCCGTCGTCCACCCCGACCGAAACGCCGACCGCCTCGCCGACGCGCACCGTCATCCCGGGCGACTGCCTCGATTTCGGCGCCGTCACGATCAGCGATCTCATCCGCGCCGTGAACATCGCGCTCGGCCTGCAGCCGGTCACGACCTGCCCGGCGGCGGACGTGAACGGCGACGGCGAGGTGTCGATCGACGAGCTGATCCTGGCGGTCAACGCCGCCCTGGCGAGCTAGCCGTGAATCAGGCTGTGCCGCTGATTCAGATGTGAACCGCCGAGGAATCCTGCAGCGCCAGGCCCGGCAGCGGTTCATCGTGCTGATGGCATCTGGACTCTTTCCAGATTCGGCGTCCCTGCGCCCCGGGCGGTGTGCGCTTCTCGGGCGTGTGTGTCGTTTGCTCGAAAGCCGCTAGCATCATAAGCATGCCGCAGCATGCTGCGGCTGTCTCGGCTGGTCGTGTACGCCGGTGCGGTCTGGTGCGTCGGATCGGCGATCGCGACGTCAGCCAGTGACGGCCCGCCAGTCGTCACGCTCCTCGTCGACCACGTCGGCGACGGCGACGATGCCATCCCGGGTGATGGGCGCTGCGCGACCGCCGCCGGCAGCTGCACGCTGCGCGCCGCACTGCAGGAGGTGAATGCGACGCAGCGGATGGCGCGCATCGCCTTCGCGATCGCGGGCGATGGGCCGCACACGATTGCGCTCGGCCGTGCCTTGCCCGCGATCGACGTGCGCGGCGGGCGGGTGACGATCGATGCGACGGAGCAGTCCGGTTCCCGACGGGGCGATCTCCAGGCCGGGATCCCGCCGCGGTGGGCAGTGCGCGTCGACGCCGGCGGGCTGCCGGAAGCGGGCCTGCGCTTCCAGACTCCGGCCTCGGTGCGCGGACTCGAGGTGTTCGGCGTCGAGGGCAGCAACACCGCCGGCTATGCAATCCAGGTCGGCGGCGCCAACAGCGTCGTCGAGGGCTGCTACGTCCACGACAGCTGGGGCGGCATCGTTGCGCAGGGCGCCGGCACCACGATCGGCGGCCCGGCGCCGGGGCAGGGGAACGTCGCCAGCGGCAACGCGCTCGCCGGGATCACCGTCTTCGGTGGTGTCGCCGTGCGGGGTAACGTCATCGGTCTCGATCCGACCGGGATGGTGCCGCTGCCCGAGGCGCCGCTCGAGGCGCGCAACGAAATCGGCGTGTACGTCGAAGGCGGCAGCGCGAATCACATCGGTGGCCCGGCCGGGGCACGCAACGTCATCGCCGGCAATGCCTACGACGCGATCTTCATCAAGTCGGGCGTGACCGGCACGGTCATCAGCAACAACGACATCGGCCTCGACCGACTCGGTGTGCCGGTCGAGCCGTGTACGATCGTCGACGATCGCGGTGCCGGCACGGTATACGGCGCGAGCGGTGTCGATGACAACCGCTACTGTTCCCAGCCGCCGCCTGCGCCGGGATGCTGCGCATTCACCGGGGAGGAGCTGCCGGTCACCTGCCTCGATGCGACGCTCGCGCCGGTCGAGATCTCGGAGAGCTTCTGCGCCGAGCTGACCGACGAGGCCGGCGGGCCGCTGGCCGGTGCCGAGCTCGTCCATTTCAACGCCGCCGGCCGCTGCGACGAGGCGGGCGTCTGCCCGCCGCCGCACATGGCGAGCCCGACGGCGGTCACGCGCGAGACCAGGACGGCGACGCCGCCGATCGGCATTTCGCCAGCGGGTGAGACGCCATCGCCCACCACGATTCCTCCGCGGCCGCACCCGCCGGCCGACTGCTCGGGCGACGGCGCGGTCTCGATCGCCGAGCTGATCATCGGCGTCACCATCGCGGTCGGCACGCAGCCGATCGCCGCCTGTCCCGCCGCCGACGTGAATGGCGACGGACAGGTGACCATTGACGAGCTGATCCTGGCGATCACTGCCGCGCTGGACGGGTGAACCGCGCCGTGCGCTCGCCCGCGCGGCCGGCCCCGTGGTGGATTCCGACGCTCAGCCGCGCAGCACGAGGCCGACGGGAAGCGACTCGTCGAGGATGCGCGCCCGCTCGGCGCCTTCGAGCGCGACGACGTCCGTCACCAGGCGTGCGGCGCGTTCGCCCTGCGGCGCGCCGCGCAGGCGTTCGGCGAGCTGCGCGCGCAGGCCGTCGTCGAGGTCGCGGTCGCGATCGCCGACGCAGCGGGCGAGCTGCGCGAGCGCGAACACCGTCGCCTGGGGCCGGGGCCACGGCACCTCGAGCAGCGCGCGCACCCAGCCTTCGACCGTGGCGCGCGGTACGACGCAGTTGAGCGGGCCGGCAAACGGCGCGCGCGCGCCGAGGCGGCCGAGCGCCCAGATCTCCGCCTCGGTCGCCTTGCCCTTCACGACCGCCGGCAGCAGCGTCGCGCCGAGCTCGGCCTTTGCCTCGGGCGCCAGGCGCTCGCAGGAGGCGAGCAGCTGCCACAGCTCGCGCAGCTCCTGCGGACCGGCGGGCTTGTCCTTGCGGCGCGCCTTCAGGCGCGGCAGCAGCTGCGGCGCCGCCTGATTGAAGAGCTCCTGCTGCTGCGCACGGCTGAGACCGCCGGCGATGCGCTTCCACACGCCCCACCACTCGACCCGGCACTGCACGGCGCGCGGGAAGCGCAGGCCCTGCGAATACAGCTTCCAGAGCTGCTGCACGCGCCACTCGTCGAGCTCGTGTCCGAAGCCCGGGCGCAGCAGGAACCCGCACAGGTTCAGCCAGCGCGCCTCGTGCGCCTCGCTCGTCGCGCGCGCGGCGGCGCCGGCCAGCAGGGCATCCCAGAGGCGGCGGATCACCGCCAGCGGCCAGGCATCCTTGCCGGCATCGAGCGCCGCTTCGAGGGCGCGCGTCAGGCCGACGGGATCGCCCTGCGGCGGTGCGGCATCGGCGGGGAACACGGCGGTGAGCGCAGCGAGCGCCGCAGTGACGCGCTCCTCGGCGATGGCGAGCTCGCTGTCGGCGGCGGGTGCCGGTGCCTCGTCCGACGGCGCGCCGTCGCGCAGGCTGAACTGCAGCCGCCAGCGGTGATCGGTGGTCAGGGATCGGCACCAGACCTCGAGCGTGCCGATCTCGGTGAGCCCGGCGACGATGTGCACCGGCAGCTCGGTGGCGGCGAGCTTGCGGCCGAAGCGCAGCACGGTGCGGATCGGCGGCAGCTCGCTGAGGGCGCTGCGATCGGTGCGCACCACCGCGCCGGTGACGTCGCCGAGCCGCGTGCTCGAGGCGAAGAGCGGAAAGCTCACCGGCCGGTTCGCGAGCACGGTGAACTCCGGCGACGTCACCTCGATCTGCTCGCCCTCGTGCATGCCGCGCGCGACGATGCACAGCGCGTCGACCTCGCCGGCGGGCAGGTCGGGGGTCGGGGCGAGGCCGAGATAGAACGCCCGCGGGCTGCCGCCGCCGATGCGCACGCCGAGGCCGCGGCGGACGAGGCCGTAGTACGCCGCGCCGCGCGAGACGGCGAGATCGAGGCTGGCGTTGGCGAGCACCGCCGGCGCGCGGCCGCCCCAGCTGGCCAGCAGCTCGCAGAGCCGCGTCCGGATCAGCGGCGGGGTCAGCGCGCCGCCGTTGAACAGGATCGCATCGGGAAACCCGAGCGGCGTGTCGTCGGCGCCGAGCCGGTCGCCGGCGTGCTGGGACAGGAACGCGGCGAGATGGCGCGACACCTCCGCCTCGGCGGCGAACGGCAGTCCGAACTCCTGCAGGCCGGCGCGCGGCGTGCGCCGCGGTCGCGCGTCGGCCGGCACGAGCGGAAAGAAGCCGTCGAGGACCAGTGCCTCGACCTCGGCGCGGCTCAGCATCGCCTGCAGCGCGCCGCCGACCACCGCGCGACCGCGCCCGACGAGGCGCACCGGGACCTCGGCCGGCGCGTCGTCACCGAGCAACGTCTCCTTCGCCGCGCGGCACAACGTGGTGAGGGCATGCCAGCGCTGGCTGTCGAGGCGCTCGCCGAGGCGCGGCTCGAGCAGGCGCGCGAGCGCGACGTCGACGTTGTCGCCGCCGAGCAGGATGTGATCGCCGACCGCGAGGCGCTCGAGTGCCAGGCGGTCGCCGTCGGGCCGGATGCGGACGAGGCTGAAGTCGGTGGTGCCGCCGCCGACGTCGATCACCAGCGCCAGCCGGTGCGGGCGCAGGCGTGTCTCCCAGTCGTCGGCGTGCGCGCCGATCCACGCGTAGAACGCCGCCTGCGGCTCCTCGAGCAGCGTCACGCGGGGCAGTCCGGCGCGCTGTGCGGCGGCGACGGTGAGCTCGCGTGCCACCTCGTCGAATGACGCCGGCACGGTGAGCATCACGTCCTGCGCCTCGAGTGGCGCGTCCGGGAAGCGCTGGGCCCACGCGTCGCGGACATGGGCGAGGACGCGCGCCGAGGCCTCGACCGGCGAGAGCTTGCGCACGTCCTCCGCCGCCGCCCACGGCAGGATCGGCGCGTCGCGATCGACGCCGCCGTGACAGAGCCAGGATTTCGCCGACGAGACCAGGCGGCCGGGCACGCGCGCCCCCTGGACGCGGGCGAACTCGCCGACGGCATAGTCGCGTGCCGCATCCCACGGCAGCGCCAGCGCGCCCGGCGCGATGTCGTGTGCGCCGCCGAGATAGAGGAAGGACGGCAGCGTCTCGCGCGCGGCGATCGTCGCCTCGTCGACGAGCTGCGGGATCGCGAACGACTCGATCGCGCGCCCGCCGCCCTGCGTATCGACGTAGGCGACCGCCGAGTTGGTCGTGCCGAGGTCGATGCCGACGATGAAGCGCGCTGCCATGGTCAGAGGGACGCGGGGATGCGGCAGGTCACGGCTCGCGGACGCTGAACTCGATCTTCCAGCGCTGGCGGCCGTCGCGGCTGACGCACCACAGCTCGAGCACGCCGAGCTCGGTGACGCGCGCTTCGAGATGCACGGGGACCGTGGTGCCCTCGTGGCCGGTCCAGTCGACCGTCGCGTGCAGCGGCTCGAGCTCGATCAGGTCGTCGGGATCCCAGGTGTCGAGCAGCTGGCCGGGATGATCGTCGCGACGCGTGGTCGAGCTGAGGAAGCGGAACTCCGTCGGCTCGCCGACCACGAGTCCGAGCTCCTGCGCCGGCAGCTCGACGGCGCTGCCTTCCTCGAGCCCCTGCGGGACGACGCACAATGCCTTGATCGGGGGCCGCATGCCGGGCACCGCCGGCATCGCCGTCTCGATGCCGACGTAGAACGTGCGCGCCGTGCCGCCGCGGATGCGCACGCCGCGCCCGCGGCGCGCGAGGCCGTAGTACGCCGCGCCGCGGGCGACGGCGAACTCGGGATCGGCACCGGCGAGCGCGCGCACCGTGGCCTCCGGGTACCAGCTCGCCAGCACGGCGAGCAGCCGCTCGCGCAGCGCCGGCGCGCGCATCACGCCGCCGTTGAACAGCACCGCCGTCGGCGCGGTGCCGGCCTCGGCATGGCGGCCGAGGAACTGCGCGAGGTGGCGCGTGATCGCCGCGTCGGCGGCGTAGGGCAGGCCGAGCTCCTGCAGGCCGGCGCGGCGCGGTGCCTGCGGGCGCGCGTCGCGCTCGCAGTGCGGGAAGAAACCGTCGACCAGCGCCGCCTCGGCATCGGCGCGGACGACGTCGACCTTCAGTGCGCCGCCGATCACCTTGCGGCCGCGACCGAGGATCGCCACCGGCAGCCGCTCGTCCGGGTCGGCGGCCAGGAGGCGCTCCTTCGCGGCGCGGCAGCTCGCCACCAGTCCGCGCAGCTGCCAGGCATCGAGCTGTGTGCCGTCCTGCGCGACGCGCTCGCGCACCGCGTAGGCGAGGGCGAGGTCCATGTTGTCGCCGCCGAGCAGGATGTGATCGCCGACCGCGACGCGCTCGAGTGTCAGCGAGCCGCCGTCATCGCGGGCGGCGATGAGGCTGAAGTCCGAGGTGCCGCCGCCGACGTCGCACACCAGCAGCGCGTCGCCGACCGCGACCTGGCGTCGCCAGTCCTCGCCGGTCGTGTCGATCCACGCGTAGAGCGCCGCCTGCGGCTCCTCGAGCAGCGTCACCGGCGGCAGCCCCGCCTCCGTGGCGGCCTCCAGCGTCAGTTCGCGCGCCGCGGGATCGAAGGACGCCGGCACGGTGAGCAGCACGTCCTGCTCGGCGAGCGGCGCGTCGGGAAACGCCGCGTTCCACGCGGCGGCAAGATGGGCGAGCCAGCGCGCCGAGGCCTCGACGGGCGAGAGCTTCGGCACGTCGTCGGGCGCGGCCCACGGCAGGATCGCCGCCGACCGATCGGTACCGCTGTGCGACAGCCACGATTTCGCCGACGCGATGACGCGATCGGGGACTTCGCTGCCGCGTCGCTGCGCGAAGCTGCCGACGACGAGGTCGGTCGGCCCGCCCCACGGCAGGCGTACCGCCTGCTCCGGCAGCTCGCCGCTCGCCGGCAGGTAGCCGAACGAGGGCAGCTGCGGCAGCGCCTCGATGGTTCCGGGCTCGGTGATCTGCGGGATGGGCAGGGTGGCGATCGGGGCGGACCCGTCCACCGGGACGTACGCGACCACGGAATTCGTGGTGCCGAGATCGATACCGACGACGAAGCGTGCTGCCATGTGCGTGACCGTTGCGCTGATTGGCGTCCCCGCGGGCCGCGTCGGGCGCGGCGCCGCCTGTTGCCGGCGCGGCGCAGTGACGCACCACGGTTCCGGCGGTTCAGTATCCGTGCGCGCGGGGCGAATCGCCACCCGCTACGCGATCTCCACCTCGGCGGGCGCGAGTACCGTGGGATCGAGCCCGGTGCCGCGCGGCAGATCGACGCCCGCGGCCCGCCAGCCGCCGTGCTGCAGGACGCCGCGGAAGGGCGGCTCGCCGTGCACGTTGCCGGTGAGCCGCAGCTCGGCGGCATCGAACCCCGCCGGCACCTCGACCGTCGCACCGTCCTCGTCGGGGTAGATGCGAGTGATCTGCATGCGTTCGTGCAGCGCCTTGCGACAGCCGGCATGAATGGCGCGCACGGCGGCCCCGACCTGCGCATCGCTGTACGGCTCGATGTCCTCCTCGAGGAAGTCGACGAGGCGCCCTTCCTTCTGCAGCAGTGCGAGCAGGCGCAGCGCGCCGGCGGTGGCGGGGTCCGCGTCCGTCTCCGTGGCCGGGGCGGCCGCCGGCGCGGCGCCGTTGCGGCGCAGGCCGACGAGCAGCGCGAGCACCAGGCCGACGAGCAGCGGAGCGCCGCTGAAGAACCAGACGAACTCCGGCCGGCGCGCGAGCGACTGGCCGATCGAATGCAGGAGCTGCTGCGGCCAGTCGCCCTGGGCGGCGATCGTCTCCGGTGCCGCGCCGGTGAGCTCCTGGACGACCAGCGCGTGGCAGAAAATGTTGCCCGCCGCGAGCAGGATGGCGGAGAGCAGGATGACGACGATGAGCAGCGTGCGACCGCGAGAGCTGGACATGCGGAGCGGACCTCCTGGGCTGCGCCCGAGAATCCCGGTCCTATAGCGGACGCATTCCACCGGAGCCAACGCGGTGGCACATTGCGCCGCCGTCGCGATCTGTGGCCATCTGGGCGCCGCATGGCGCTGCGCCTCGGCATCGACCTCGGCGGCACGAAGATCGAGGGCGTCGTGCTGAACGACGCCGACGGCCGCATCGTCGAGCGACGGCGCGTGCCCACCGAGGCGGCGCGCGGCTATGCGCACATCGTCGAGACCATCGGCGACCTGTGCGACACGCTGCGCGCCGCACAGCCCGCCTGCGCGGCGACGGTCGGCGTCGGCACGCCGGGCGCGGTCTCGACGCGTACCGGCCTGATGAAGAACTGCAACACGACGTGCCTGAACGGCCGCGATCTGCCCGGCGATCTCGCACGCCGGCTCGCCGTGCCGGTGGTGGTCGAGAACGACGCGAACTGCTTCGCGCTCGCCGAGGCGCGCGCCGGGGCGGGGCGCGGCGCGCGCGTGGTGTTCGGGGTCATCCTCGGCACCGGCGTCGGCGGCGGCATCGTGCTCGACGGCCGGCTGTGGTCGGGGCCGCAGCACATCGCCGGCGAGTGGGGGCATCACGCGATCGATCCCGCCGGACCCCCCTGCTACTGCGGGCAGCGCGGCTGCGTCGAGAGCCTCATCAGCGGGCCGGCGGTCGAACGCCGCTACGTCGCGCTCGGCGGCTCCGCGGTGCGCATGGGCGAGATCGTCGCGCGCGCGCGCGGCGGCGAGGCGATCGCGCACCGGGCGTTCGAGGAGTTCCTCGACCGCTTCGGCCGCGCCCTGGCGAACCTGATCACGATCCTCGATCCCGACTGCGTCGTGCTCGGCGGCGGGGTGTCGAAGACCGACGAGCTCTACACCGCCGGCCGCGCCGCGGTGGCGCGCTACGTCTTCAACGACGAGCTGCGTACCCCGATCGTCCGCCACCAGCTCGGCGATTCCGCCGGCGTCATCGGCGCCGCCTGGCTGACCGGCGCCGCGTAAGACACGCGCCGCGCAGGCGCGGCGACGCGGAGCCCCGCACGCCGTGCGCCGTCGTGAACCGCCTCGCTCGTCTTGACCTCGCGGCAGCTGCGCGCCATTCGGCCGGGGATGACGCTGCCCCTGCTGGCGACGCTCGCGATCGCGGTTCTGGTTCTCGGCTACACGTTCTACGGTGGCTTCGTCGCGCGGCAGTACCGGCTCGACGACGGGGCGGTGACGCCGGCGGTGGCGGTCAACGACGGCGTCGACTTCGTGCCGACGCGCCCGTTCTATCTCCTCGGCCAGCACTTCAGCGCGATCGCCGCGGCCGGGCCGATCGCCGGACCGATCCTCGCCTGTCAGCAGTTCGGCTGGCTGCCCTGTCTGCTGTGGATCGGCTTCGGCGTCGTGTTCATCGGCGCCGTGCACGACTTCTCGAGCCTCATCGCCTCGGTGCGGCACCGCGGCGGTTCGATTGCCGAGATCGTCAAGGAGAACCTCGGCGAGCGGGCATGGCTGGCGATCATGCTCTTCATTTGGCTGGCGCTGATCTACGTCATCGTCGCCTTCACCCAGATCACCGCCAGCACGTTCGTCGGCGGCGGCGAGGATCTCGATGGCGCCGCGCTGCAGTTCAATCCCGGCGGCGCCGTGGCGCTGGCGAGCGTGCTCTATCTCGTGCTGTCGCTGCTGATGGGACTCGCCGGCCGGACGCGGATCCCGCTGTCGGTACAGACGGTGATCTTCGTGCCGGCGGTGCTCGCCGTGGTCTGGCTCGGCACCCAGCTGTCGACGCTGCTCCTGCTCGGGCCGACGGCGTGGGGGCTGATCATCCTCGCGTACTGCTTCGTCGCCTCGCTGGTGCCGGTGTGGGCGCTGCTGCAACCGCGCGGCTATCTCGGCGGCTTCGTCCTCTACCTCGCGCTCGCCGTCGGCATCATCGGCATCTTCTTCGGCGGCTTCACGGTCGAGCAGCCGGCGTTCAAGACCTGGGAGGCGCCGGGCCCGACGGGGGCGCTGTTCCCGTTCCTCTTCGTCACCATCGCGTGCGGGGCGTGCTCGGGATTTCACGGCCTGGTCTGCTCCGGCACGACGTCGAAGCAGATCGACAAGGAGACACACTGCCAGCCGATCGGCTACGGGGCGATGCTGCTCGAAGGGCTGGTCGCGGTGATTGCGCTGGCGACGATCATGATCGTCAGCAGCGAGGGGGCGCAGGGCAAGGCGCCGGGCGCGCTCTACGGCGAGGGCCTGGGGCGCTTTCTCGCCGTGCTGATCGGCGAACAGCACCTCGCCTTCGCGACGACCTTCGGCGCCATGGCGTTCTCGACCTTCGTGTTCGACACGCTCGACGTCAGCACCCGGCTCGGACGCTACATCGTGCAGGAGCTTCTCGGGGTCGGCTCGCGCCGTGGCGCGGTGCTGGCGACGGCGGCGACCGTGCTGCCGCCGGCGGTGCTGGTGGTGACCTCGAGCGAACATTCGTACCGCACCTTCTGGACGCTGTTCGGCACCAGCAACCAGCTGCTCGCCGCCCTGACGCTGCTCGCGGTGAGCGTCTGGCTGCACCGCACGCGCCAGCGTTACTGGTTCACGCTGCTGCCGATGCTGTTCGTGATGACCATCACGCTCTGGGCGCTGGTCCTGCAGGCCAGCGCCGTCGCCGGCGTCCTGTTCGCGGGCGGCGTGCCGGGCGCCGCGGACGCACTCAATGCCCTCGTGGCGATTGCGCTGTTCGCGCTCGCCGGGCTGCTGATCGCCGAGGGCGGCCGCGCGCTGCGCGCCCCAGTCGCGTAAGCCGTCGCACAGCGGAGATGCGGAGCCGCCCTTGCGGGCTCCGCGCTCTCCGCGTCTTGCCTACAGCATCTGCGTCACCGACGGCAGGCAGATGAGGTCGGGCTTCAGCACCTCGTAGGTCTCCTCGACTTCGACGCCGGGCTCGACCTCGTTGCGGACCTTCACCTGCACGGGGCGGAACTTCGGCTGCGACGCCTCGCGGCTGTCGCGGATGCGGTAGCACACGAGGTGGTCCTGGGGGTGCTCGAGCGGCAGCGGTGTAGGCGTCGGCGAGGGGCCGGCGGTGGGGGGGCCGGGCGGCGGCGCCTTGGTCGGCAGCGGCGAGGCGCTGCGGCGCAGCGCCGGATTGCAGAGCAGGAAGGGCTTGAGCACTGCCGTGCGCTTGTTCTCGAACTGATCGATGAGCGTCACCGTGCGCGCCGGGACGCGATCCTGCCGCTTGATCCGGTAACACTTGTACGGATCGATCTCGCTCGGAATCTTCGGCGTGTCGGTCCGGGTCGGCGAGGCGGTCACCGTCGCCGTGGCGGTCGCCGTCGGCGTGATCGTCGGCGTCAGTGTGAACGTGCGCGTCGGCGTGTTGGTCAGGCAGAGATTCTGACCGCCGACGCGCGAATCGCAGGAGGCATCGTGATGCAGCGTGCAGCCAGGGGCGCATGTGGAGGGCATCACCGGCTGACCGCACGAGTTGGTGTCGGCGCACTGGCAGCACTGCACCGGGGTCGGCGTGATCGTCGGCGTCCGGGTGATCGTCGGGGTCGGGGGCACGGTGGCGGTCGACGAGGGAGTCGGCGACGGCGTCGGCGTGTCGGTTGGCGTTCCGGTCGCCGTCGGCGTGCTGCTCGGCGTCGCACTCGGCAGCGGCCCGGCGACATCGCAGCCGAGGTCGCAGCTGTCGCTGTTGTGGTACACCAGCGAGCCGCAGCCCGCGTCGACGCAGAGATGGGAGCAGGCGAGGGTGTCCGCGACGCCGTCGACGCAGAAGCCGGCGCCGCACGCGCCGCCCTTGCAGGCGCAGCACATCGCCTCCGTCGCCACCGGCCACCACAGCGCCACGATTCCCACCGCCAGTGCGGCGATCGCTCCCATCCGTCCTCGTTCGCTCGGCATGCCCGATCCCTTTCCGCTGCGTGCCATGCTGTCGCACGGCTGCCGGGTGATCTCTGAAGATGTCGTGCGTGTAGAAAACTGTGTAAAACGAAATCAATTCCTTCAGTGCATATCTGTCGTGCAGCTATGCGGGACATTAATGCGGTGGCATCGCAACGCTGCGCGGCGCGCACACGCTGCCCGCTCCCGGTGCACACGGTGGGAGATCGCGCGGCGTGTCGTCGGCAGGCTCAACTGTCCGTCTCGTGCCGGATGGGGGAGGGCGCCTCGCGGACGACGCGCGGAACCGTCCGATCTGATCCCCGTCAGACGGGATCGGAGAAGGCGTGGCAGCGGCGTGGTGGACCTGAGAAAATTCCGTCAAATCCACAAACGGCCGAATTTTGTTCGGAGGCGACCTTGATTTCGGTTTGTCCTTCGAATAATCGCGCTCCAGACCTTATGAAATTCGACCAGCAGCAAGTCGAGCTCGACGCCATCGATCTGCAGATCGTCGGGTTGCTCCAGGAGCACTGCAAGATGCCGCTCGCGAAGATCGGCGAGCGGGTCGGGTTGTCGGCGCCGGCGGTGATCGAGCGCATCAAGAAGCTCGAGGAGAGCCGGGTGATCACCGGCTACACCGCGCTCGTCGATGCCCGGCGGCTCGGCTGCGACATCAGTGCGTTCATCGGCGTCGTCACGGCAACGCCGGGCGGCATCCGCGACATCGAGGTGCAGATCGCGCACCGTCCCGAGGTGCTCGAGTGCCATCACGTCACCGGCAGCTACACCCTGATGCTCAAGGTGAAGACGGCCGACACCTCGACGCTCGAGCAGTTGATCAGTCACCTGCGTGCCGTGGAGGGGGTGGCGCGCACCGAAACGATGGTGGTGCTGTCGACGCACACCGAGCGGCAGTTCGTCGTGCGGCCGGAGCTCGCCGTGCCGCGCAAGCCGCGGCGTTCGGTGGCGAAGCTCCTGGAACCGGCCAAGTCCACGGGGTGAGAGAGGTACAGCGATGCGGCACACGCTGAAGCGACAGGGATTGTACGATCCGGCCTTCGAGCACGACGCCTGCGGCGTCGGGTTCGTCGCCAACATCGACGGCACGCGCTCGCATGCGATCATCGAGCGCGGCCTCACGGTGCTGCAGAACCTCACGCACCGCGGCGCCTGCGGCTGCGATCCGGAAACCGGCGACGGGGCGGGCATCCTCATCCAGGTGCCGGACGAGTTCCTGCGCAACGCGTGCGCCGCGATCGACATCGTGCTGCCGCCGGCCGGCGACTACGGCGTCGGGCTCGTGTTCCTGCCGCGCGACGTGCAGGAGCGCAACTTCTGCGAGCAGGCGTTCGCGAAGATCGTGCGCGAGGAGGGGCAGCGCCTGCTCGGCTGGCGCACCGTGCCGGTCGACGAGAGCCGGTGCGGCAGTCTCGCGCGGCGCAACCTGCCCGAGATCCGGCAGATCTTCATCGGCCGCGGCGCGCGCACGCCGGACCAGGCGGCGCTCGAGCGCAAGCTGTTCGTCATCCGCAAGCGCATCGAGCGACAGATCCGCGAATCGAACCTCAACGACCGCGAGTTCTTCTACGTTCCGAGCCTCTCGTCGCGGACGCTGCTCTACAAGGGGCTGCTGCTGCCCGAGCAGATCCCGTTGTTCTACCTCGATCTGGTCGATCCGACGCTGACCAGCGCCCTGGCGCTCGTGCACCAGCGCTTCTCGACCAACACGCTGCCGTCCTGGGACCGCGCGCACCCGTACCGCTTCATCGCCCACAACGGCGAGATCAACACGCTGCGCGGCAACATCAACTGGATGCACGCGCGCGAAAGCCAGTTCGTCTCGCCGCTGTTCGGCGACGACATCGCGAAGATCCGGCCGATCATCGAGCCGAACGGCTCGGACTCGGCGATGTTCGACAACGCGCTCGAGCTGCTCACGCATACCGGTCGCTCCCTGCCGCACGGGATCATGATGATGATCCCCGAGGCGTGGCAGAACCACGAGACGATGAGCGACGCGAAGAAGGCGTTCTACGAGTACCACTCGTGTCTGATGGAGCCGTGGGACGGACCGGCGTCGATCGCGTTCACCGACGGCACGGTGATCGGTGCGGTGCTCGACCGCAACGGCCTGCGGCCGTCGCGCTACGTCGTCACCAAGGACGGCTTCGTGGTCATGGCCTCCGAGGTCGGCGTCCTCGACATCGCGCCGGAGAACGTGCTGCACAAGGACCGGCTGCAGCCCGGGCGCATGTTCCTCGTCGACACGCAGCAGGGGCGCATCATCGCCGACGAGGAGATCAAGGAAGGCATGGCGGCGCGCCATCCCTACCGCACGTGGGTCGATCTGCACCTCGTGCGCCAGGAGACGCTGCCGGCGCCGACCGGCACCGTCACGGTGGTGGAGCCCGGCGAGGATCTGCTCACCCGCCAGCAGGCCTTCGGCTACACGCTCGAGGATCTCCGGATTCTCATGGCGCCGATGGCGATCAACGGCCAGGAGGCGGTCGGCTCGATGGGCACCGACACGCCGCTCGCCGTGCTGTCGAACAAGCCGCAGCCGCTGTTCAACTACTTCAAGCAGCTCTTCGCCCAGGTGACCAACCCGCCGATCGACCCGATCCGCGAGGACCTCGTCATGTCGGCGGTGACGACCATCGGCCCGGAGCGGAACCTGTTCGAGGAAACGCCCGAGCACTGCCACCAGCTGCGCCTCGAAACGCCGATTCTCACCAACGCGCAGCTCGCACAGATCCGCGCCATTCCGCGCGACGGCCTGCGCGCCGTGACGCTGCCGATCCGCTATCCGGTCGCCGCGGGCGGTGCCGGCCTGCGGGCGGCGCTCGACGAGCTCTGCGCGCGCGCCGAGGCGGCGGTGGCGGACGGCGCGAGCATTCTGGTGCTGTCGGACCGCGACATCGACGCGCAGCACGCGCCGATTCCGAGCCTGCTCGCCGTCGGCGCCGTGCACCATCACCTCATCCGCGCCGGAACCCGCACGCGCTGCGGGCTGGCGCTGGAATCCGGCGAACCGCGCGAGGTGATGCACTTCGCGCTGCTCCTCGGCTACGGCTGCGCGGCGATCAATCCCTACCTCGCGTTCGAGACGCTCGTCGACATGATCCGCACCGGGGTGCTGAAGGGCGTCGGCGAGGAAGAGGCGATTGCGCACTACGTCAAGGCGATCACCAAGGGCCTGCTGAAGGTCGCCTCGAAGATGGGGATCTCGACGCTGCAGAGCTACCGCGGCGCGCAGATCTTCGAGGCGATCGGCCTGAACCGCGAGGTGATCGACCGCTACTTCACGTGGACGCCGTCGCGCATCGAGGGCATCGGGCTCGACGTGATCGCCGAGGAGTGCCAGGCACGGCATCACCACGCGTTCGCGGTGTCGCCGTCGCTCGACGGCGACCTCGACGTCGGCGGCCAGTACCAGTGGCGCCGCCGCGGCGAGTTCCACATGTACAACCCGGAGTCGATCGCCAGGCTGCAGCACGCGGTGCGCAAGGGCAGCTACGCGCTGTTCAAGGAGTATACGCGGCTGGTCGACGACGCGAGCCGCGAGATCAGCACGCTGCGCGGCCTGCTGCGCTTCAAGCCGTCGAAGCCGATTCCGCTCGAGGAGGTCGAGCCGGCCAACGAGATCGTCACGCGGTTCAAGACCGGCGCGATGTCGCTCGGCTCGATCAGCCGCGAGGCGCACGAGAACCTGGCCATCGCGATGAACCGCATCGGCGGCAAGTCGAACACCGGTGAGGGCGGCGAGGATCCGGTACGCTTCGCGCCCGATGCGAACGGCGATTTGCGGCGCAGCGCGATCAAGCAGGTCGCCTCGGGGCGCTTCGGCGTGACGAGCTACTATCTCGTCAATTCCGACGAGCTGCAGATCAAGATGGCCCAGGGCGCCAAGCCCGGCGAGGGCGGCCAGCTCCCGGGCCACAAGATCGACGAGTACATCGCGAAGATCCGCTACTCGACGCCGGGCGTCGGCCTGATCTCGCCGCCGCCGCATCACGACATCTACTCGATCGAGGATCTCGCGCAGCTGATCCACGACCTGAAGAACGCGAACGACCGGGCGCGCATCAGCGTCAAGCTCGTCGCCGAGGTCGGCGTCGGCACCGTCGCCGCGGGCGTGTCGAAGGCGAAGGCCGACGTCGTGCTGATCAGCGGCTACGACGGCGGCACCGGCGCCTCGCCGCAGACGTCGATCAAGCACGCCGGCATCCCGTGGGAGCTCGGCCTCGCCGAGACGCAGCAGGTGCTGGTGATGAACGACCTGCGCGGCCGCATCCGCGTCGAGACCGACGGGCAGCTCAAGACCGGGCGCGACGTGGTCATCGCCGCGCTGCTCGGCGCCGAGGAGTACGGCTTCGCCAGCGCCGCGCTGGTCGCCTCGGGCTGCATCATGATGCGCGTCTGCCACCTCAATACCTGTCCGGTCGGCATCGCGACGCAGGACCCGCGCCTGCGGGCGAAGTTCGAGGGCAAGCCCGAGCACGTCGTGAACTTCATGCTGTTCCTCGCCGAAGAGGTGCGCGAGTACATGGCGCAGCTCGGCTTCCGCACCATCGACGAGATGATCGGTCGCGTCGACCGGCTCGATGCGCGCGATGCCATCGAGCACTGGAAGGCGCGCGGCGTCGACCTGACGCAGATCCTGCACCGCCCCGAGGTGCCGGCGGAGATCGCCACGCGCTGCGTGACGAGCCAGGATCACGGCCTCGACAAGGCGCTCGACGCCCAGCTGCTCGAGCTCGCCCGCCCGGCGCTCGAGCACGGCACGGCGGTCGAGATCGCGCTGCCGATCCGCAACATCAACCGCACGGTGTGCACGATGCTTTCGGCCGAGGTGTCGCGCCGCTGGGGCGAACACGGCCTGCCGGCGGAGACGATCCGCATCAGCTTCACCGGTTCCGCCGGCCAGAGCTTCGGCGCCTTCATGGCGAACGGGCTCTCGGTCCACCTCGAGGGCGACGCGAACGACTACTTCGGCAAGGGCATGTCGGGCGGCCGCATCGTCGTCGTGCCGCCGACCACCGCGACGTTCGTGCCGGAGGAGAACATCATCGTCGGCAACGTCTCGCTGTACGGCGCCACCGGCGGCGAGGTGTTCCTGCGCGGCATGGCCGGCGAGCGCTTCGGCGTGCGCAACAGCGGCGCCACGGCGGTGGTCGAGGGCGTCGGCGACCACGGGTGCGAATACATGACCAAGGGGCTCGTGGTCGTGCTCGGGCAGACGGGCCGCAACTTCGCCGCCGGCATGAGCGGCGGGGTGGCGTACGTGCTCGACGAGGACGGCGACTTCGCCATCCGCTGCAATCGCGGCATGGTGGACCTCGATCCGCTCGACGCGGCCGACCAGTCGCAGGTGCGTGCCCTCGTCGAGCGGCATCACGAGCTGACGCAGAGCACCGTCGCGGCGCGCATTCTGGCCGACTGGCCGGCGTACGCGTCGCGCTTCATCAAGGTGATGCCGACCGAGTACCGCCGCATCCTGGCGAAGCAGCATCTCGACTCGGACGCGGCGAAGCTGGCGAGCATCTAGATGAGGTGCGTGACCGATACCCTGGGGACGGTGACGGGTCGGCAGCGATCCGCGCCGGGTACCGACGGGTGACCGTCACGCCGTGAGATCGGGGAAGACAGGCATGGGCAAGATCACCGGATTTCTCGAAATCGAGCGGACGATCCCGCCGCGGCGGCCGGTCGCGGAACGGCTGAAGGACTGGCGCGAGCTCGAGGGCAAGCTCGATGACGCGGCGCTCCAGGCACAGGGCGCGCGCTGCATGGATTGCGGCATTCCCTTCTGCCACAAGGGCTGCCCGCTCGGGAACCTGATCCCCGACTGGAACGACCTCATCTATCGCGGCCGCTGGCACACGGCGATCGAGCGGCTCCACTCGACGAACAACTTCCCCGAGTTCACCGGCCGGGTGTGTCCGGCGCCGTGCGAGGAAGCCTGCGTCCTCAACATCAACGACGATCCGGTCACCATCAAGCAGATCGAGAAGCAGACGATCGATCACGCGCTGCAGGCCGGCTGGGTGGTCCCGCAGGTCCCGGCGCGGCGGACCGGCAAGTCGATCGCCGTGATCGGCTCGGGGCCCGCCGGCCTCGCCTGCGCGCAGCAGCTGGCGCGCGCCGGCCATCTCGTCACCGTGTTCGAGCGCGCCGACCGCATCGGCGGCCTGCTGCGCTACGGCATCCCCGACTTCAAGATGGAGAAGCACCTCATCGACTTCCGCATGCGCCAGATGGAGGCCGAAGGGGTCACGTTCCGGCCGGGGGTGAACGTCGGGGTCGACATCACCACCGCGCAGCTGCGGCGCGAGTTCGACGCGGTCGTGTTCGCCGCCGGCGCGACCCGTCCGCGCGATCTCCCCATTCCCGGTCGCGAGCTCGACGGGATCCATTTCGCGATGGAGTTCCTGCCGCAGCAGAACAAGGTCGTCGCCGGCGACGCGGTGCCCGACCAGATCAGCGCCGCCGGCAAGCACGTGATCATCCTCGGCGGCGGCGATACCGGTTCGGACTGCCTCGGCACCTCGAACCGCCACGGCGCGCGCTCGGTGCATCAGTTCGAGCTGCTGCCGCAGCCGCCGCAGTCCCGCACGCCGGACATGCCGTGGCCGTACTGGCCGATGATCCTGCGCACCTCGAGCTCGCACGAAGAGGGCGTCATCCGCGACTGGAGCATCAACACGAAGCGGTTCATCGGCGAGAGCGGGCGGGTGACCGAGATCGAGGCGGTGCGCCTCGAGTGGGCGACCGGCGAGAACGGCCGGCCGCAGATGCGCGAGATCCCCGGCAGCGAGTTCCGGATCAAGGCGGACCTCGTGCTGCTCGCGCTCGGCTTCCTCGGGCCGGAGACCGAAGGGCCGATCACCGAGCTCGGCCTCAAGACCGACGAGCGCAGCAATGTCGTCGCTGACGCGAGCTACATGACGAGCGAGCCCGGCGTGTTCGTGTGTGGCGATGCGCGCCGCGGCCAGTCGCTGGTGGTGTGGGCGATCTGGGAAGGCCGCGAGTGCGCGCGCGGCGTCGATGAGTACCTCATGGGACGCACCGATCTGCCGGCGAGCCCGCTGCTCTGACGCTCACCCCTCGTCGGGCGCGTCGAGCGTGCCGGCGATGCGCAGGCCGAGCGGCCCGCGCGGCACATCGACCGTGAGGCGCCGGCCGGCGCGCAACACCTCGACACGCACCGGCTCGCCCGCGGTGCCCGCCCGCGTCTCGCTGACGAGATCGCCGGGCTGGAAGATGCGCACCTCGCCGTAGCGCAGCACGATGTCGCCGATCTGCAGGCCGGCGGCGGCCGCCGGCGAGGCGGTCATCACGTCGTCGACGCGGACGCGGTTCGGTTCGCCGCGCGCCGCGAGATAGCGGTCGTAGGCCCCATCGCCGATCTCGGCGCGGAGCGAGACGCGCTGCGCCTCGAGCGCCGCCATCGCGTCGACGAAGCGCGGCGTGTCGATCCACTGCTCCCGCATCGCCTGGTCGCGCAGGTACATCTCCGCCAGCGTCACCTCGTCCTGACGCTGCCGGATGTCCGCCGCAACGGCCGCGTCGACGCCGGCCGCGATCAG
>CBFGUK010000061.1:0-23845 GCA_965651925.1 uncultured bacterium | reverse complement strand
AGCAGCGCCGCGCGCTCGCCGCCGGCGGCGAGCACGAGTTCGAGCGTCGCCGTGGCGCCGGGCGCCAGCGTGAGGTCGCGGCGCAGCACGGCGACCGGATCGAGCACGCTGCCGACCGTGCCGGAGAGCGCGCCCTCCGCGGCGACGGCCCGCGGCGCCGCCGCGCCGCGGTTGCGGCCGAGGAAGCGCGCCCGGTCGGTCTCGATCTGCCAGGCACCGCGGCCGCCGAAGCCGCGCAGCGCGAGCAGCGGCGGCTGCTCGCCGGCGCTGCGCGGGCGCCGGCGGGCGAGGAGTCCATCGCCGCCGGGCAGGCGCTCGGTCTGCACGAAGAGCTTCGAGAACGCCGGATGCGCGGCGTGCGCCGCGGCCGTGTTGAGGACGATGTCGGCGGCGGCGGTGATCGCGAGGCGCACGCGCCGGCGGCCGGTGTTGCGCACGGTCAGGCGACGCAGCTCCGCATCGACATCGGGAAGGACACAGACCGCGAGCTGCGCCTCGACGTCGTGCTGGACGCGCGTCAGCACCACGCCGCCGTCCTCGCCGCGCGCCGCATACGCCTCGGCGCCGTCGACCCCGCAGGGCTGCGCGCCGAGGCTCCACACCTGGCCGCGGTCGCGATCGCGCAGGTAGACGAACAGGCCGGCATCGTCCTCGAGGCGCGATCCGTCCCAGCCGGTGAGCTGCACCTCGCCCCAGTGCGAGCTGCCGCTGCCCGCCCCGGTGAGCAGCACGCGGTAGCGCCCGTTCGACAGCAGCCGCCCGCGCGGCGTCGGATCATGCAGGAAGGCGAGGTCGGTCACAGGAACTCCCGGAAGACAAGCGGTCAGCGGTCAGCGCTCAGCCGTCAGCTCCGCGCCTCCGGCTGACCGCTGACCGCTGACGGCCGATTGCTGGCATCACGGTTCGAACACCACGGTAGCGGGCAGTGTCTGCACCACAATCTCACCGAGCGCGGCGTCGAGCGGTTTCCCGTCGATGGTGATGGTGCGTGGCGTGGCCGGCAGCGGCGGCTGCAGGACGAGGCCGCCGGCGGGCATGGCGAGCACGCCGGACAGCGTCATCGTCGTGCGCCCGTCGGGCGTGCCGTGCAGTGCGTAGCTCAGGACGCCGTACTGCGTCGGCAGGCGGCGGACGCCGGTGCCGCCGGGCGCCTCCACCCAGGCGCGCGGCAGGCCGGCGGCGAGCACCAGGGCGTCATCGTCCTCGCGCTCGTAGGCGAACATCGTGCGCACCGCCTCGACGAATCCCGCCGCCACCCAGGTGTGCGGCATGTCGCCGATGAAGCGCGGCGCGAGCGGGTCGCGCCAGACGATTTCGCCCCAGTGGTTCCACGCCGCCGGCCGCCGCCCGGTCATCAGCCAGTCGAGCACCTCGAGCGCCGCGGCGCGCTCGCCGAGGCGCACCAGCGTGCCGACGATGCGCAGCTCGTACGGCGCGTAGTTCTCCCACGAGGCGTCGCGGTCGCGCCGCGCGCGCACCTCGTCGACGTAGCGGGCGAACGTCGTTGCCAGCGCCCCGGCCGGCAGGCGCGCCTGCTCGCCGCCGGGCTCGAGCGCGATCGTCGTCGAGCTCGGATCGAAGTCGCCGAGATCGGCCGAGGCGGGGATGTAGTCGAGCGCGCGCTGCTCCATCACGGCGGCGATCGAGGCGTGCAGATCGGCCTGCAGACCGTCGCGCAGCGCCGCGGCGCGCCGGGCGACGGCGGGATCGTCGACCACCCGGGCGAGCAGCACGGCATCCTTCAGGCCGCGCAGCGCGTAGAAGTCGTCCCAGTACGAGTGCACCGGCCGCTGCGCATAGCCCTCGTGGCTGATCGATTCCGGCAGCAGGCCGCGGAAGATGCGCTGCGGGCCGGACTCGTACTCGGCCGTCAGGCGCTCGGCGCGCAGGCGCTCGAGGTAATCGAGCGCCGCCACCGCGTGCGGCCAGAGCCGGTACACGAGGCCGACGTCGTGCGTGTAGCGGTAGTACTCGGCGAGCGCGTACAGGAACTCGCCGTTGCTGTCGTGTTCGGGCAGTGGATCGGCGCCGTAGCGGTCGATGGCGCACGGGATCTGGCCGTTCGGGAACTGGAAGCCGGCGTACCACGGCAGGAAGTCGCGCACCGGATCGGGCAGCCCCATCTCGAGCAGCGCCGTCGAGGTCATCGCGCCGTCGCGGATCCACGAGCGCGTGTAGGTGCGCGAGCCCGGCTGCAGCGCGGCGCCGTCGCGGTTGATCAGGATGTAGGCGAGCGTGCTCCTCACGGTGTCGGTCACGGCGCGCGCCTCGGGCGGCACGCGCAGCTCGACGCCGCCGACGCGCCCGCGCCAGAACGCCGCGGTGCGCGCCTCGGCGGCGTCGGCCTGCGCGCCGGGACCGGCAGCCTCGTGCCGCAGGTGCGTCGCGGCGTCGCGGCCGTACGGCACGGCGATCACCACCTCGCTGCTGCCCTGCGCCGGCACGTCGAGCACCCAGGCGAGCACCGCTGAGGCGAGCCCGAGCGGATCGCTGACCGCCTGCCGCCGCGGCAGCAGCTCCCGTTGCAGGAGGTCGACGATCTCGCCCTCGTCGAAGGTCGCCGCGCCGGCCTGGGTGGGCGGTGTCAGCGACACGATCGTGTGTCCGCCGGCGCGCAGCCCGCGCTCCTCGATGGCGATCGAATCGAGCGGCGCCACGCCGCCGATCATGTTCAACGTCTGCCACGGCGGCAGCACCTGGAACGGCCGCACGGCGAGCAGCAGGCGCACGCCGCGCGTCGCGGCACCGGGATTCTCGACGCGGTAGCGCGCGTAGAGCACCGCCTGCCCCGGCGCGCCATCGACGAACGCGGTGATCGCC
The DNA here is from genome assembly GCA_965651925.1 of uncultured bacterium. GTDB lineage: Bacteria > Desulfobacterota > Binatia > HRBIN30 > CADEER01 > CBFGUK01. Next base: position 21,025 of record CBFGUK010000061.1, on the reverse strand, counting down.
AGTCGCAGATCCGGCAGCGTCCACGTGACGGTCGGGATCGGCAGCCAGCCGTCGGCGAGCGACGGCCGGCGCTCGGCATCGTGCCAGGACAGCAGGTGGCCGTCGACGCGCAGGAAGGGCTCGATCGAGAAAGCGCCGCGCGCGACCTCGAGCGCGCCATCCTCGTTGAGCGCCGCCTCCTCGCCGTCGCCGTCGGCGCCGACCACCGTCCAGTACGTCTGCTCGCCGCTGAAGTAGCGCGGGAACGTGCCGCGCGGTGCGTCGGCGGCACGGGTGGTGAAGAATGCGTTGGCCGACGCCGCCGCCTCGATCGGCACCAGGCGCAGGGCGCGCACCGCGTATCCCGCCTCGCGGCTGCTCGCGTGCAGCAGCAGGCGCAGGTGGCGCGACTCGCTGTCCGGCAGGAACAGCGCGTCGCGGGCGCCGTTGCCGTGCGTGACGTGATAGCGCGTCGTCCAGTGCTCGCCGTCGTCGGAGGTCAGGACGTCGTAGGCGGTGGCGAAGTCCTGCTCGTCCCAGTCGATCACCAGGCCGCCGTACTCGCGCGACAGGCCGAAATCGACGCTCAGCCACTGCTCGTCGCCGAGCGCGCCGCTGCGCCAGCGCGTGGCCGGATCGTCGTCGAGCACGTGCTGCGGCCCCTCGCCGTCGGCGGCGGTCGACGCGGTCGCACGCGGCACCGGCGGCGTGCGCGGCGCCGGCAGGCGCGCGGTGAGCGTCAGGTCGTCGATCCACAGCGAGCCGCGGTCGCCGGCCGCGCCCTTGATCGCGAACTCGATCGCGGCGATCCCGCCCGGTGCGCCGCCGCCGGCTGGTCCCCACGCGAACGTGATCTGCCGCTTGCGGATGCGGCGGACGATCCACGTCGCCGGCAGCGCGAGGTCGACGTCGCGATGCCACCAGACGCTCTCGTCGGCATCGATGAGCTTGAACTCGATCGACAGCGGCGGCCCGTCGGCGCGGGCGCGGAACGTGAAGACGTAGTCGGCGGGCAGCGTCAACGCGACCGCCTTGCGCACCAGCACGTGCCCGCCGCGCGTGAAGTCGTAGTCGATGCGCAGCGCGGCATCGTCGCCCTCGGCATCGCGCGCCAGCTCGACGCGCACCCCGTCGGTGCCGATCGCAGTCCACCCGGCGAGCGTGTCGAAATCGTCGAGCACCGCCGCGCCCGCGGAGGTGCCCAGCAGCAGCAGCGCCGCGGCGATCGCCAGTCGGAGTCCCACCACGCGGTCCTTACCACAGATGCCGGACCCGCGGAGGACGGGCCAATCGGGTCCCAATCCGGTCCCGTACACGTACTCGTACACGCACTCGTCCCAGCATCGCAGAGGAGACGTGTACGAGTACGAGTACGGGCGAACCGGCAACGACAGCTTCCCGCCCGGCGCGCCAGGGGCGCAGGGCGCGCCGGAGCGTGCTAGACCGCGCGCATGCGTCCGCCCCTCGACGAGCGCCTTCCACTTGCCCATCTGCCGACGCCGGTCGTCGCGCTCGACCGGCTCGGTGCCGAGCTCGGCATGGTGCCCGGTGCGCTGCTCGCCAAGCTCGACGACGCGACCGGGCTCGCCGGCGGCGGCAACAAGGTGCGCAAGCTCGAATACCTGTGCGCCGCGGCGCGCGCGGCGGGCTGCGACACGCTGGTCACCGGCGGCGGGGCGCAGAGCAACCACGCGCGCCTGACGGCAGCGGCGGCGCGCCGTCTCGGGCTCGGCTGTACGCTCGTCCTCGGCGGTCCCGAGCCGCCGGTGCCGGCGGGCAATGTCGTGCTCGACCGCCTGCTCGGCGCCGATATCCGCTGGATTGCGGCGTACGACTACGCGGCGCTCGAGGCGGGCATCACCGCCGCGGCCGATGCGCTGCGCGCCGCCGGCCGGCGGCCGTACGCCATCCCGATCGGCGGCTCGACGCCGGTCGGCGCGCTCGGCTACGTGCGCTGCGCGATCGAGCTGCTCGCCCAGGCGCCGCACGCCGCACTGGTGATCGCCGCCTCGGGTTCGGGCGGCACACAGGCCGGGCTCGCCGCCGGCCTCGGCTCGCATGCGCGTGTCCTCGGCGTCGACGTCGGCGCGCGGCCCGGGCTTGCCGCGCACGTCGCGGCGCTGGCGCGCGACACGGCGGCGCTCGCCGGTCTGCCGCCGCCGGACGACGCGCCGCGCATCGACGCGACGCAGGTTGGCGCGCACTACGGCGCGCACACCGACGCGTGCCGCGCCGCCCTGCAGCTCGCCGCGCGTCACGAGGGCCTGATCCTCGATCCGGTCTACACCGGCAAGGCGATGGCCGCCCTGATCGCCGCCCGCCGCGACGACCGGATCCGCCGCGACGACCAGGTGGTGTTCGTGCACACCGGCGGGCTGCCGGGGCTGTTTGCGGCGGAGCACGTGGAGTGGGTGGTGGGGGAAGAGTAGGTTGTCAGGCTGTTAGGCTGTTAGGGGACCGGAGGCGCGTCCTCAGGAGCGGCGTCAGGTCCGTGCTCTGCAAAGGTCCATTCTCCGACTTCTGACAGCCTAGCAGCCTAACAGCCTTCCTCTCACTCGTTCCGCGTCACGATCGCCGCCGCAATCGCCTCCGCCACGAGCTCCGCGCCGCGTTCGTTGAAGTGGCAGCAGGGGTCGACGTAGATCGGGCCGCGTTCGTGCTCGAAGATTGCGGTGAGGTCGTGGAAGTCGACGCCCTCGCCGGCGAGCTCGGCGCCGCGCGCGATGAGCAGCGGGTAGGCATCGCGGACGCGGCCGGCGTCGGCGACGTCGGGGTTCCAGGCGACCTGCCGCTCCTCGGCGGTCAACACCTTCGAGCCTTCGAGGTACTGGTTCGGCTGCAGGAAGTGCAGGTACTGGATGCCGCGGCCGCGGCAGAGGCTCTCCATCTCGTGCGAGGCGCGCGCCCAGACCTCGACGAGCTCGGCGTACAGCGCGCCGGCATCGGCAAACGCGAGCGGCGGGCCGCTGACCTGCGGCGGGCGTTCGCCGCCGGCGAGGTGCTGATCGAGCGCGAGCATGTCGGCGCGCAGGCGCGCCAGCTGACGGCGGTCGAGCGCCTCCCAGAGCGCGAGCAGAAACGCGCTGTGGCGCACCGGCGCGACGGCAAAGTGTGCGCGCAGCGCCGCGCGTTCGGCGCGCGTTGCCTCGGCGCGCGCGACGAGCAGCAGCGCGTCGCGGTCGAGCGCGCGGCGCGCGTGCAGGTGCCAGTTGTGCGGAAAGTACGGGTAGACGCCGTCCTGAACGTTGTCGGTCGCGCCGTCGACTTCGTTGAAGCCGTCGAGATTGACGACGACGTCGAACTGCGCGCCGAAGGCGAGCAGCGCCGCGAGAACGAGCAGCTGCTGCGGCTGCTTGTAGCCGCCGAGCGCCAGGCTGACGAGCTCGACGCGCCGACCGCGGAACGGCGCCGCCGCCTCGAGCCGCTCGACGAGCGCGCGCCGGCCGAGGGCGAACACCTGATCGGCGACCGAGCCGCCGAAGACGGCAACCACCAGCCGGTCCGGCGTGCGCGTCGTCAGCGGGGGATCGCGGAAGAAGCCGAACGCGTTGATGCCCGGCGCGCGCGGATCGACGACGTAGCCGAAGTACGGGTGGACGATGACGCGCTGGTCCTCCAGCGCCTGGGCGTGCGCCGGCTCGTCGTCGCCGCCGGCGGCGAACAGGCGCGCGGCGCGCCCGGCCATCGGCCCGCCGGCGAGGCGCGCCGCGCCTTCGAGCACGAGCGCCGCGACGAGGACGGCAGCGCACACCAGCGCCAGGCGGGCGAGGACGGAGCGCACGGCCGGCGGTTACAGCAGCAACGCGCGGCAGGAGCAATGGCGCCGCCGCGACGGCGCCGCTCGGGGCGGGACTGACCTTGATCTGACGTCAATCGTCGACGCGGAGACGCGGAGCCCCGAAGGCGAGACTGCGATCGGATGGCACCAGCGGAACCCATCGTTGAGGAGGTGGCGCACGCACAATCCAACCCGGGTTTCTCGGCGTCGCCCTGCGCCTTCGCATCTCTGCGTTGATCTTCTCTGTCAGATCAAGGCTAACAGCCGGCGCCGACGGCCAGCGGCAGCAGCGGTACCGGCGCGGCGGCGTCCTCGGCGACGGGCAGCGTCACGGTCACGATCGTGCCCTCGCCCGCCCGGCTCGCGATCGTGAAGCGGCCGCCGTGCGCCTCGACGACGGCGCGGACGATGAAGAGTCCGAGACCGGTGCCGTCGAAGCCGCGCCCGCCCTCGCCGCGGAAATGCGGCTCGATGACGTGCGGCAGGTCCGCGGCGATGATGCCCGGACCCTCGTCGCGCACGGCGAGCTCCACGGTGTCGTGCGCGACGCGCGCCGTCAGGCGCACCGCGCGCCCCGCCGGAGTGAACTTGATCGCGTTGCCGAGCAGATTCGCAATCACGCGCTCCATCTGCACCGGATCGATCAGCACCGACGGCAGCGCCGGATCGACCTCGGCGTGCAGCGCGATGCGCTTGATCGCGCTGGCGCTGCGCGCGACGACCAGCGCGTCGTCGATGACGCGCGCGAGGCTCGCCGGGCGCGGCAGGATGACGAGCCGCCCGGCCTCGATGCGCTCGGCATCGATGAGATTCTGCGACAGCGTGATCACCTGACGCGTGCTGGCGCGGATGCGGCGCGCGAGGTCGGCCTGCTGCGGGGCGAGGTCGCCGACGCTGCCGTCGAGCAGCAGGTCGGCGAGCGACTCGATCACGCCGAGCGGGTTCTTGAGATCGTGGCTCAGACCCGACAGCACCTCGAGGCGCAGCGCGCGCTCCTGCTCCGCCTCGCGCTCGCGTTCGCGCTGGCGGGCGAGGTGCACGAGGTGGCCGAAGAACAGCGCGACGACGAACAGGAACGGCACGCGCAGCATGTACTGATGCGTCAGCAGCGCGCCGACCCCCTCGTAGAGGGCGACCGTGTAGAGGTTCGCGATCGTGATCAGCACCGCCGCGCCGACGACGAGGCCGACGCGCTCGGCGAGCGCGCTGAGGAACAGGATCGCGAAGTAGAGGACGAAGAGATCGTTCGAGCCGGCGCCGCTCAGCATGAGCGCCGCGCTCAGGGCGACGGTGTCGACGCCCATCACCAGCCACTCGAGCATCGCCGGCGAGCGCAGGCGCGGCAGCCACTCGGTGAGCACGACGTTGGAGCCGAGATACGCCGCGACGAACAGTGCCAGTCCGGGCGTCACCTCCGTCAGCGGACGCGTGAACAGCACCAGGTATGCGGTGGCAACGATGAGCACCCAGCGCAGCAGCACGATGCCGTGCGCCTGGTGTAAGGCCGTCAACGGGAATGCAATTTTTTCCGCGGCTTGAATCAGGTTCTTGTTCGGCTGCGCGGTCACGCCAGCAGAGCTGAGCACGGCTCGTGCCGCCGCATCCCGGGTGCGTCGCGGCATTCCCGGAACTGCGCAAACACACCCCCCCGGCAGCGCCGTGTCGCACGCGTCGGAAGTCCAGCGTCGAGAAATCGCCGAGCGTCACGAAACGGATCAGTCTGCTCCGCAGACCCGTGCGCATCACGCACGGCATCCACCGGCCCACGTGCTGCGCACGCCGCCGCAGCTGTGGAAAGAATTGCGCACGCGCGGTTGTAAAACGCGCGCGGCCCGCGTGTGGTGCGCACGCCCGCTACCCCCTCCGCCGCGACGGCCGGCGCCCCGGCGGCGTTTGGCGGCGCCGCCGGAATCGGCTACAGCGCAGAATCGCTCGCCCTCGAGAAGGAGACGTCCCATGCTGAAGCACGATTTCCGCGCTCTCGCCGTCGCCGCCTGCATCGCGCTGCTCGCGCCCGCGACCGCCGCCATCGCCGCCGACAACGACGCCAGCGCCCAGGCCCTGGTAACCCAGGTCGCCGATGCGATCCCGAAGAATCCCTTCACCGCCAAGGTCACCGTGTCGTCGAGCGAGTTTGCGCCGCGCGAGCTGCAGCTGAACCGCAAGTACATCGACGGCGCACACGGCAGCTATCTCGAGGTCACCGCTCCCGACGAGCTCGAGGGCATCCGCTTCCTCTTCCTCGAGCGCACGAACGCCCCGAACGAGCAGTTCATCAAGGTCAAGGCGAGCCGCAATCCGGTGCGCGTCCAGGAGGGCATCCGCACGCAGCCGTTCCTCGGCTCGGCCTTCTACGTCTCGGACCTCGTCCTCCCCGAGCTCGAGGACTACACGTACAAGTACGTCGGCAAGGACGTGATCGACGGCCGCAGCGTGACGCTGGTCGAGATGACGCCGAAGAATCCCGACGCCGAGGTCTACGGCAAGACGGTGCTGGCGCTCGATCCGGAGGACAAGCTGATCCTGCGCCGCGAGTTCTTCGACAAGGACGGGAACGCGGTGAAGATCTGGACGGTCGACAAGATCGAGCAGATCGACGGCATCTGGAGCCTGACCGGCCAGGAGATGAAGGACCTCAAGGCGAACACCACCTCGCGCCTCGACGTCAGCGACGTGAAGTACAACGTCGAGCTGCCCGACATGATGTTCACGGCGAAGTACCTGACCAGATGAGGGCGTGCGGAGGTGGGTTCACGCGGTCACGTGCTGACGTACTGATGTCCTGACGTGCTGACGTGGCGACGTCGCGAGACGCACGTCGGCGCCCGATTGTCCTTTCGCACCTCCGCACCTCCGCACCTCCACACGCCCCTGATTCCCGCTCGGCGCGCCGCGCCGCTCGTGGTACAACCAGCGCATCTCACGGGGGGGGAGCATATGCGGTACATCTGCGCAGTCGTGGTGGGCGTGGCACTGGCGGGGACAGCAGCCGCACAGGATATCGTCCTGGCGCCGTTCGCGACCGGCTTCACGCGCCCGGTGGCGATCGCGCACGCCGGCGACGCGCGGCTGTTCGTCGTCGAGAAGCGCGGCGTGATCCGCGTCGTGCAGAGCGACGGTACGGTGCTGCCGACGCCGTTCCTCGATCTCACCGGCCAGGTGGCGACCGGCAACGAGCAGGGCCTGCTCGGCCTCGCGTTCCACCCCGACTACGCGGACAACGGCTTCTTCTACATCAACTACACCGACACCGCCGGCGATACCGTCGTCGCGCGCTACACGGTGAGCGGCGATCCGAATGTCGCCGACGAGGACAGTGCGCTGCCGGTCCTCGCCGTCGACCAGCCGTTCGCGAACCACAACGGCGGCGACCTGCACTTCGGCCCCGCCGACGGCTACCTCTACATCTCACTGGGCGATGGCGGCGCGTTCTGTGACCCCGCCGACAATGCGCAGAACGGCGCCTCGCTGCTCGGCAAGCTGCTGCGCATCGACGTCGACACCGGCAGCCCGTACGCGATCCCGCCGGACAACCCGTTCGTCGGCCCCGACGGCATCGCCGACGAGATCTGGGCCGTCGGCCTGCGCAACCCGTGGCGCATCCGCTTCGACCGCCTGACGCACGATCTCTACATCGGCGACGTCGGCCAGAACCGCAACGAGGAGATCGACTTCCAGCCGGCGGCGAGCGCCGGCGGCGAGAACTACGGCTGGGACTGCCGCGAGGGCTTCGAGGCCGCGTCGCTGGCGCCGAGCAGCTGCAACACGACCGCGCCGTGCCTGCCGCTGACGATGTTCACCGAACCGGTGACGGCGTACTCGCACGCCAACGGCTGCTCGGTGACCGGCGGGGTCGTGTACCGCGGCAGCGCCATCCCCGAGCTCGCCGGCACGTACCTGTACGCCGACTACTGCGCCGGCGAGCTGCTCACGCTGCGCACCGCCGATGGCGGCATGACCTGGGACGAGGGGTCGTTCGGCACGCCGGTGGCGAATCTCTTCCCGACGGCGTTCAGCGAGGACGTCGCCGGCGAGGTCTACGTCGCCAGCGATGCCGGAACGGTCTACCGCGTCGAGCGCGCCGCGACGCCGCCACCCTGCCCCGCCGAGCCCGCTGCCGGCTGCAGCGCGCCGGGCAAGTCGCTGCTCATCATCAAGCGCGCCGCCGACCCGGCGAAGAGCAAGCTCACCTGGAAGTGGCTGAAGGGGCCGGCGCTGACGCAGGCCGACTTCGGCGATCCGGTCGACGGCAGCACCGCCTACCACCTCTGTCTCTACGCCGGCACGGCGAGCGCCGGACTCGACGTCGGCCTCCCCGGCGGCAGCCACTGGAAGGCGATCGGTACCAAGGGCTTCAAGTACAAGGACCCTGCCGCCGCGGTGGACGGCGCGTTCAACGCCTCGCTCAAGGGCGGCAACGCCGGCAAGTCGAAGCTGCTCCTCAAGGCGAAGGGCCAGAGCCTCGACCTCTCGGCACTGCCGCTCGGCATCAGCGACGCGCTGACCGCGCAGCTGATCCGCAACGACAGCAGCACCTGCTGGGCGGCCACCTACCCCGCCGCATCGATCCGCGTCGACACCGGGGATTCGTTCAAGGCGAAGGCGCCATAGTCGCACGCGCCCTCCAGAGGCGTGTTGGATTGCGCGTGCGGCGCCCAATCCAACAGGCGCCGAGGGACCGGCGCCCTCCAGGGGCGTATTAGATTGCGCGTGCGGCGCCCAATCCAACAGGCGCCGAGGGACCGGCGCCCTCCAGGGGCGTATTAGATTGCGCGTGCGGCGCCTGATCCAACAACCGCCGGCGGAGCGGCGCCCGCCAGAGTGTTGAATGGGATGTGCAGGCGGGCGCTGTTCCGACCCTGCGGGGCGCGGCGGCGCGGAGGCGGCGCCGCCGGCCCGCGCGGGTCAGCACCGCGCCGCGAGCAGGGTGCCGCGCGGCGGCGCGAGCGGCGTCTCGTCGACCAGCGCGTCGAGCGGCACCTGCAAGGCGGCGGCGATGCGGTGGAGCTCGTCGGGCTCGGCTTCCGCCAGCCCGTTCTCGATGGCGGACAGCCGGCCCCAGGTGATCGCCGCACGTTTCGCCAACACCATCTGCAACACTCCCCGTTCGAACCGACGGCGCTTCACCGGCGTCAGACGCATCGCTGTCCTCCCTCGTTCTCTCCCGTCGTGACGCGGTGCAATCACTGTGCCCCGTGTGTCTCCGGCAGGACCGTGCGACGACTGACATGCGAGCGTCGAATGCATGCCAGATCGGAGTGTTACGTCCGTACTGCGCATCCGCTACGTGAGGGCACACAGCGGCCGCGCCCGGCAGTGGCGGCCCGCCGCGGCACGTGGTAGGAGCGGCGGGACTCGTCGCTGACCGAATGCGGACCTGGATCGCGGTGAGCGGCGCGTTGATCGCCGCGGGGCTCGGCATCTTCCTCTACAAGCTGCTCGTGCTCGGCTATCCGCTGAGCACCGCCGATGCGCCGGGCACCTGGCGTGTCGACTTCGTCGTCACCGCCTCCGGCACCGGCAGCCGCGTCGTCGTCGACGTGCCGCTGCCGCGCCCCTCGGGCTACCAGCGCATCCTCACCGAGGAGGTGAAGTCGGACCAGATGCGCTTCAGCATCACCGAGGAGCCCGAGGGCGATCGCCGCGGCCGCTGGAGCGGCCGGCTCGACGGCTCGGCAAGCCTCTCGTACGAGGTGACGGTCGAGGCGATGCCGTACGGCCGGCCGATTCCCGCGGCGGAAACCGGCACCAAGTACCCGAAGTCCGCGACCGCGTGGCTCGCCGCATCGCCGGCCGTGCAGCGCGACGATCCGGCGATCGCCGAGGTCGGCCGCGAGCTGCTGCTCGACAAGCGCGACAAGGCGGCGCTGGCGCAGAGCATCTTCGACTTCGTCGCCGGCGAGATCGGCACCCTCGACAGCGTCGCGTCGCTCGATGCGATCACCGTGCTGCGCGAGGGACGCGGCAACCGCATCGGCCGCGCCCGCCTGTTCTGCGCGCTGGCGCGCGCCAACGGCCTGCCCTGCCGCGTCGTCGGCGGGCTCGCGCTCGCCGACGGCCGCACCGACACCTTCATCTACTGGAACGAGGCCTGGCTCGGCGGCGGCTGGGTGCCCTTCGACGTCTTCACCGGCCACGCCGGCAGCCTGCCGCCCGACCGCCTCTCGCTCGGCCCGATCACCGGCGCCGAGATGGTGCGCGGCACCAACGTCAGCGCGCTCGCTTTCCGCTTCGACCTGCAGTCGCAGCTCGAGACCTACGCCGCGCTCGTGCAGCGCGGCCGCGCCGCCTCGCCGCACTGGCTCGACCGCATCTCGCTGCTGCTCCTGCCGGTGCAGCAGCAGAACGCGTTGCGCATCCTGCTCCTCGTGCCGCTCGGCGCGCTGACGATGTGCGTGCTGCGCAACATCGTCGGCCTGCGCACGTTCGGCATGTTCATGCCGGTGCTGATCGCGCTCGCGTTCACCGGCACCGGGCTGGCGTGGGGGACGATGTTCCTCGCCCTGATCATCGCCTTCGCGCTGATCTCGCGGCTGTGGATCCAGCGCCTCTACCTGCTGCTCGCGGCGCGCATCGCGTTCATCCTGACCCTGGTCATCGTGCTGATGGTGGTGCTGTTCATGGTCGGCGACCGGCTCGGCATGCCGACCTCGGGTGTCAACGCGTTCCCGTTCGTCATCATGACGATGATCGTCGAACGGATCAGTGTCGGCCTCGAGGAGGAAGGCCTCCTGAACACGCTGCGCCGCATCGGCGCGACGCTGATGTCGATCTATCTGACCTACGCGGTGGTGCACACGCAGGGCCTGCAGACGCTGTTTCTCGTCTACCCCGAGCTGCTGCTCGTCATCCTCGGCCTGCTCGTTGCCGTCGGCCGCTACACCGGCTACCGTCTCGCGGAGTTGATCCGCTTCCGTGAGCTGACCGCGACCGAGCCGTCGTCGGCCGTGCGCTGAGCCGCCGCCCGCAGTCCCTGCCCGCCGCCATGCCGCCGCTGTTCGCCAGTCCCCGCGCCCTGCGCGCCCGCGGCGTGCTCGGCATCAACCGCCGCAACGGCGGCTTCGTGCTGCCGCTCAACCGCCGCGAGCACTACCCGCGCGTCGACGACAAGCTGCTCACCAAGCAGCTCGCCGCCGCCGCCGGCATCCCGATTCCGGCGCTGCACGGCGTCGTCGCCTTCCACCACCAGCTGCGCGACCTGCCGCGCCTGCTCGCCGACCTGCCGTCGTTTGTCCTCAAGCCGGCACACGGCGCGCAGGGGAACGGCATCGTCGTCGTCACCGCCGTCGAAGCGGACGGCTACCGCAAGAGCAGCGGCGCCCTGCTCACCCCGACGGCCCTGCGCCAGCACGTCTCGAACATGGTCTCCGGCGTCTTCTCGCTGCGCGGCGATGCCGATGCCTGCCTGATCGAGCAGCGCGTCATCCTGCATCCCGCCTTCGACCCGCTGGCGCGCTTCGGCATCCCCGACGTGCGCGTCGTCGTCTGCCGCGGCATTCCGGTGATGGCGATGTGCCGGCTGCCGACCGCCGGCTCCGACGGCCGCGCCAACCTGCACCAGGGGGCGATCGGCGCCGGCATCTCGATCCGCAGCGGGGCGATCGTGCACGCCGCGCTGCACAACCGCGCCGTCACCCACCACGTCGACACCGGCGCGCCGATCCTCGACTTCGTCATCCCGCAGTGGGACGACGTACTGGCGCTCGCCGTGCGCGCCGCCGAGATGAGCGGCCTCGGCTATCTCGGCGTCGACGTGGTCATCGATGCCACCCATGGCCCGCTGCTCCTCGAGCTCAACGCGCGCCCCGGGCTCGCCATCCAGATCGCCAACGACGCGGGGCTGCTGCCGCGGCTGCGCCGCGCCGACGCGCTGCCCGCCGCCGCCCGTGCCACATGGTTCGACCGGCTCACGGCTGCACGCGAGCTGTTCTGACCGCCGCCGCCGCGCTCGTCCTCGCCGTCCCGACGGCCGCCATGGCGGCGCGCTGGGAGGTGACGCTGGCGGTGCGGCTGAGCGGCGGCACCGGCGCGCCGGCGACGGTGCGCCTCGCGCTGCCGCCGAGCGACGACGCGCAGCGCCTCGGCGCCGTGCACGTCACTCGGCGCGGCCTGCGCGAGACCGTGGTCACCGACGGCGAGACGCCGCACGTACTGCTGCGCGGTGCCATCACCGGCGCGCGGCGCGTCGCAGTGCGCTTCGAGATTGAACGGCGTCCCTGGCCGAGCGGCCTGCCGGCGATCGCGCCGCTCGACGCCCCGCCGCCGGCGCTGCTTCCCTTCCTCACCCCGAGCCCGATCTTCCAGTCGCGCTCGCTGCTGGTGCGCGACTTCCTCGAGACCCACGTCAGCCCGGTGCTCGACCGGCCCGGCGCAACGCTGGTGCGCGCGATCTACCGCGTGACCCGCGACCAGCTGGAGCGCCGCCCCGACGGCAAGACGCTGCCGCTCGACGTCATCCGCAGCGGCGGCGGCCGGCGCATCGGCATCGAGCGCGTGTTCACCACGTTCCTGCGCTGCGCCGACGTGCCGGCGCGCTTCGTCGAAGGCATCCGGCTCGACAGCCGCACGCGGCGCAAGCGCGTGTTCTGGACCGAGGCGTGGGCGGACGAGCGCTGGTGGCCGATCAGCGCCTCGAGCGGCTGGCTGACGCGCCGTCCGCTGGACGTCATCGCGCTGACACGCGACGGACAGCGCGTGCTCACGGTCGAGAACGGCTCGCTGCAGGCGACGTACAGCGTGCAGGTGCGCCCCCTGCCGGCTGTCACGCCGCCGGCCGACGACGACGATGACGCCGACGCTGCGCGCCGCGACGACGCGGAGGATCAGCCCGCCCCATGATCGTCCGCCGCATCGGTTCCCGTCTCCCTCGGCACGTGCTGCTGCTCGCCGTGCTGGCGCTCGCCCGCATTCCCGCGTCTGCCGCCGATGCGACGCCGCTGCGCGTCGTGCCGGCCGACGATGCCGCGCTGGCGAGCGTCGTCCTGCTGGCCGCCGGTGTCGACGCGCCGGTGCTGCTCTTCGACCCGCAGGACGAGATCGTGCTGGCCCGCTGGCGCCGCGCGCGTCCGGGGCCGGTCGAATGCTTCGTGCGCATACGGACGCCGGCGGCCGTGCGCGCGCAGCTCGAGGCCGCCGCCGGCGTCGGCTGCACGACCGTCGCTGATCTGATCGACTTCGCGCGTCGCTGGTGGCCGACGCCGGCGGCGGTGGTCGCGGCGCCCGCCGACCAATACCCCGCCCTGCTCCAGGGGGCGGCGCTCGCCGGCGCGCTCGGTGCCGCGCTGCTGCCGGTCGAGCCCGGCGCGCCTCCCACGCCCGAGGCGCTCGCCGCCTGGCCGGCGACGCGCTGGCTGGCGGTCGGCATGCCGCCCGCGGCGATCGCGCCGCCGGACCGTGACGTCGAGCAGCTCACCACGCTCGCCGCCGCGCGTGCCGCCGGGCTCGCGGCGCTCGACGCGGCGCCGCGCACCGTGGTGGTGGCGAATCCCGCCGATCGCCGCGGGCGGTTCTCGCCGAGCTCGCTGTCGCTGTTCGCGCCGCTGATCGCCACCCGCCACCGCGCGCCGCTGGTGCTGGTCGGCGGCGCCGCGGCGGCGCGCGTCGAGCGCGAGGTGACGGAGGCCATCGCCGCCGCCGACCTCGCGCCGACGCACATCTACCTCGTCGGCGACGAGCTCGCGCTGCGCAGCCATCGCGTGCCCGACCCGGTGCTCGCCGGCGGCGGCCCCGAGGCGCTCGGCGGGGCGCGCGACGTGCGCGTCGAGCTGTTCTCGAATCTGCAGACCGGCGCGCCGCAGGCGTACGCCGTCGGCCGCTTCGTCGCCGAGGACGCGGCGCGCGCCAGCGCGATGCTCGCCGCGGCGCTCGACGGCGCCGCCGAGCGGCGCGGGCGCATCGCGGTGCTGTCGAACGCCGACGAGGTGTTCGCGCTCGGCGAGACGATCTCGCGCACCACGGTGGCCGAGCTGCGCAACGCCGCGCTGCCGGTGCGCGCCGCCTTTCGCGGCGGGGTGACGCCGGCGGTGATCCAGGACGCCCTGCAGAAGGCGACGCTGCTCGTCTGGGAAGGCCACGCGCGCGACCTGACGCTCGAGGAACGCGGCGGCATCGCCGTCGCGCGGACGCCGCCGCTGGTCGTGCTGCAGGGCTGCTACACGCTCGACCGCTCCGACCCGTTCATCTTCTTCGAGCACGGCACGCAGGCGATCGTCGCCACCTCGGCGGCGATCTACAGCGCCTCGGGCTCGTCGTTCGCGCGCGCGCTGTTCGACGCCCTGCTCTACGCCGACGCCGATCTCGGCACCGCGGTACGCGACGCCCGCAACTACCTGCTGGCGCTGGTCGAGCTGAAGAAGCAGCGCGGGCACCGCGACTGGGCGAAGACCTATCGCGCCGCGCTCGCGTTCGCGCTGTGGGGCGATCCGACGCTGCGCCCGCCGCTCGCCGCGACCGCCACCGCCCTCACGCCGGCGACCTGGCGCATCGCCGACGACGCGCTGCAGCTCAGCGTGCCCGCGCGCCGGCTCGACTCGGTGAAGGTCGGCCGCTACATCGCGCAGCCGGTGCCGCGGGCGATGCTCGGTGGCCTGATCCTGCCACCCGCCGAGGGCGACGGCCCGCAGCGCGTCGTGAAGGAAATGTTCTTCACCGCGATCGACGCGCCCGACGGCGTCACCACCGCCTGCCCGTCGCCGCCCGGCTGGGAGGTCGTGTCCCTGTTCGCGCCGGCGACGCGCACCCTCTTCGTCCTCGCCCGCCCGCCCGGCGACACCGCGGCCGACCACGCGTCGGCGGGGACGTTTACGTTCCCATTGGGCAGCTCGTGCGCGCCATCTCCGCCCCTGGAGGGCGCCGATCTCTCGGCGCCTCTTGAATAGGGCTGCGTCGCTCAATCCAACAGGCGCCGAGGGACCGGCGCCCTCCAGGGTGCGCCCTGGATGATGGATTACGCGCGCTCGAGACGCTCGGTGTCTTCGGGGCTGAGGCTGAAGTAGCGCGCGTCGGGGTGGTGGAAGACCAGCGCGGTCACCGAGCCTTCCGGCTCCATCATGAAGCCGTCGGTGAGCTGAACGCCGATCTGGCGCTCGACGTCGAGCAGGCGGAAGAGCTGCGCCTGGTCCTCGAGCCGCGGGCATGCCGGATAGCCGAACGACACGCGGATGCCGCGGTAGCGCACCTTGAAGAGATCGGCGACCGTGGTGCCCGGCGGGTCGGCGATGCCCCACATCTCGCGGATCTTCTGGTGCAGCAGCTCGGCGAACGCCTCGGCCCCCTCGAGCGCGAGGATCTGCAGGATGTGCGAGCGCAGGTACTGCCCCTCCGCCTTCCACTGGTCGGCGAGCGCGCGCACGCCGGGGCCGACGGTGGTCGCGAACAGGCAGACGTAGTCCGGCCGGTCGCCGCGCGGCAGCGTGTAATCGCTGAGGCACAGCCCCTCGTTCACCGTCTGGCGGCCGAAGTGGAACGTCTCGAGCACCGTGTCGCCGTCGGGCGAGAGGATGTGCAGGTCGTCGCCCTCGGAGGCGGCGCGGAAGAACTTGTAGATTGCGCGCGCCGTGATGTCGGGCCGCGCCAGCATGACGTCCTCGACGTCGCGCACCTGGGCGCGCAGCTCGACGGCGCGCGCGTCGCCGTGCGCGAGCGCCTCGACGAACTTGCCCTTGAAGCCGAGATGCCGCGTGTAGAGCATCACCGGGTTGATGTAGGGGAAGATGCGGTCGAGGTCGTAGTCGGTGACGACGTGCGGCTTGAGGTCGGGCGGCGTCGGCACGTCGTGATCGCGGCGCACGCGCGCCGGGGCGACCGGCGCCACGCCCTGGACCATCGTCGCGCGCTGCTCGGCCTCGCGCCGCAGCACCGCGCCCTCGCGCTCGACGCGCTCGGCGAGCGTCGCCCGGCGCGCCGGATCCATCACCTGGTTCGCGAGATCGAGGCCGTTCATCGCGTCGTTCGCGTACACGACCAGGCCCTCGTACTCGGGTGCGATCTTCAGGCGCGTGAAGCGGTTCGAGAGCGCCGCGCCGCCGACGAGGATCGGGCATGAGACGCCCGCCGCCTTCAGGTCCTGGGCGGTGACGACCATCATCTGCGCCGACTTCACCAGCAGACCGGAGAGGCCGATCGCGTCCGGCTGGTGCTCGCGCCAGGCGCGCACCAGCTCCTCGGGCGGCACCTTGATGCCGAGGTTGATGATCTGGAAGCCGTTGTTGCTGAGGATGATGTCGACGAGGTTCTTGCCGATGTCGTGCACGTCGCCCTTGACGGTGGCGAGCACGATGCGGCCCTTCACCGCCGCCGCGCTCTTCTCCATGTGCGGCTCGAGATGGGCGACGGCGGCCTTCATCGCCTCGGCGGACTGCAGCACCTCGGCGACGATCATCTCGTTGTTGCCGAACAGCCGGCCGACCTCGTCCATGCCGGCCATCAGCGGGCCGTTGATGATTTCGAGCGGCGCGCGCTCGCGCAGCGCCTCGTCGAGATCGGCGTACAGCCCTTCCTTCGTGCCCTCGAGGATGTAGCGCCCCAGGCGCTCGTCGAGCGTCAGGTCGCTGCGTTCGATCACCGCCGCCTTCGGCGTCTTGGCGCGGAAGTGCGCGGTGAAGGCGGCGATCGGATCGTCGCCGCGCCACCAGATGAGGTCCTCGGAGAGGCGGCGCTCCTCCTCGGGCAGCGACGCGTAACGCTCGAGCTTCTCGGAGTTGACGATCGCGGCGTCGAGGCCGGCCTGCACGCAGTGATAGAGGAAGACCGCGTTCAGCACCTCGCGGCCGGCCGGCGGCAGGCCGAAGGAGACGTTCGACACGCCGAGGATCGTCTTCGCCGCCGGCAGCGCCTGCGTGATCAGGCGGATGCCTTCGATCGTCTCGACGCCGGACCCGATGTAGTTGCGGTCGCCGGTGCCGCACGGGAAGACCAGCGCATCGAAGTAGAGGTCCCCCGGCGCCATGCCGTACTTGCCGGTGAGCAGCTCGTAGGAGCGCTGCGCGATGGCGAGCTTGCGCTCGCGCGTGATCGCCTGTGCCTGCTGCTTGTCCTCGTCGATGCAGCCGACGACCAGCGCCGCGCCGTAGCGGCGCGCGAGCGGCACGACGCGCTCGAAGCGCTCCTCGCCGTCCTCGAGGTTGACCGAATTGATGATCGCCTTGCCCTGCGAGTGCTGCAGCGCCGCCTCGATCGCGAGGGCGTCGGTCGAGTCGATCATCAGCGGGACCTTCACCTTCTTCACCAGCATGGCGAGGAAGCGGGTGAGGTCCTCGGTCTCGTTGCGGTCGGGATCCTGGAGGCAGACGTCGAGGATGTGCGCGCCGCGGCGCACCTGCAGGCGGCCGACCTCCGACGCCTCCTCGATCTTGTCCTCGGCGATCAGCTGCTTGAACTTGCGGCTGCCGAGCACGTTGGTGCGCTCGCCGACGATCACCGGGCGCGTGTCCTCATCGACGACCAGCGTCTCGAGCCCGGAGACGACGCTGCGCCGCGTCGTCACCGGCACGCGCGGCCGGTGGCGCGCGGCAATCTCGGCGATCATGCGGATGTGCTCCGGCGTCGTGCCGCAGCAGCCGCCGATGATGTTGATCCAGCCCGCCTCGCAGAAGCGCTCGATCTTCTTCGCCAGCATCGGCGGCAGCTCGTTGTAGCGTCCCTCCTCGTCGGGCAGCCCGGCGTTCGGGAAGCACGAGATCGGGAAGCGCGAGATCTCGGCGAGCGTGCGCAGATGATCGGTCATGAAGTCCGGCCCGGTGGCGCAGTTCAGGCCGATGGCGAACAGGTCGCGATGCTCCATCGAGACGTACAGCGACTCGATCGGCTGGCCGGCGAGCATGGTGCCGAAGGGCTCGATCGACACCGACAGCACGACCGGAATGCGGCGCCCGAGCTGCGCGAACGCGTCGTCGATGCCGAGCAGCGACGCCTTGACGTTCAGCGTGTCCTGCTGGGTCTCGAGGAAGAGCAGATCGGCGCCGCCCTCGACGAGCCCGATCGTCTGCTCGGCATAGGCGCTGCGCACCTCGGCGAAGGTGACGTTCTCGGTGACCGAGATCGTGCGCGTGCCGGGGCCCATCGAGCCGGCGACGAAGCGCGGCCGGTCGGTGGTCGCGTACGCATCCGCCATCTCGCGCGCCAGGCGCGCCGCGGCATGGTTGATCTCGTAGACCTTGTCCTCGAGGTCGTACTCGGCGAGCACGATGCGCGTGCCACCGAAGCTGTCGGTCTCGATGAGATCGGCGCCGGCCTCGAGATAGCCGCGGTGCACGGCCTGGATCGCGTCCGGCCGCGTCAGCACGAGATTCTCGTTGCAGCCCTCGAGCTCCGGGCCCCCGAAGTCGTCGGCGGTGAGGTCCATCGCCTGCAGCGCCGTGCCCGTCGCCCCGTCGAGGACGAGAATGCGCTCGCGGATCGCCTGCTCGAGCAGCCCCTGCCGCCGGTCGGAATTCGCCATGGTCGTCAAGGCTTAGCCCATGGGTCCGGGCAAACCAAACCACCTTTTCCGAACGTCCCAACGCGAAGGCGCGAAGACGCGAAGGCGCTCCTCAGGGCTCCGCGGTTCCGCGTCTCCGCGTTGACGGATCGGCGAGCACGTCGGCGAGCGTCAGCGCGCCCCACAGGTCGGCGCTGCGGGTGGAGAGGACGCGGTGGACGCGCCGGTCGAGGCGGGCGGGGACCTCGTCGGCCACGGCGGCGAGCTCGCGCAGCGCGATCTGCGCCGGGTCGCGGCCGAGGACGTAGCGGCCGGGGTGCTCGTCGACCGGCACGAGCCAGCCATGCTCGGCGAGCGCGCCGGCGCGATCCTGGACGACGCCGAGATCGAGACGCAGGGCACGGGCGATGCGCGTCAGCTCGATCCCCGGCGCGCCGGCGGCGAACGCATCGGCGGCGCGCACCAGCAGGTCGAGCGCCACGGCATCGCGGCGCATGCCGGCCTCGCTCAGGGCGGCCCGCGGGCCGAGCTCGAGCACGGCGGCGAGCTCGGCCCCGGCGAGGACCAGCGTCCAGCTGACGTAGAGCCACACCAGCGTCACCGGCAGCTGCGCCAGCGCGCCGTAGATCGCGTTGTTGCGCGCCACGCCGATCTGCAGGCTGACGTAGGCGATCTGCGCGACGTGCCAGGCGAGGCCGGCGAACAGGGCGCCGATGATGAGCGGTGCCCACGCCGGCCGGCGGTTGGGCAGCGCCGCAAAGAGGATCGCGATGCCGACCGCATTGATCGCGATCGGCGCCAGGCGCAGCGCCTGCACCGCGGCGCTGCCGAGATACCCGGTGTCGAGCACCCACTGCACGACGCCCTGCACCTGGCTGACCGAGGTGAGCGTCGTCGCGGCAAGCAGCAGGAACGGCGTCAGCAGCACGACACCGAGGTAGTCCATGGTCTTGCGCCACCAGCCGCGCGGCTGCGCGACACGCCAGATCGCGTTCAGGCTGGTCTCGATGTTGCCCAGCACGCTGATGACGGTGAACACCAGGGCGGCGGCGCCGAAGGCGCCGAGCGTCCCGAAGTTCGTGCGGTCGATGTAGCCGATGATCAGGTCCGTGGTCTCCGGATCGAGCGACAGACGCGACAGCAGCAGCGCCTCGAGCCGCGCCTGGGCGCCGAGGCCCTTGAGGACGGCGAACATGACCGCAAACAGCGGCACGAGGGAGAGCAGCGAGGTGTAGGCGAGCGCCGAGGCGCGGGTGAGACACTGGTCCGCGTAGAAGCGCCGGCCGGTGACGGTAATCAGCCGCAACGCGCGGCCGCCGCGCTCGATTGCGGCACCGATCCATCCCGCCGCCATCCCGCGCGCTTACCAGAGGGCTGCTCGCCGGGGAAAGCGCAGCGCCTCCCCCTTCCTCCGCCAGGGGTTACGGGGGTAGGGGGTTGGGGGTTAGGGGAGGGGGGGGGCCCCCCCCCCCCCCCCCCCCCCCCCGGAGTTTCTGCTCGACGCAGCGGGGGCGGGAAACGGGATGGGTACGAGGCGTGCGAAGCGGTGCGAGGTTCCCGGTCCGGCCCTTAACCCCGTAACCCCGTAACCCCTTGCGGGGCTGGGGGGCGCGGGGGTGACGGAGCAGATCCGGTTGCAACTTCTGCTGTTGCAGCAACACCCGGGCGGGCCGGACGGAGGCGGGGCGGTGGGTCCGCGCCTTGCACCGGGGGCACCGGCATGGCCCGCCGCGACCTGATAGTGATCGGTGCGGCGCTCGGCGGGTTCGAGCCGTTACGCGCGATCCTCAGCACGCTGCCGCCGGATTTCCCGGCGGCCCTGGCGATCACCGTGCGGGTCGGCGAGGACGCGCCGCTCGACCTCGCATCGCGACTGGCCGGTGCGAGCGCCCTGCCGGTGACGGGCGCCGCGGACGGCGTGCCGCTCGAACCCGGACACGTCTACGTCGCGCAGCCCGGCATGCACCTCGCGATCAGCCCGGGGCGGGTGCGCATGCTGCGCACGCCGCACGTCAACAGCGGGCGGCCGAGCATCGACGTGCTGTTCCGCAGCGCGGCGCGCAACTACGGCGCTCGCGTCGCCGGCGTGCTGCTCTCCGGCTGCCTCGACGACGGCAGCTTCGGCCTCGCGGCGATCGAGGCGCGCGGCGGCGTGGCGATCGTCCAGGATCCCGGCGAGGCCGAGCACGCCGAGATGCCGCGCGCGGCGCTGGCACGCACCGTCAGCCCGTACCGGCTGGCGGCTGCCGACATCGCCCCGCTGCTCTGCGCGCTGGCGCTCAACGGCTCCGCACGCGATCCGGCAGCTGCCGACGGTGAGGCGAGCGCGGACGCGACGGATCCCTCGCCGTTCGTCTGTCCGTCCTGTGGCGGCCGGCTCAGCGAAGGGCCGCTGCACTGGTTCCACTGTCGCGTCGGACACGGATTTGCGCCGGCGGCGCTGCTCGCGGCGCAGTCCGAGGCGGTCGACGATGCGCTGTGGGAGGCGGCCCGCGCCCTCGAGGAGCAGGCCGATCTCGCGGCGCGCGCCGCCGAGACGGCGAACAGCGATCTCGGCGAGCGGCTGCGCGAGCGCGAGCTCGAGGCGCGCCACCGCGCCGCGATCGTGCGCGAGATCCTGACCATCGTACCGCCCGAGGCGGAGTGAGCGCGCATTGAGACGGGCCCACGCCTCAGGCGCCCGTCGCCCATCCCGAGACGCGCTGGAGTGCCGCGCTTCCGCGCGGCCGCGGATGGACGTTCACATGAGGCAACGCGCGTCCGCGGCCGTGCAGGAGCACGGCCCTCCAGCGGTGGCAATCACCTGCCGCCTCGCGCCGCGAGGCCGCCGGTCGCGTGCGACCGCTGGAGGG
>CBFGUK010000060.1:0-24114 GCA_965651925.1 uncultured bacterium | reverse complement strand
CGCTCCTTCACCGACACCAATTGACACAACCCACCATAGCGGGCCGCGGCTACAAGCGTTTCTGTCAGGATGATGCGAATCGATCCAAGTCGGGGCGCGCATTCGCGGGCTCGATGTCATGACGACATGAACGACTGCATCGCGAACGTCACGATGTCACCGTGCCCCGTCGGCCGATGCCCCGGAACGTGCCGCTCCAACCGGCCGCGTACAGCGACCCGGAGCACCCGTGTTTCGTGACGATCCGTGCCGTTCAACGGACCGCTCCGTTCGTCCGGCGCGAGTTGAACGACGCCGTCGTCGACGTGCTGCTCGCCGAACGCCTGCGTTCCGGATGCGCGGTCTATGCGTACTGCCTGATGCCGGACCACCTTCACCTGCTCGCCGGCGTGCGGCATGCCAACACGTCCGTGCTGACGTTCGTGCGTGAGTTCAAGAGTCGTTCGACCTGCATCGCCTGGCGGCACGGGCTCGCCGGCAGAATCTGGCAAGCCTCGCTGCTACGATCGCGTGCTGCGTCGCAGCGAATCGGCGCACGAAGTACTCGAGCACATCGGCGACAATCCGGTGCGATGGGGACTCGCGCGGGATCCGATCTCGTACCCCTGGACGGGCTGCCCGGATCCCCTGTAGGCGCCCGCTACACGAACCGGTTCGACTCCAGCCAGCCGATGGCCGGGGGGGCGTCGTCGGGGTGGAGGCGGACGAGGGTGCGGCGGTAGACCGAGCGGCGCGGCGGGACGAAGGTGTGGGTGATGTCGATCTCCGCGGCGGTGATCGGTTCGATGCGGCCGGCGAGCGTCGCGCCGCCCTCGGCGGTGAGCGCGAAGCGGCCGGCGACCGGGCGGGTGACCGCGGCATCATCGAAGACGAGATCGAACCGGACCTCGGTCACGTTGCCGGTGCGGTCGCCGCGGTGCAGGTAGCCGGTGGCGATCTCCGACGCCTCGGGGATGCGCACGTGTGCCGCCTGCAGGCGGAAGGCGTCGCCGTTGGCGACCAGGAAAGTCCACTCGATGTTCCACCAGCGCGGACCCCAGGAGTGATCGCGCTCGCCGCGCGCATCCAGCGTGCGTGTCTCGCCGGCGATCGTCTGCGTGCCGCGGGCGCGGATCGGCTGCTCGAAGCGGCTGACCGAGTAGCCCTCGGCGCTGTGTCCGGCGAGCGTCTGCTGGCCGAGCGAGTGCGCGGCGCCCATCGTCTCGATCGCGAGGTCGACGCCGACCGGCAGGATCATGCCGGCGCGCGGTCCGCTCAGCACGCGGCCGAAGCCGCGCGCCGTCAGGCGGCCGCGGGCCAGCGGCTCCTCGACGTCGTACGCGAACGCCAGCCCCCAGCCGTCGTCATAGGCAATGCGCGGCAGCGCCAGGCGCGCAAGCGGCAGGCGCGGCTCCTCGATCGCCACCCACTCGGCGCCGTTCCAGAGGAACAGCCACATCCACAATCGCTCCTGGTTCGCGTGCCAGCCGATGCGGCAGTGGCCGGCGTTGCCGCCATCGGCATCGTACCAGTCGTAGAAGACCGACTCGTTCCACCATTCGTAGTCCGGACTGAACGGATGCGGATCCTCGTCGGCCGGCATGATCCCGAAGCGCGTCAGCTCCTCGAACGCAGGCGTCGTCATGCGCGGCACTGTA
Organism: uncultured bacterium; assembly: GCA_965651925.1. Classification (GTDB taxonomy): domain Bacteria; phylum Desulfobacterota; class Binatia; order HRBIN30; family CADEER01; genus CBFGUK01. Next base: position 22,477 of record CBFGUK010000060.1, on the reverse strand, counting down.
CGAAGCGCGACCGGCGGATGGCCAGGACTGAAGAAGCGTGACCGGTGACCGGTGACCAGTGACCGGTGAAGAGCGGCGCGGAGGGGGAGCGACGGAACTCCAGCGTGCCGGTGTTGATGATGGTGTGGCGGGGGCGCCGCACCGGTCACTGGTCACCGGGCTGTGCACAAAAACCGGCTTCCCGCATCGTCCCGCTCATCGCGTATGGCGTATGGCTTATGGCCAGAGGGGGCTGTGGGCCATATGCCATAAGCCATATGCGGTCCGCGGCATGAGGGAGCTCACGCCATTACCCGGGCTTCTTGTGCAAAGCTCGGTCACGGGTCACGCGGTTTGTTCGTCCGTGGATGCGCGTTGCCGGCGCACGAGTTGCCGTGCTTCGCTGACATCCATGCTCGCCGACGGCACGATCGAGGCGTTCCGGTTGCAGGCGCAGTACTGCGCGGAGTTCGATGCGCCGCTCTACGCCGGGCTGCTGGCGCATGCGGCGGACGACATCGCCGCCGGCGGGCCGTGTGCCGCGGTGCTCGACGGCTGGAGCGGCGTGCCGATGGCGGCGGCGCTGCCGCTGCGGCTGCTCGGCGCGGTGCATCGCATGGTGCTCGACGGCGAGGCGCCCGGGCTCGCGCCGTTCTACGCCAGCGTCGGCGGCCGTGCCGACCCCGACGCGGCGTGGCCGGTCCTGCGCACCCTGATCGCCGCACGCCGCGACGGGCTGCGCGCCGCGCTCGATCGTCAGGTGCAGACCAACGAGGTGCGGCGCAGCGCGGCGCTGCTCGGCGGGTTTCTGACCATCGCCGGCCGGACCGGCCTGCCGCTGCGGCTGCTCGAGATCGGCTGCAGCGCCGGGCTCAATCTCGGCTGGGACCACTACCGCTACGCATTCGCCGATTGCGACGCCGATCGCCCGCCATCGCCGGACAGCGCTTTCGAGCCCGCCTGGGGCGATCCGGCGGCGGCGATGGTCGTGCGTACCGGCTGGCACGGCAGCCGCGCGGTCCTCGGCGGGAGCGCGGTGGTCGCCAGCCGCGCCGGCTGCGACATTGCACCGCTCGACCTCACCAGGGCCGCCGACGTCCGCACGCTCGAATCGTTCGTCTGGCCCGACCATGTCGAACGCCTCGCGCAGCTGCGCGCCGCGATCGCCGCGCAGCGCGCCGATCCGCCGCGCCTGACGCGCTGCGCCGCCGGCGACTGGCTCGCCGCACAGCTCGCCACCCCGGCACCCGGCGTCGTCACCGTCGTCTTCCACTCGGTGATGTGGTGGTACCTGTCGAACGCCGAGCGCGAGCGCGTCACCGCACTGCTCGAGGACGCCGGGGCGCGCGCCACCGCCGCGGCGCCGCTCGCCTGGCTGCGCCTCGAGCTGTTCGGCTCGCCGCGCAGCGAGCTGCGCCTGACGACGTGGCCGGGCGGCACCGAGGAGCGGCTGGGGCGTGGCGACGCGCAGGGCCGCTGGGTCACCTGGCTGGAGCGCGGCGCATGAGCGCCGCTGCCGCATTGCGTCGCCGCTGACGCTGCGTCCGGCGACCTTCGATGGCGCCGCCGTCCAACAGCGGCGCTCGGGCGTCGCACTCCAGGTGGGGCGAGCTCGCGGGCTGGGGACCCGCGAGCTCGGGTCTGGGGAGGGGAATGCTACCCGCGCGTGGGCAGTCGCGCGGGCCGACCGGGTTGCCCCGGCGGCGTCTGCGGAACGATGACGATGTGCTGCGTGGGACGCTGCACGCACCGGCAGCCATGGGGGGTGATGGCCGCCTCGTCATCGGGACTGTGCAGCGGCGGCGTCGGTTCGATCGCCGCCGCGCACGTGGGGGTCGTCTCCATGGTGATCAGCCGTGATCAGCGCGAGTGACCGAGCGCCGGGCGGCCGACGGTCGGACGCGAATCGAGGACCGGCTGCAGCCAGGTGCGCAGCGCGCGCGCGACGGGAGTAGCGAACAGCGCCACGCCGGCGACGCCGAGCGCGAGATGCAGGCCGTAAACGAGCGGCATCAGGTCAGCGGTCATGTCGATCAACATCATCGGTACAACTCCTTCGCTGTGCCGGTGATTCAGCAACCGCCGTGCCGGCGCCGCACCAGGTCGGTAAACAGTGACGCGCTGCGTCGTAGTGCCAAGGGCAGTCAGCAGTCCGCGGGACGACCCTGCTTCCCACGGTTTGCGTGCAAACGGAGGTGAGCAGGCGTTCAGCGGTAAACGTTCTGGAGGGCGCCGCTCGGTCGGCGCCGGCTGGATACGAGGTGAAGGGTCGTGCGCAACCGATGGAGGGCGCGGCTCCCGCCGCGCCGCGGACGCGCCGTGGCCGCCGATGACGCGCACCGCGGACGAGCGGCTCCGGCAGAGCAGGCCGGCGTACGTCAGCACGTCAGCACATCAGAACGCCTTCTTCTGGCCATCCGCCCGCAACTGTGTCCATTTTTCCGCATGCCCTTCCACGATCGTCTGCCGCTCGAGATCGTTCCGCCGCCGGGTACCGGGTCGACGGTGCCGCGGCGTGAGTTCCTGCGCCTGCTCGGCCTGGCGGCAGGCGGCGCCGCGGCGCTCGGCGCGCTGCCGGCGCGCCGCGTCCTGGCCGCGCCCGCCGACCCGGCGCTCTTCCCCGACGGCATCAAGTCCGGCGACCCGAAGCCGCGCACGGCGGTGATCTGGACGCGCGTCGCGCCGCCGCCGGCCGGCGGACCGGTGCGCGTCATGTGGAGCGTCGCCGAGGACGCGGCGATGCAGCAGGTCGTGCGCGGCGGGCTGGCCTCGGCGTCAGCGCAGGACGGCTACACGGTGAAGGTGCTGGTGCGCGGGCTGCAGCCCGACCGCTGGTATCACTACCGCTTCGAGACCGACGCCGGCGTCTCGGTCGTCGGCCGCCTGCGCACCGCGCCGACGGCGCGCGCCGTGCCCGACCGCCTGCGCTATGCGTTCGCGAGCTGCCAGCAGCGCACCGCCAGCCACTACGTCGCCCACCGCGCGATCGTCGCCGACAACGTCGACTTCCTGCTCCACCTCGGCGACTACGTGTACGTCAGCGATCACGGCACGCTGACGGTCGACGACTACCGCGGGGTGTACCACCGCTTCCATTCCAACCCGCTGCTGCAGGAGCTGCACGCCGCGGTGCCGCTGGTCGCGGTGTGGGACGACGGCGAGTTCTACAACGGCGTCGATCGCACCGGCGATCCCGTCCGCCTCGCCGCCGCCCGCCAGGCCTGGTTCGAGCACATGCCGGTGCGCCGCCCGCGCAGCGATCGCACCTTCCGCACGCTGCCGTGGGGCCGGCTCGCCGAGCTCGTGCTGCTCGACACGCGCCAGTACCGCGATCCCGAGGTGCCGCCGAACACGCGCTTCGCCGACCTGATCGACGCGCAGGACACGGCGCTGCCGCCCGGCGAGCAGATGTTCGCGCCCGGGCGCACGACGCTCGGCCGGGCGCAGAAGCGCTGGCTCAAGCGGCGCCTCGCGCGCACCCGGGCGACCTGGCGCTGCATCGGCAGCAGCTACGACATGGCGCCGTGGAAGATCCTCGACCGCGACACGCCCGAGCTGCGCGCGATGGATCCGAACCTGCAGCGCAACGGCGGCATCTACGTGTCGAACGAGGCGTGGGACGACTACCAGTGGGAACGGCGCGAGCTGATGTCGTTCATCGCCGACCGCCAGATCCCGAACGTCCTCGTCACCAGCGGCCACACGCACTTCTACAAGGCGAGCGAGATCCAGCCGGACTTCGACGATGCCGCCTCGCCGGTCACCGCGGTCGAGTTCGTCACCGGCTCGCTGACCGCCGATCCCGATCCAACGACCATTGCCCCGGTGGAGCTGCTGCACGCCGCCGAGAACCTCATGCTGGCGGCGAACGCGCCGTACCTGAAGCAGATCGACCTGCTGCACCAGGGCTATGCCGTCGTCGACCTCACGCCCGAGGAGGCGATCTGCGAGTTCCGCGTCATCGACACGTACGACCCGAACGCCGAGGCGTGGACGTTCGCGCGCTTCCGCGTCGTTGCCGGCCGCCCCGGCCTCGAGGTGCTGACGCCCTGAGGGAAGCAGCGTGACCGGTGACCGGTGATCAGTGACCGGTCACCGTTCCGCACCTGGCGTCCCTGGCGTCTGCGGTTCCGCTTGTCGCCAAAGCCCAGCGACCGGTCACCGGTCACGAGAAGGACCTGCCCTGTGCCGGCGACGCGGCGCCGGCTATCGTAGCGCTCCATGCGCCGTGTGCTGCTCGTCGCCGTGTTCATCACCGTCCTGCTGACGGTTCTCGTCGCCGGACACCTCTATCTCGCGCAGAAGCTCGTCTGGGGCCCCGACCTGCCGGCGCCGTGGAGCGGCCTCGTGCTCGCGGGCCTGGCTGCCGGCGCGCTGACGCTCGTGCTGCAACCGCTCGGCGAACGGCTGCTCGCGCCGCCTGCCTCGCGCTGGATCGCGTGGCCGGCATCGCTGTGGATGGGCACCGCGTTCTTCCTCCTCGTCGGCGGGCTGGCGACCGACCTGCTCGGGCTGCTCGCCGGCGCCGCGGCTGTCGGCGCGCCGCCCGGCACCGGCGCCGGGCGCGTGCAGGCGGTGCTGATCCTCGCGCTCGGCCTCGGGGCGGCGGGCCGCGGCCTGCACGAGGTGCGGCGCGGTCCGGCGCTGCGGCGCGAAACCGTCCGCCTGGCGCGCTGGCCGGCGGCGCTCGACGGCTTCCGCATCGTGCAGATCAGCGACGTGCACATCGGGCCGATTCTCGACCGCGCGTTCGCCGCCGAGCTGACCGCACGCGTCAACGCGCTGCGGCCCGATCTCGTCGTCATCACCGGCGATCTCGTCGACGGCGACGTGCGCCGGCTCGGCGCCGAGGTGGCGCCGTTCGCCGCCCTCGAGGCGGCGCACGGGGTGTACTTCGTCACCGGCAACCACGACTACTACTCGGGCGCCGATGCGTGGGTGGCGCGGCTCGAGGAGCTCGGCCTGCGCGCGCTGCGCAACACGCGCGTCGCGATCGGGCCTGCCGAGGCCGGCTTCGATCTCGCCGGCGTCGAGGATCGCCACGCGCACCTGGTCAGCCGCCGCTGGCGCTCGGATCTGGCCGCCGCGCTCGCCGGGCGCGAGCCGCAGCGACCGGTCGTGCTGCTCGCGCACGATCCGTTGACGTTCAAGGACGCCGCACCGCTGGGCGTCGACCTGCAGCTCTCCGGGCACACACACGGCGGCCAGATCTGGCCGTTCCGCTACCTCGTCCGCCTGAGCACGCCGTTCGTCGCCGGCCACTACCGCCGTGGCGACGCGCAGCTCTACGTCAGCCGCGGCACGGGATTCTGGGGCCCGGCGATGCGGCTGTTCGCGCCGGCGGAGATCACGAAGATCACGGTGCGCACCGTGCGCTGAGGCGCGCACGTGCGACGCGGCGGCTCCACCGGCGCGCCGCGCACCTCGTCGCCCCGCCTCAGGCCCGCGTTGCTGCATCCGCTGCTGCGCGCGAGCTAGGCAATGTCGCTTCCTGTTGAAGCAGGGTAGCCGTGCATTTCAGGTATTGACTCGCCACGGCGGGGGATGCGACTGGGGCTGCAAGCCGGACGCGAGTGTGCAGCGGCATGGGTTGGGTGAGTCGGGGTGGCCCGGCTGGAAGGCCTGTTGGCGAACTGTTACGGGATGAAGAGTTTGGCTGTCCGACGAGAGACGCCCTGTCTCAACCAGGCTCCCGCGAGCCTCCGCGCTTCCCATCCAGGCAGATGCGGTGCTGACGATCCGGATCGTCAGTGGTGAACGTGCACTGCCCGTCGGCGCCCCGGGTTTCAGGCAACCCTGGACGTGATTCCAACCCGGTCGCTGCCGCGACCCATTACGAGGAGTTTGATCATGGGAAGAAGGCTGTACGTCGGTAACCTGTCGTTTTCGGTGACCGACAAGGATCTGGAGGAGCTGTTCTCGCAGGCCGGCACGTGCGATTCGGTCGCGGTCATCACCGACAAGTTCAGTGGTCAGTCGCGCGGATTCGGCTTCGTCGAGATGCACAGCGACGACGAGGCGCAGCGCGCCGTCCAGCAGTTCGACGGCCACGAGCTGAAGGGCCGCGCGATCAAGGTGAACGAGGCGCGTGAGCGCGAGGATCGCGGCGGCGGCTTCGGCGGTGGCGGCCGTGGCGGTGGCGGCGGCTTCGGTGGCGGCGGCCGTGGCGGTGGCGGCGGCTTCGGCGGCGGCGGCCGCGGGGGCGGCGGCGGTCGCGGCGGCTACGGCCGGCGCTGAAAAAATCCCGCGTGACCGGTGACCAGTGACCGGTGACCGGTGCCGGAGTTTGCGCCGGCCCGCGGTCACCGGTCACCCGGCACGATCTTCACTGGCGCAGCGCCCATGTTCGCTGCGCCTGAGCCCCGCCGGCTGCGGCTTATCGCGCATCGGTCACCGGTCACCGGTCACCGTGGTTACGCGCGCAGCTCGCGCAACCGGCGGTTCGCGAACAGCAGCACCCAGGCGGCGGTCATTACCGCCGCGTTCAGGATGTACGGACCGATCGGGGTGATCGCATACAGCGTGGTGCCGATCAGCGGTCCGACGACGTTGCCGAGCACCGCGACGCCATTGACCAGGCCGGCCACCGCTCCCTGTTCATGCGCCTCGACCGACAACGATGCGCCGGCGGCGCTACCCGGCCGGATGAGCCCGAGCCCGATGCCGAGCAGCACCATGGCACTCGCGTAGGCCGGCACGCCCGGGCCGATGGCAATCAGCAGATAGGCGGCGACGGTCAGCGGCAGGCCGACGCGCAGCATGCGGCGCGCGGTCGGGCGGAAGCGCTGCACGAACACGAGCTGCGCGATCAGCCCGGCGACCGCGAGGAGCACGAACGCGACGCCGGAGTACTGCACGGTGCGCTTCGGCGTGAGCCCGAGCATGTCCTGCAGGAAGAACGCGAGCGTGATCACCGTCGTGGCGCGGGTCGCCTGCAGCGCGGCGGCGACGAGCACGAACGGCGTGACGCGCGGATCGCGCGCGCGCAGGCGGCCGGCGCGCCGCTCGGCGGCGCCGGCGGGCGGGCGCTCCTCCGGCAGCAGGCGGTGGATGACCAGCGCGCTGAGCACCGCGAGGCCGGCGGAAAGGTAGAGCGGCGCCAGCAGGTAGATGCCGGCGAGCAGCGCGCCGACGCCCGGGCCGAGCGTTTCGCCGAGGCCCATGGCGGCGCTGACCAGCGCGACGCCGGCGGTGCGGTCGTGGCGCGAGGTGCGGTCGGCGACGTACGCCTGCGCCGCCGGTCCCGTGCCGGAGCCGAAGATCGCGAACAGGCAGCGCGCCGCGACGAGCAGCGGGTAGATGATCGCCGCCGGCAGCAGCGCGGCGCTGCCGAGCTCGATGACCACGGCGAGCGCCGCCATCGACGCCGCGTAGCCGCACAGGCCGATGATCATGATCGGCCGCCGGCCGCGCACGTCGCTGCGCCGTCCCCACCACGGGCTGATGAACACCCACAGCGCCGCCGAGGTGGCGAAGATCGTCGAGACCTGGAACGGCGTGATGCCGATCGCGCGCGCCGCCGGCGGCAGGAGGCTGAACAGCATCGACTGCCCGATGCCGATGCACACCAGCGAGCCGAACAGGATGCGCAGCGCGCCGGCGTGCTCGACGCGGAGGCGCGCAGACGCGGAGTCGGTCTCGCCGTCCACACCCATCGGTCCTCGTTAGGGTGCCGGCGTCCGCAGCTCAACTCGTCCCGCTTCGCGTGGTCGCGTCTTCGCGTTGGACTGGCGGTGCTGGTCCTGGCGACCGCGGCCGTTGCGGAAGAGCCGCTGCGGATCGACCCGGTGGTGGTCACGGCGACCCGGCTCGGGCAGCCGCTCGACGACGTGCCGGCGTCGGTGTCGGTCGTCGAAGGGCTCGACGTGCAGGGCGCGCAGCGCGGCGTCGGGCTCGAGGAGTCGCTCGACCGCGTCCCCGGTGTCTTCGTGCAGAGCAGCGAGAACTTCGCCCAGGACGCGCGCATCCAGATCCGCGGCTTCGGCACCCGCTCGGCGTTCGGCATCCGCGAGGTGCGCGTGCTGCTCGACGGCCTGCCGCTGACCGGCCCCGACGGCCAGACGCAGATCGACGACATCGACCTCGGTGCGATCGCGCGCATCGAGGTGCTGCGCGGCCCGGCCGGCGCGCTCTACGGCAACGCCGCCGGCGGCGTGATCCAGCTGTTCACCGAGGAGCCGCCGCCGGTGCCGCGCGCGTCGCTGACGCTCACCGGCGGCTCGTACGGCTTCGGCAAGTACCAGCTCGAGGGCGGCGCGCGCGCCGGCGCGGTGTCGGGCTACGCGTTCGGCTCGTTCCTGCAGCTCGACGGCTACCGCGCGCACAGCGCGACGCAGGCCGGCGCCTGGCTCGGCACGCTGCGCTGGCGGGTCGGCGAGGCGACCGACGTCACGCTGCTGCTCAACGGCGTCGACACGCCGCTTGCCGACGATCCCGGCGCGCTCACCGCCGCCGAGGCGCGCGCCGACCCGCGCCAGGCGCGCGCGCTCAACGTCGAGCTCGCCGCCGGCGAGACCGTGCGCCAGGGCCGCGTCGGCCTCACCGCCCACCATCGCGGCGACTGGAGCGATCTCGAGGCGTACCTCTACGTGGTGGCGCGCACGTTCGACAACGCGCTGCCGATTCCGCCGATGGCGGGCGACGGCATCGTCACCTTCGACCGCACCGCGCCGGGCGGCGGGCTGCGCTGGTCGCTGCTGCGCCCGCTGTTCGGCTTCGAGCAGGCGTTCACGCTCGGCGTCGACCTGCAGTACCAGAACGACGACCGCCGCCGCTTCGAGAACCTCGCCGGCCGCGAGGGCGCGCTCGGCCTGCGCCAGCGCGAGCGCGTCGGCAGCGTCGGCCCGTACGTGCGCGAGGTGCTCATGCTGCGCGACGACCTCGAGCTCAGCGCCGGCCTGCGCTGGGACGCGGTGCGCTTCGACGTCGACGTGCTGCAGCCGCCGGGCAGCGATGAATCCGGCGCGCGCACGTTCGAGCAGCTGAGTCCCACCGGCGGGCTGCGCTGGACGCGCAGCGACGTGCTGCCGTGGCCGGGCGCGCTGTCGCTCTACGGCACGATCGGCACCGCGTTCCAGACGCCGACCACCACCGAGCTCGCAAACCCCGACGGCCCGGGCTTCAATCCTGCCGTCGATCCCCAGACCGCAATCACGTACGAGCTCGGCGCGCGCGCGAGCTGGGCCGCGCACGTCAGCGCCGGCGCCGCCGCGTACCGCATCGACATCGACGACGAGCTCGTGCCGTTCGAGAGCGCCTCGGGGCGCACCGCCTACCGCAACGCCGCACGCTCGCGCCGCTACGGCGTCGAGCTCGAGTGGCAGGCACGCCTCCTTGCGCCGCTCACGTGGTCGGGCGCCGTGACGCTGCTCGACGCCGCGTACCGCTCGTACACGCTCGACGGCCTCGACTTCGCCGGCAACGCCGAGCCAGGCATCCCGCCGTACTGGATCTATCAGGAGCTGCGCTGGGAGCAGGACGGCTTCTTCGCCGCCCTCGAGGCGTTTCTCGTCGACGGCTACGACGTGAACGACGCCAACACCGCACGCACCGACGCCTACCAGCTCGTCAACCTGCGCGCCGGCTACGAGCTCGCCTTCGGCGAGCATTGGACCCTCGCCCCGTTCATCGGCCTCAACAACCTCGCCAGCCAGCGCTACTCCGGCACCGTCCGCCTCAACGCGTTGGGCAACCGCTACTTCGAGCCCGCCCCGGCGCTCAACATCTACGGCGGCCTGGCGCTCATCGCGCGGCTGTGAGCGGTCCGCTGAACGTGCTGACAATGCGCCACCGACGTTTCCGGGGGGCGCCGGGCATGTGAAGAAATGCCGGTACCGGCATGCAACCCACGCATCTCGTTCCTGGGTCCCCTCTCCCCGCCAGGGGAGACGGTCAGGGTGACGGGCATCCGACACCTCCGGCGCGAGCAACGGGCCGCGCGCGCAGCGCGCGGCCGAGCGTGCAGGCCACCGGTCGATGCCGTCGCCCACTCCGGCTGCCGGCGGGCTGCGGAGGCGCTGATTCCTTCACACGCCCGTCGCGCCGTCGGCGCCTGTTGAACAAGGCGTGCATCGCTCGATCCAACAGGCGCGACGGAGCGGCGCCCTCCAGAGTCCGTCGGTGCTTGCCGGATGTGGGATGCGATGAAAGCGCGCCGTCGCGGATCGGGACGGTTCCGTGATACGGCCGCGGTCGAGATGAGCATAGACGGCGCGATCGCATACGAGCCGTTCTGTCGCGGGCGCTTCCTTCTCACGACCGGTCGATGAGGAGAGTTTCCGATGACGCAGACCATCGAAGGCGGCTGTCTCTGCGCGGCGGTGCGGTACCGGATTGCGGGGACGCCGGCGATCAGCGCCACGTGCCAGTGTCGCACGTGCCGCAAGGCGTCCGCGGCGCCGGTCGTGCCGTGGATTCATCTCGACGCGGCGCACTTCGCGTTCACCGCGGGGCAGCCGGTCGAGTTCAACTCGTCGCCGGACGTGACGCGCACGTTCTGCGGGCGCTGCGGGACGCCGCTGACGTATCGGAAGGCGGATTACGGGCCGGCGATCGACGTGACCACCGCCAGCCTCGATGATCCCGAGCAGTTTCCGCCGGTCATCCATTTCTGGACGAGTCACCGGCTCGGCTGGGTCAGGCTCGCCGACGACCTGCCGTGTCTGGAGGAAGGTCCGCCATCGACGTGAAGGCGGGTCCGGTGGCCGCGAAGGCGCGGAGGACGAATGATGAGGATAGCGCTGGCCAGGTCAGGGGAGGCGGGCGGGCCGCCCGCGCGCCCGGACGCGTGTCGCTCGCGCGACGAGCGGGTAGGCGAGATTGCTCGGCGTCGCGGTTCATGCGGGCGGGGACGCCCGCGGTCCGGCGGGGGAAACGCCCACCATCCAACGCGGCCGCGCGCCGTCCGGTTCGGGACGGCCGCCGTTCAGACAAGCCATCTGCGAAATCTGCGTACTCTGCGGATCGCAGGTTTCGTCCTGCTACTCGCATTCAGCGCCTGCTCCATCGCGCGAATGGAGGTGTCGCCGGACGGCGATACCGTGATGCGCCGTGGCGACGTGCGCTTCCACGTGCCGACACGCGGGTTCTCGATCGAGGAGTCCCGGATCGGCGGGCTGCTGGTCGACCCGTACGTCTTCGCCCGCGACAGCTCGGGCATCGTGCTGTCCGCGACGCTGCAGTCCGAGTTGCCAGGTGACTGTCGGGAGGCGTACTGGCAGCGGCTGCAGCGCATACCGGGCTTCCGGCCGAGCGAGATCGTCCGCGAGGAACGCGGGGCGTTCCGGGTCATCGCCTACACGCTGGTCGAGTCCCTGCATCCGCCGTTCAGCGGCGTCCGCATCGACCAGCGGAACGCGATCGGCTGCGTGTCGAGCGGTGGCGCGACGGCGTACCTGCATGTGTCGAAGGTGGCCTACCAACCGCAGGACGACGCGGCACTGGCGGCGTTCTTCGCGCAGGCGCAGGTGACGCTGCGCTGAGTGCAGGCGAGGAATGCGGGTGGGCCGCGCCCCGCGCCCGGGCGCGTGTTGCTCGCGGGAGGAGCGGCAGACGAATGGCAATCCCGATCGTGGAGACGCCCAGGTTGCGGATGCGCGCGTTCACGCGCGCCGACTGGGAGCCGTATGCCGCCATGTACGCGGACGCGGGGTTCGCCCGCTACCTCGGGGGACGCCCGCTCTCGAAAGCGGAAACCTTCGAGAACATGGCGGTGATTCTCGGGCACTGGGCGCTGCTCGGGTACGGGATCTGGGCGCTCGAATCCCGGACGACCGGCGAGCTCATCGGCAGGGCGGGATTGTTGAACCTGCCGGGCTGGCCCGACGTCGAAGTGTGCTGGGCGCTGGCGCCGCGCTTCTGGGGCCACGGCTATGCGACCGAAGCGGCGGAGGCGTCCGTGCGCGGGGCGTTCACCGCGGGTGGCCTCGGCCGCCTCATCAGCCTGATCGATCCGGCGAATCGCGCCTCCGAGGCTGTTGCGCTGCGCATCGGGGAGGTGTGCTGCGAGCGGATCATCTTCCAGGGCAAGCCGACGAACGTGTACGAGATCGTCAATCCCGCGCGTGCGTGACGACGATTCGCCGCGACCGCAGAGGACACGGAGACGCTTGTCGCGCCGCTATGTCCCTTGTTGCAGCTGTGGTCACGGCGTAGATAGCCGTACTGGGATGCGCATGGTCATCGCGGGAGCGTATGCGCGCGGCGCCGCAGTGTTGGCGGGGATTGTTGCGACGGTCGTGCGGCAGGCATCGGCGCTGCAGGCGTGGACGGCGAGGCCGTCGCACAGCGCGTTTCCGACGCCGACCTCTCTGTGGCGAACAGCGCATCCGCGTTCGGCGTCGGCGGATTCGCTGGTGCGCGCGTCGGTGTGGCCGTCGGTGCCACCGGCTCCGCCGCAGCGACGCCCGCCAGGGCGCGGCAGCGGAGTCCGTCACCAGCGCCGCCGGGACAGCGCGCGCGTCGTGCTCCTGGCGGCGCTCGCGTTGATCTGCGGTGCGCAGCGCGTCGCGGCCTCGACGGCCGGCCCGTCGTGTCCGCTGCTCGTCGGGCCACGGAGCATCGATTTCGGTGACGTGCCGGTGGGGAGCGGTGACGGGCTGCGCGGCGCGAGCCTGCTCGCGTTGTCGCAGGACGTGGGCAGCACGGAGACGCTGGCGGTCAGCCTCTCCTTCGCGCCCAGCCCGCCGTTCGTCGACGGCCTCAGTGGAACCGCGTCGGCGGAGGTGTCGCTGCCGCCGGAGTGGGTCGACGATCACCTGATCCGGTGCATCCCCGAGGGGCCCGGCCCCGTGCACGGCGAGATCATCGTCACCGCGCCCGGCTGTCCGGCGATCGCGATCGCGCTCGCCTGTGCGGGAATCGCGGTGACGCCCTCGCCGCGGCCCACCGTGACACCGACGCCGACCTCCACGCCGGTGGTGTGCGCGGGCGATTGCGACGGCGACTGGCAGGTGACGATCGAGGAGCTGCTGCGCGGTATCGGCATGGCGCTCGGCCTCGCCTCGGTGGAGCCCTGCGCCGCGTTCGCCGGTTGCAACGAGCCCGGGTGCGTTACGATCGCCGACCTGGTCCGTGCCGTCGCGGCCGCGCTCGGAGCCTGCCCGCTGCCTCCCGGTACGCCGACGGGTGACCACTCCCGGGGTCGCGACGGCGACGATCACGGCGCCGGCTACAGCGACGGCGATTGTCACTGACACCGCGATCGCGACGACGCCGCCGACTGAGGGGTTCAGCATCTGCGGCCGGTGTCCGAGCGCCCTGGCCAGAGCGGCTACGCACGCGGGGTGGAGATCACTCTCGAGCCGTTGGGCCGGCGCACGGTCACGCCCACCGGAATCGATCCGCAATGCTGTTTCGACGGTCTGCCGCCCGGAACCTATACGGTCAGCGTGGTCGCGGGCTGCAATCCGTTCGGCTGCTGGTCGCCGATCACCGTCGAGCTGCACGAGCGCTCGCAGTTCGTCTCCTTCCCGAATCACCCGGTGACGCCGACGGCGTCGGTTGCGCCCATCGAGCGCGACGACGACGCGGGGTGGCGTGCCCGCGATCGCCCGCCCGCCCTCACGTAGCGCGCCGCGCACGGAACACGCGTCCGGGAGCGCGGGCAGCCCGCCCGCCGCTCACGGGTGCTATCCCTACCGGACGGCGGGCGGCTCGCCCGCCGCGTAGCGCCGCAAACCTGGAGCGGCTGCCGTGATGCGGCGGCACGGACGCCGCCAACGTACTCGTACACGTACTCGGTCTGCTCGCCGCCGGACGCGTTCAGCTCCGGATGACGCGATGTCGAGTACGTGTACGGGTTGGGTAAGCGTGTGGGCCTGCGGGCGTTCGGTAACGCGGCGTGCATCTAACATTTCCCCGCAGCAATCTGCCGTTGCACCGCGCCTTCCGCGGTGCGCTCCGCGCGGCGGAGCGACGACGGAACCGGGAGGAACTTCGCATGCCTCATCGCACACCCATCGGATCGGCCGCGCTGCATCGCGCGGCGCGCAACGCCGCCGCGGCGCTGGCGCTGCTGTTCGCCGCCGCCACGGCGCACGCGCACGGCAGCATGGAGCATCCGCCGTCGCGCACCTTCTCCTGCTACTTCCTCACGCCCGGCAATCCGCAGTGCCAGGCGGCATGGAACGCGAACCCGCAGGCGCTCTACGACTGGATGGAGGTCAACATCGGTCACGCCGACGGACAGCACGAGGCGCTCATTCCCGACGGCCAGCTGTGCAGCGCCGGGCGCGCGAAGTACGCGGCGTTCGATGCCACCGGCGACGGCTGGCCGGTGACCGAGCTGCTGCCCGACACCGACGGCCTCTACACGCTCACCTGGCGCTCGAGCGCTCCGCACAGCACGGCGTACTACCGCCTCTACCTGACGCGCGCCGGCTTCGATCCCGCGCAGCCGCTGCGCTGGTCAGATCTCGAGCTCGTCTACGATTCGGGCCCGTGGGCGGCGGTCGATCCGGTCGTGCTGCGCACCGCGCTGCCCGAGCGTGACGGGCGGCACATCCTCTACGTCGTGTGGCAGCGCGACGACAGCCCGGAGGCGTTCTACTCGTGCAGCGACGTCATCCTCGGCGAGGGCACGACCGGCAACCCGCCGCCGACGCCGCTGCCACCGGCCGAGGTGACGCTGACCCTCGCCACGCAGTCCGACTGGGGCAGCGGCTACTGCGTCGATGCGACGGTCAGCACGACGTCGACGCAGCGCATCGACTGGACGGTGTCGTTCCATCTGCACGACACGATCACCACGACGTGGAACGCGACGATCGTGCACGACGGCCACCGCGCGACGGCGGAAGGCCTCGACTGGAACAACGCGGTCACGGCGTCACAGCCGCAGCGCTTCGGCTTCTGCGCCAACCGCACCACGGCGCCGGCCGGCTCGCCGACGCCGACCGCGACGTCGTCGCCGTCGCGCCCGCCCGACGCCACCGCGACGGCGACGGCGCCGCCGGCGGCGACCGCGACGCGCACCGCGTCGCCGACGCGGACGCCGACGCGCGCCCAGTCGCCGGCGCCGACCACCAGCGCGCCGCTCACGCTGTCGGAGACGATCACCGCCGACTGGGGCAGCGGCTACTGCAGCGCGATCGTGCTCTCGACGACCAGCACGACGCCGATCGACTGGCGCGTCACGTTCCCCGTCGACGGCCGCGTGCGCGAGCTGTGGAGCGCCGCCTGGAGCCAGTCGGGCAGTGAGGTCACCGCCGAAGGCCTGAGCTGGAACGACACCGTCTCGCGCACCGCCGCGGCGTATTTCGGCTACTGCGCCGACCGGTGAGGGTGGCGAAGGCGATCAGCCACAGCGGTGAAGAGGGACACGCAGGTCGACACGGATCTGGTGACATCAGATCCGATGGAGCCGTCGACTTGCTGTCCTTCCGTATCCGGTAGCCGTTCCGTCGTAGTCGATGGGCAACTGGCGAGGGGCGCTCCAGTCAGTCGGAGACGGCGACGACCGGCTCGAATGCTCCCTGCGCGCGGAATTGCTCGTAGAGGTGATCGGCGATGCGGCCGATCGTCTCCTGATGACCGTTGTTGGCCACCGGCAGGGCGAACAGCAGGAACAACTGCACCCAGGCGGAGTCGTCACCCTGCACGCTGGCGCTGTACGTCGTGCCGCTCCGCACGTCTTCGAGCACGTACTGGAGATCGTAGTTCTGCTCGACGGTGTACGGGATCACGAACATCGTCAGCCCGCACAGGAACTGCATGAAGAGACTGGAGTCGCCATACTGGCTGCCGGTCAGCGTCAACGTATAGTCGGCGGTGCGCGAGAAGTTGCCGTTGTCGACGAAATGCGAGCCGGCGATGTAGCCGCGCTCGCCCCACGCGGTCATGATCTGCGAGCTCAGCATCTTGCCGACGTGCTCCGAGGTCACCACCTTGCCGCCTTCGAGCGTGAAGGCGAAATCGCCGACGGTGTGTTCGACGCGCGGCGGCACGGCGGGCGCCGGCGGCGCGCTGATGGGCGGGGGCTTGGAACCGGCGACGGTGAACACGCACCCGCTGGCGAGCAGCAGCGGCAGCAACGACATGAGCCCTCGCAAGGGCAGGCAACGGCGGCGCATCAGGACGCTCCCTTCCCGGTTTCGGCGAGCTGGCGCTGCAGCGCCTGGCTCGCCTCGTCGAAGACGTTCGGCACGCACGTGCCGGTCCAGCCCTTGGCAGTCACCTCGAGCAGCGTGCGCCCCTCACGGCGCACTGCGTAGCGGACGTTGTTCAGCGTGCCGCAGGGTTTCGAGCCCTGGTCTACGCCGAGCGTCACGCGCAGCAGGTACGGCGCCGCATGATCGCCGATCTGCACGCCGGCGGCCCGCAGCGCGCGCACGATCGCGTCCTTCTGCTTCGCCGCGGTGACCTGGACGACGGGCGGCGGCTCCGCCGGCAGTGGCTCCGCCACGTACACGGCCGGCGCCGTCGGGCCGCAGGCGGCGACGGCGCTGCAGACGAGCAACAATGCGGCTAGCGCGTTCGCCCTTCGGCCACGTGATCGCATGCGCCCCCCCTGAACGTGTCGGAACTCCTGTCGGAAATCCGGCACCAGGTGTCAAATGGTCGCACCACCAGACTCGGCGGCAGGGAGCAGGCAGTCGAACAGGTCCGTTGCAGCACATGCATCGGATCAGTCGACTCGGTGTCCTCCCCCCGCGGTGGCCGTTCTTCCGGATCGGGACGGGAACGTCCGATCACCGGGTACCGGTGACGGTTCTCTCAGTACTGCTCGAGCAGATACACCGCGAGGTCGCGGCGCTGCTGGTCGTCGAACGGGTAGACGGGCATCGGCGACTGCGGGGTGCGCAGGAACGCGGCGAGGGAGTCGATGGTGTAGCGGGCGGCGAGGTGGGCGAGCGGGCGGTAGGCGGTGCCGGCGGCCTGGCCGGCGACGTGGCAGGTGCGGCAGTCGTGCGCGTTCCACAGCGCGGCGCCGCGTGCGCTGGCGGCGGCGCGCGCGGCGGGCGCGAGTCCGGCGAGCGGATCGCCGGCGGGTGTCGGCGTCGGCGGCGCGCCGCCGGCGCGCGCCGGGGCGCCGTAGGCGATGCGGTAGATCGCGCCGGTGTAGTCGTCGCTGACGTAGAGCGCGCCGTCGGCGCCGACCGCGGCGTCGACCGGCCGGCCGTACACCTGCTCGTCGACCATGAACCCGGTGGCGAACGGCTCGCCGCTGACCGTACCGTCGGGTGCGAAGCGCAGCGCGACGACCTCGTAGCCGCTCTTGCGCGAGCGGTTCCACGAGCCGTGCAGCGCGACGAACGCAACGCCGTCGTACGCCGCCGGAAACGCCGCCGGCGCCGGTTCCGGCACGCGGCGGTAGAACGTCAGGCCGAGCGGGGCGGTGTGGGCGCCGAACGCGTACGCCGGCGGCAGCGAGGCGGCGATGCGCGCCGCCTGGCCGACGCCGAAGTCGGGATCGGGAATGCGGTCGCCGTTGGCGATCGGCCAGCCGTAGAAGCCGCCATCGGCGACGCGGTTCAGCTCGCAGGGCGGAAAGTCGTCGCCGAGGAGATCGCGGCCGTTGTCGGTCGCGTAGAGATCGCCGGTGCCCGGTTGCCACTCGAAGTCGACCGCGTTGCGCAGGCCGCTCGCGTAGATCCGTCCGTTCGCGCCGTCGCGCTCGTAGCGCATGATCGTCGCGCGCCGCGCGTCGTCCTCGAGGCAGACGTTGCAGCTCGATCCGATCGACACGTAGAGGCCGCCGTCGGGACCGACGTCGACGGTGCGCGTCCAGTGGTTGCCGCCGTCGGGCAGCCCGGTGATGATGCGCTCCGGCGTGCCGGACACACGCCGCGTCGCCGGGTCGAAGCGCACGCGCAGGACGGCGGTGGTCTCGGCGACGTAGAGCCAGCCGTCGTGCAGCGCCAGACCGTGCGGCTGGTAGAGCTCGTCGAGCAGCACGCGCGTGCCATCGGCGTAGCCGTCGCCGTCGGCATCGCGCTCGACGAGCCACACCGTGCCGGTGCGCGGCGCGCTGACCAGCAGGTCGCCGGCGGGCGTGACGCGCAGCAGGCGCGCGTTCGCGATGCCGTGCGCGTACGTGTTGATGAAGAACCCGTCCGGCAGCGCGATGCGCCGCTGCAGCTCGTCCTCGGGAATCGGTGCGCCGCTGAAACCGGGGAAGTTGATGATCCAGCCGCCCGGCAGCCGGATGTAGCCACACGCGATCGGCAGCCCGATCACGGCGACGATCGCGCCGACCACCAGCAGCCATCGCCGCACGCCGAGCACCCGCACGGCCGGAGGGAAACCACAGATGACGGCCGAGGGCTACCGTGCGGGCGCGGAGAAACCAGAACGCCACGGACGCCAGGGGGATACCGGGATGAGAGAGGCGCCCGCCGTTCCGACGTATCGATCTCCCGTCCGATCCGGCGTTCCTGGCGGTTCATGCTTGACTCCGCCGCGCAGTCGGTCGGAAAAACCGACATGACTGAGGCCCTCCGTCGCTACGCGTGTACCGTGCTGTGTGCATCCGTCGTCGCCGCATTCGTCGCCGGGCGGGCGGCGGCGGCGACGCTCGTCGTCCCGGATGACTTCGCCACCATCCAGGCGGCACTCGATGCGGCGCAGCCGGGCGACACGGTGGCGGTGAAGGACACGCCGGGCCCATATCACGAGAAGCTCGTCTTCCCGCGCAGCGGCGCGCCCGGTGCGTACATCACGCTCGCGGCGTTCCCCGGCCACGCGCCGATCCTCGACGGCAGCGGCGTGCCGGGCGCGCACATGGTTCACCTCGTCTCGCGCAGCTACGTGCGCGTCGTCGGCTTCGAGATCCGCAACAACCTCAACGTCAACGACGGCTCCGGCATCCGCGTCGAGGGCGCCGGCGCGTTCATCGAGCTGCGCGACAACCGCATCCACGACATGCGCGGCAAGCACGCGATGGGCATCACCGTCTACGGCACCGAGGCGAGCCCGATCGCCGATCTCGTCATCGACGGCAACGAGATCCACGACTGCGAGCCGGCGCAGAGCGAGGCGCTGGCCTTGAACGGCAACGTCGAGCGCTTCGCGGTGACGAACAACATCGTCCGCGACGTGAACAACATCGGCATCGTCATGATCGGCGGCGAGACCGACATCCAGCCCGATCCGACGAAGGTGGCGCGCGACGGCGTCTGCCGCGGCAACCAGGTGTACCGCGCGCGCTCGAACTACGGCGGCGGCTTCGCCGGCGGCATCTACGTCGACGGCGGGCGCGACATCGTCGTCGAGCACAACGTCGTCGCCGGGAGCGACCTCGGCATCGAGATCGGCGCCGAGAACGCCGGCATCGTCGCCAGCGGCATCGTCGTGCGCAACAACGTCATCCATCACAACGAGAAGGCCGGCCTCGTCTTCGGCGGCTACGCGGCGAGTGTCGGCCGCGTGCGCGACAGCGCGTTCCTCAACAACACGCTGGTGCACAACGACACGCTCGGTACCGGCTTCGGCGAGCTGTGGATCCAGTTCGCCACCGACAACGTCGTGCGCAACAACCTCGTGTACGCCGCCGCGCCGGGCGTGCTCGTGAGCGTCGAGCCGCCGAGCGCCGACAACGCGCTCGACTACAACCTGTTCTTCAGCGACGGCGATCCCGCCGCGGCGACGTTCCTCTGGCGCGGCACGCCCTACACCGGCTTCGCCGCCTACCAGGCGGGATCGGGGCAGGACGCGCACGGCCTGTTCGCCGATCCGCAGCTGCTCGCGCCGGGCAGCGGCGATCCGCACGTGCGCGCCAGCTCGCCGGCAGTCGATGCCGGCGACCCGGCATTCGCGCCCGCGCCGGGCGAGACCGACATCGACGGCGCGCCACGCGTCACCGGCGGGCGCGTCGACATCGGCGCCGACGAGGCGACGTGCGGTGATGGCACGCTCGATCCCGGCGAGCTGTGCGACGACGCGAACGCGACCGACTGCGACGGCTGCGACAGCACCTGCACGCCGTCGGCGACGTGCGGCAACGGCATCGTCTGCGCGCCCGAGGCGTGCGACGACGGCAACCTCGCTGCCGGCGACTGCTGCTCGCCGACGTGCACGCTCGACCCGCCGGGCAGCGCCTGCGACGACGGCACGCTGTGCACGCAGGACGACGCGTGCGACGGCGCCGGCACGTGTGCCGGCAGCCGCGCGCCGGCGGCGGTCTGTCGCGCGCCGGTCAGCGCCGGCGCCTCGAAGCTGCTGCTGAAGGATGCCGCGGAGGACGCCCGCGACGTCCTCAAGTGGACGTGGAAGCGCGGCGCCGCGACGGCCCTCGGCGCGTTCGGCGACCCGACGGCGGCAACGGACTACGCGCTCTGCGTCTACGACGCCGGTCCGGCGATGCAGCCGCGCGTCAACGCCCGCCTGGCCGGCGGCAGTCAGTGCGGCGCACGGCCGTGCTGGAAGGCGGGCGGCACCGGGTTCAAGTACACGGACCGCCAGCAGACCGCCGGCGTGAAGACCCTGCGCCTCGCCGCCGGCATCGCCGGCAAGGCGAAGCTCGCGCTGCGCGGTGGCGGCGTGTCGGTCGACCTTCCCGCGCCCGACACGCTCGTCGCGCCCCTCACCGTGCAGCTCCGCAACGGCGCCGGCGAGTGCTGGGGCGCCCACTTCAGCGTTCCGCAGAAGCAGACCGCGACGCAGTTCAAGGCGCGCAGCGAGTAGAGCGGAAGAGCCGGACATCCGCAGATGACGCAGATGGCGCGAACGGTCGGATCTGCGTCATCTGCGTCATCTGCAGAGTCCGCAATCAGAGCGCCGCGTAGAACGCCTGGATGAGCGGGACGGCGCGGTGATCGCCGGCGGTGCCGGGCGTCATCTTGTTCATCACGTAGGCCCAGGACGCCCCGGCATCGAGGTCGGCGAAGCCGAGCGAGCCGCCCCAGCCGCCGTGGCCGAAGGTGTGCGGGTTCGGCGACAGCGGCAGCGTCGGGCTGGTGAGCATGAACCCGAGCCCCCAGCGGATGGGGAAGCCGAGCACCAGATCGCGCGTGTAGCTCTGCTCCTCGCAGGCGCGCTCGATCGCGGCGCGTGACAGCAGGCGCACGCCATCGAGCGTCCCGCCGCAGGCGAGCGCCGCCATGATGCGCGCCACCGAGCGGGCGTTGCCGTGGCCGTTCGCGGCCGGGATGTCGGCGCGCCGCCAGGCCGGCTGGTTGGCGATCTCCGGCCGCAGCGGCGGGTTGCCGAGCACCGCCGCGGTGAGCGAGCCGGGCGCCGGCGGCGGCGCGGCGGCGGCGCTCTCCTCGGCACTCGGTGGGATCATCTCGGCGACACGCGGATCCTCGCTGGCCGGCAGGCCGATGTGGAAGTCGGCGCCGAGCGGGCCGGCGATCTCGTCGCGCACGAACGCGCCCACCAGGCGGCCGTCGATGCGGCGGATGAGCTCGCCGACCAGGTACCCGAACGTCAGCGCGTGATAGCCGCTCGCGGTCCCCGGCTCCCACCACGGCGTCTCGGCGGCGAGCGCAGCGGTCAGCGCCGGCCAGTCGGCGAACGCCTCCGCGGCGAGCGGCGCATGCCAGGCGGCGAGCCCGGCGGTGTGGCTGAGGAGCTGACGCGGCGTGATCGCCTGCTTGTCGTGCGCGGCGAACGCCGGCCACCAGCGCGCCACCGGTGCGTCGAGGTCGAGCTGGCCGCGGTCGACCAGCATATGCGCGCACAGCGCCGTCACCGCCTTGGTGGTGGAGAAGACGTTGACGATCGTGTCGCGTTCCCAGGGACGCGTGCGCGCGGCGTCGGCGTGCCCGGCCCAGAGATCGACCACCGGCTCGCCGCCGAGCGTCGCGGCAAACGAGGCGCCGACCTCACGCCCGGCGGCGACGTTGGCGGCGAACGCCTCGCGCACGCCGGCAAAGCGCGCCGCGCACGCGCCGTGGATCTCGGCCGTCATGCGGCAGCAGAATCACAGACGTTCGACACCGCCAAGCGCGGTGCGTGCGCCCGCCGGTGGCACGATCCCGCCGCAGTGGATGTGCGGATCACCTCGCGGGATCAGCGAGCGCGACGGAACGGGCGTCGTCTCGAGTGGTCCGCTCGCCTCACCACGCGCTGGAGGGCCGCGCTTCCGCGCGGCCGCGCAGGCGCGTCGCCGCGTGCGATCCCAGAGCGCGCGGCGTGCTCGTCGCGACCGAGCCATGCGCAGGCGAAAGTCGATGCGGCCGGGCAGCTAGGGATGACATAAGGGAAACTCCTAATTGCGCGGGCGACAAAAACTCTGTCAGAAGTTCAGATCATCTGAGCGGCGCGAAACGAAACGGGGGACGCATGACTGGGCACTGCCGCGCGTTGATCGGGGCGCTGAAGCATCGGACGCGGTCTGAATGGCACACGACCCGCCCACTGGTCGCACGTCGCCTCAGGGACAGCAGCGTCCGGCGCGCCGGCGGCATGCCCGCGTTGCTGCTTCTGGTGCTCCTGTCTCCGTTGCCGGCGTTCGCCGGCGCGGCCGTGAGTTTCTCCTTGCCCGTATCCGGCGGCTGCGGTCCGAACAACGTCGAGGGATGGCAGTTCCAGACCACCACGGCGATCACGGTGTCGG
>CBFGUK010000059.1:0-24135 GCA_965651925.1 uncultured bacterium | reverse complement strand
CATTGAATCGACGCGAAACGACGGGACATCATTGATGACGACGCCGCCGACTTCCTGAGATCGAGACCTGCGCGCCGTGCCACGCGCGGCGCGCGCAGATCGCCGACGGCTGGCGCGCCGGCGCGCCGCTGCTCGATCACTACGTGCCGGCGATGCTGACGCCGGAGCTCTTCCACGCCGACGGCCAGCAACGCGACGAGGTGTACGTGTGGGCGTCGTTCCTGCAGAGCCGCATGCACCAGGCCGGCGTCACCTGCAGCGATTGTCACGAGCCGCACAGCCAGCGCCTGCGTGCCGAGGGCAATGCGCTGTGCGCGCAGTGCCATCTGCCGGCGCGCTACGACACGCCCGACCATCATCACCACGCGGCGCACGGCCCCGGCGCCGCCTGCGTCGGGTGTCACATGCCGGCGACGACCTACATGGTCGTCGATCCGCGCCGCGATCACCGCCTGCATGTGCCGCGTCCCGACCAGACGCTCGCGCTCGGCCTCCCGAATGCCTGCACCACCTGCCACACCGACCGCGACCCAGCCTGGGCCGCCGCAGCCTGGCGCGAGTGGTACGGCACCGGCCGCACGCCGCCGGTGTCATACGCAGCCGCCTTCCGCGCCGCCGAGACGCGGCGCCCGGGCGCCGCCACCGGTCTCGCGAAGGTGGCGGCCGATACGGCGCTGCCGGCGATCGTGCGCGCCTCGGCGCTCGAGCGGCTCGCCGGGTTTGCGGTGCCGCTCAGCGCCCATGCCGCCGGGCGTGCGGCGCGCGATCCGTCGCCGCTCCTGCGTCTCGCCGCGGCCCGTGTGTCGGAAACGCTGCCGCCCGCCGAGCGCGTCGCGATCGCCGCGCCGCTGCTCGGCGATCCGCACCGCGCCGTGCGCATCGAGAGCGCCCGCGTGCTCACCGCGGCACGCCCGGCACTCGCCGGCGCCCCGGCGGCGGCCTGGGAGCGCGCCGCGCAGGAGTATCTCGCCACACTCGCGTTCACCGCCGACCGGCCCGAAGGGCAGGTCGCGCGCGGCGTCTTCGAGGCCGAACGCGGCCGCTTCGCCGCGGCACAGGCGGCATTCGCCGCCGCGCGGACACTCGATCCGGGCTTCGTCCCCGCCTGGCTCAATGCCGCCGATGCGCATCGCGCGGCCGGCGACGAGGCCGCGGCGCAGCGCCTGCTCGAACAGGGACTCGCGCGCGCCCCCGACACCGCCGCGCTGCACCATGCGCTCGGCCTGCTGCACGTCCGGCAACGCCGGCGCGAGGCCGCGCTCCAGGCGCTGCAGCGCGCCACCGAGCTGGCGCCCGACGAGCCGCGCTACGCCTACGTGTACGCCGTCGCGCTGCATTCCTACGGCGCGCCCGACCAGGCGATCGCCCGGCTCGAACGCGCCGCCGGCCGCTGGCCGGGCGAGCGCGACATCCTGCTCGCACTGGCGACCATGCAGCGCGACGCCGGCCGCCCGGAGGCGGCGCGCCGCGCCGCCGAGGCGCTGCTCGCCGCCGATCCGGGCGATGCCGAGGCGCGCGCGCTCCTCGATCAGCTCGGATCCGGGCCGCGCTGAGACGCGCCCCCAAACCACGCCACAGAGGCGGAGAGGACACGAAGTCGAATCATCCCGATCCGGTGTCCGGTCGACCCGGTGTCCTCCCGTCTTCGGTGGCCAATCCGGGGCAAAAGGCACCCCTATCGTGACGTGGCATGCGCAACGGGATAGGGAGACGCGGTGCCAGGCCGCCGTGAATCACTCAGCAACTCGCGGCCGGCCACCGGTGTTCCCGTCGCGGCGGCGCTGCGGCGCTCGCTGCTCAACGGTTATGACGGCGCGGCGCTGCGCGCCGATCTGCTTGCCGGCACGGTGGTCGGCATCGTCGCCCTGCCGCTGTCGATGGCGCTCGCCATCGCCGTCGGCGTGCCACCGCAGCACGGCCTGTACACCGCGGTCGTCGCCGGCGCGATCGCCGCGCTGACCGGCGGCTCGAAATTCCAGGTCACCGGCCCGACGGCGGCGTTCGTCGTCATCCTGACGCCGATCGTCGCGCGCTACGGCCTCTCCGGGCTGCTCACCGCCGGCCTGATGGCCGGTCTGCTGCTCGTCGCCATGGGCGTCTTCCGGCTCGGGCGCTTCGTCCAGTTCATCCCCTACCCGGTGACCACCGGCTTCACCGCCGGCATCGCGATCGTCATCGCCACGCTGCAGCTGAAGGACGTGCTCGGCCTGAGCGTCGCGCACATGCCGGAGCGCTTCCCGGAGAAGGTCGCGGCGCTCTGGTCGGCGCGCGGCAGCGCCTCGCTCGCCGAGCTCGGGGTCGCCGCGGCGACGCTCGCGCTCCTGCTCCTCCTGCCGCGCGTGCTGCGCCGCATCCCGGCACCGCTGATCGCGCTCGGCGTGACCGCGGTCGCGGTGTGGGCGCTCGGCATGCCCGTCGACACGCTCGGCAGCCGGTTCCAGACCGAGATCGGCGGCCGCGTGTTCGCCGGCATTCCGCCGCTGCCGCCGCTGCCGGGGCTGCCGTGGGGCGACACGCCGCTGACGCTGCGGCTGATCCGCGACCTGCTGCCGGCGGCGTTCGCGATTGCCATGCTCGGCGCGATCGAATCGCTGCTCTCGGCGGTGGTCGCCGACGGCATGACCGGCAAGCGGCACGATCCCGATGGCGAGCTCGTCGGCCAGGGCTTCGCCAACATCGCCGCGCCGTTCTTCGGCGGCATCGCCGCCACCGGTGCGCTCGCCCGCACGGCGACGAACATCCGCGCCGGCGCGCACTCGCCGCTTGCCGCCGTCGTGCACTCGGCCGTCGTGCTCGCGTCGATGGTGCTGCTCGCGCCGCTCGTCGCCTACCTGCCGATGGCCTCGCTCGCGGCGCTGCTGCTGCTCGTCGCGTGGAACATGTCGGAGATCCGCCACGTCGCGCACGTGCTGCGCGTCGGACCGCGCAGCGACGTCTTCGTGCTCGTCGTCTGCCTCGTCCTGACGGTGGTCTTCGACATGGTCGTCGCCGTCGGTTTCGGCATCGTCCTCGCCGCGCTGCTGTTCATGAACCGCATGGCGGAAATCACGCGCTCGCGCGTCCTGCAGGTCGACGACACCGAGAGCTCATACGCGATCCCACCCGGCGTGGTGCTCTACGAGATCAACGGCGTGCTGTTCTTCGGCGCCGCCGAGCAGGCGATGATGGCGCTCGGTGCGATCGGCAGCGAGGTGAAAGTCGTCGTCCTCGGCCTCGGCCGCGTGTCGGTCATCGACGCCAGTGGCATCGTCGCCCTCGAGAGCGCGCTCGAGCGCCTGCGCCGCGCGCGCAAGTTCGTCATCATCACCGGCCCGCTGCCCCATCCGCGCCGCGTCTTCGACCGCGCCGAGCTGGAAGCGAATCTCGATCACGTCATCTTCGCCGACGACGTCGAGGCCGGCCTGCAGATCGCCGCCGACCTCGTCGCGCTCAACCCCGACTGGAACGCGGCGCGGCCGCAGGCGTCGGCCGGGTGAGGAGACGCCAAGCGCGCCAAGGCCGGAATCGAGACATCGAGGGCGTAGAGCGCCCGAATTCCGGTCGGACCGCGCGCGTCCCGCCCGCATGACGAATGTCGGCGAGCATGCTGCGTCCGGGAGCGCGGGCGGCCCGCCCGCATTGCAGTGCGCCGCGCGAGCAACGGTCGTCTGATCGCGTCTCGCGAGCCGCGCGCTGCGCTGCGGGCGAGGACGCCCGCGGTCCGATCGAGGCCTGGACGGCTCATCGGGTCTCCACGCTGGCACGCGCCGAACACACGCGGCCGAGTCGGGTTGCAAGGCTCACCAGATCGGCGGCAGTGACGCGACCGTCGCGGTTGATGTCGTAGCGCGGGTCCGTGCGGCGCAGCAGCACGGCGAGGGCTTCGATCACCACGTCGCGCCAGGTGACGCGGCCGTCGCCGTCGAGATCGCCGCAGCGAGTTGGCGGCGGCGGTGTTGGCGTTGCCGTGGGGGTTCGCGTGCGCGTCGGGGTTGCCGAGCGTGTCGCGGGCGCGATCGGCGTGCCGGTCGGGCTCGGCGTGCGCGTCGCCGTCGCGGTCGCGCTGGCGACGGTCGTGGCGGCGCTCGCCGCCAGCGGGTGCACGAACCGCGAGGTGGCGCGCACGCTGCACATGAGCCCGAAGACGGTCGAGGCCAACCTCGCGCGCATCTACGGCCAGCTCGGCATCGCCTCGCGCGCCGAGCTCGGCGCCCGCATGGTCGAGCGCCATCGGCTTTCCGGGGCGGTCAAGAAACAGGGCTCGACGATCCCGACCAGCGGCGCCAGCGTGAGGGATGCCGCCGCGACATTGCCGAGCGACAGCTCGAGCGTCGCCTCGACCGGCTGCCGCGGCACACGCGCGC
Organism: uncultured bacterium; assembly: GCA_965651925.1. Lineage (GTDB taxonomy): Bacteria > Desulfobacterota > Binatia > HRBIN30 > CADEER01 > CBFGUK01. The sequence continues at coordinate 19,792 of CBFGUK010000059.1, read as the reverse complement.
GGCGCGCCGGCCATGGGCGATCGCCGCCTCGACGGCGGCGCCGGGCGCGACCCGGCGGAGCAGGCCGATCGTCGGCGTCGAGAGCGCCGACACGGCGAGCAGCGGCGCGCGCGTGTGCCGCGGCAGCCGGTCGAGGCGGCGGAGGACGAGGCTGCTCAGCGTGTCCGGCACCGGCAGCGGCTCGCCCGGCACCGGACGGGCGTCCGCCTCGAGCAGCGCCCGCGCCAGCTCGAGCGCAAAGAAGGGATTGCCCTGCGACGTCTCGGCGATGCGGCGCAGCGTCGGGCGGGGGAAGACATGATCGAGCCGGGCGCGGAGCACGTGGTGCAGTGCGCTGAGGCTCAACGGCCCGAGACGGACGCGCTCGAGCCGGCCGGCGAAGGCGGTGTCGAGCGCCAGCGGATCGTGCCCGCCGTCGGCGGCGAGGCGCCGCGTGGCGAGAACGCCGATGCGTTCGTCGCCGAGCCGGCGCAGGGCGAAGGCGAGCGCCTCCGCCGAGGCGCGGTCGAGCCACTGCAGGTCGTCGATGGCGAGCACGACCGGCGCTCCCGCGGCGAGCAGGCGCAGCGCCGAGAGCACCGCGGTCGCCACGGCGCGGGCGCTCGGCGGCGCACTGCGCGGGCTGGCGCGCATGAGCGCAACCGCGAGCGCCAGCCGCTGCGGCTCCGGCAGCTGCGGCAGGATGGCGTCGGCCACCGGCTCGAAGAGGTCGGCGATCGCGGCGAAGGCGAGTTTGGCCTCGGCCTCGACCGGGCGGCACGACAGCGGCGTGATCGCGCGCGCGGCGGCGCGCGGGAAGAGCTGGCGCCACACGGTCGTCTTGCCGATCCCCGGCTCGCCCTCGAAGGCGATCGCCGCCGCCGCGCACGCGACGCGGTCGAGGAACCCGTCGATCACACCGATCTCGGCCTTGCGGCCGACAATCGCGGTTGCCGTCATCGCAGGTCTGCCGGCCGACTCGCCCGCAGGCTTCCGCGCATAGTCCGGCGAGAGGCGGCGCCGGCAATGCTCATTCGCGGGGGTTAGGGGGTTGGGGGTTACGCGGTTAAGGGCCCCTAACCCCCAACCCCGCAACCCCCTAACCCCCCTCGACGGGATTGACTCCCTGACCGACCTGGCCACTCTGAAGCGGCAGGGAGGATCTGACGCATGCGTCGAGGAATCACCTGCGCGCTGTTCGTCGTTGTGGCGTGGCTCGCGCTCGCGGCGACGGCCGAGGCACAGACGGCGACGCGCAAGTTCGGGCGCGGTCTGGCCGCGATGACGACCTCGTTCCTCGAGGTGCCGGGCAACATGGTCGAGCAGACCCGCAAGCGCGGCGCGGCCGAAGGCGTGCCGCTCGGTTTCGTCCTCGGGCTCGGCATGATCGTGCCGCGCACGCTGGTCGGCGTCTACGAGTTCGTCACCGCGCCGTTCCCCGCCCCGGCCGGCTACCGGCCGATCCTGCGGCCGGAGTTTCCGTGGGATTACTTCTGAGGAGCTGTCAGCTGTCAGCCATCAGCGGTCAGGTGTTGCGTGTCGCATGAGGCGAGCGCGTCTCGCGGCGACACGCGCTGGAGGGCGCGGCTCCCGCCGCGCCGCGGACGGACGCCTCCATTCGCATGAGGCAACGCCCGTCCGCGGCCGTGCAGAAGCACGGCCCTCCAGCGCGTCTCCAAACGAGCGCGGGTATCAGCACCGGAAGAGGTGACGTTCAGGGTCAGAGCTGACCGCTGACGGCTGACAGCAGCGTACACCTGAGGCGCGGCCGCAGGCCGCCCCTCAGGTGTACGCCGGATTCAGCTCGATGCCGGTCTGGCGCTGCCAGTCGGCGAGCGCCTGTGCGACGTCGGCGTCGAACGTGTCGACGAGGTGGACGATGCGGTCGTCGCGGTAGTGCGCCTCGGACTGGCCGCGCAGGACGAACGGCGGCGCGTCGTCGCGATGATACGTCACCGCCCAGCGCAGGCGCAGCGTGTCGCCGTCGACCTGCAGCGGCTCGGGGGCGATGTCGCGGCGCGTGAAGACGCGATCGAAGCCGTTCAGCGACTTCTGCATGCCGTTGAAGATCGCCGTCTTGCCCTCGAGATGGGCGGTCAGGGCCGGCACACCGCGCACGTCGTACACGGCATCATCGGCGAAGTAGTCCTCGAGCCGCGTCCAGTCGTCGTCCGCCAGCGTCCGCTCGAAGTCCGCGGCATACGCCAGAAAGCGCTGCAGGACGTCCATGTCCGCTGCCTACCAGACCGCGGCGCCGCTGGGGACCCCGCTCGTTCAGCTGCGCAGGATCCACTCGCTCATCGGCGCCGTGCTGATCGACTCGAAGTCGGTGAAGATCGCGATGTCGGTGAGCACGCGCTGGATGTTCTCCGGGGTGCCGAAGAAGCGGTTCGGATCGACGAGGTCCTCGAGCGTGCGGAAGCGTTCCTCGACGATCGCGCGGTGCGGCGGCGCGCCGGGCGTGAGCACGCGCGCGACGCTGTTGCGCGTGTACTGCCAGAGCGGGTGGATCTCGAACGACAGCGGCGTGTGCGAGCCGTGCCAGTGCGCGAAGAACTCCTCGTCACTCAGCCGCTCGGGCTTGGGGAACGCGGTCCACAGCGTCACCCCCGGGCTGCGCGTACCGTCCGGCCAGTCGCGGTCCGGACAGCGCAGCGGCATCGATTCGGTGACCAGGTAGCCGTCGCAGCGCGCGCTGAGGCGGCCGAGCGCCGCCTCGACCGGCCGGCGCTCGTCGAGGCAGTCGAGCCACAGCGACACCGAGGCACTGATCGACTTGCCGTCGCCGAGGTACTGCGAGGTACCGCGGCCGACCTGCTCGCGCAGATCCGAGACGTTGACGACGAGCTGCGTGGCACCGGCCCCCAGCAGCTCGCGCCCCACCGGCCCGACGAGCGCGTCGCGGAATGCCTCGATCGTGTCGTCAGAACGCTTCCACAGCAGATAGACCAGCTTTTCCATGCGACTCCTCAACGCGAAGCGCGAAGACGCGGAGGCACGCTTCGCGTCTTCGCGTTGCACGTACTCACAAGACGAGCTCGGCCATCGTGCGCAGCGTCTCGACGTCGCGGTTGGCGAGCAGCAAGGTCGTGATCGGCGTCTGCTTCCAGGCCTGCAGGCGGTCCTTGATGCGCTCGATCGGGCCGACGAGCGAGATCTCGTCGGCGAACTGGCTCGGCACGGCGGCGACCGCTTCCCAGCGCCGGTCCTCCATGAAGAGATCCTGGATCTTCTGCGCCTCGGCCTCGAAGCCCATGCGCGCCATGAGCTCCTTGTGGAAGTTGCGCTTCTTCGCGCCCATGCCGCCGATGTAGAAGCCGAGCATCGCCTTGACCGGATTGAGCCCGGCCTCGATGTCGTCGGTGATGTTCACGGTGAGGAACTGCGCGATCTCGAACCCCGGCCGCATGCCTGTCAGCGATCCGGCGTACACCTCGGGGCGGAACGGCGAGTAGTAGAGCGGCAGCCAGCCGTCGCAGATCTCGGTGGCGAGCGCGACGTTCTTCGGCCCCTCGGCGCCGAGGAACACGGGAATGTCGGGGCGCAGCGGATGGGTGATGCTGCGCAGCGGCTTGCCGAGCCCCCATTCGTTCGGGCCGTGGTACGGCAGCGGGTAGTGCGGGCCGTCGTTGGTCACCGGCTCGTCGCGCTTCCACACCTTGCGCAGGATCGAGACGTACTCGCGCGTGCGCGCCAGCGGCTTGGCGAACGGCACGCCGTACCAGCCCTCGACGACCTGCGGGCCGGAGACGCCGAGGCCGAGGATCATGCGGCCGCCGGAGAGGTGGTCGATGGTCAGCGCGTGCATCGCCGTCGCCGCCGGCGTGCGCGCCGAGAGCTGGCAGACCGAGGTGCCGAGCTTGATGCGCGAGGTGTGCGCGCCGATCCAGCACAGCGGCGAGAAACAGTCCGACCCCCACGCCTCGGCGGTCCACACCGAGTCGTAGCCGAGCCGCTCCGCCTCCTGCGCCAGCTCGACGAAGTTCGGCGTCGGGTGCGCCTGCCAGTAACCCAGCTGTAATCCGAGTTTCATCGTGTCTCCGGGCGGTCAGCGGTCAGCGGTCAGCGGTCAGCCAATCCGTTCTCCGGCTGACAGCTGATGGCTGACGGCTGACGGCTCTTCAGATCGTCAATCCCCCGTCGATCGCGACGATCGAGCCGGTCATGTAGCGGCCTTCGTCGGAGGCGACGAAGGCGATCAGGCCCGCGACCTCCTCGGTCGAGGCGGTGCCGAGCGGCGTGCGCAGCTTGCCGAGCCGCATCGCGTCGGCGCCCTCGGGCAGCTGGTGGAACGCAGTCTGCAGCGGCGTCTTCATGCCGCCCGGGGCGACGCAGTTCACGCGCACCTTCCTGGTGAAGAGGTACTCGTCGGCGAGCGCCCGGGTGAGCTGCACGACGCCGCCCTTCGAGGCGCAGTACGCGGCGCTGTACGGCTGGCCCATCAGGCCGGCGTTGGACGCGATGGTCACGATGCTGCCGCCGTGTTCGAGCATCGCCGGCAGCACCGCCTGCGCCATGAGGAACGTGCCGGTGAGGTTGACGCCGATGATGCGCGACCAGTCGGCGAACGGCATCTCGTGCGCGTTGGCGAAGCGGCCGATGCCGGCGCAGGTGACGAGCACGCGCGGCGGTCCGAGGTCGGCGGTAGCGCGCGTCACCGCGTCGCGCACGGATTCGGGATCGGCGACGTCGACCCGGTACGCGCGCGCCGTGCCGCCGGCGGCGCGGATCGCGGCGGCCGTCTCCTCCGCGGCATCGGCGGCGAGATCGAGACACGCCGTCGCCGCGCCTTCCTGCGCCAGCCGCGTCGCCGTCGCCTGCCCGAGCCCCGAGCCGGCGCCGGTCACCACCGCCATCCGTCCTGCGAACCGCGTCATTCGTCTCACCCCCGAAGTCGGCGCACTCTAGACGGCAGCGCGGCGGAGCGGAAGCGTTGGGAGTGTCGAGCTGTCAGCTCAACGCGGCCTTCTTCACGCCCCCTGGAGGGCGCCGGTCCCTCGGCGCCCTCCAGAGCGCTTCACCGATTCGAGAGCACCGCCAGGTGCGCAAACCCGCGGACGTTGACGGAATGGACGCGGCTGCTGGCCGGCATGTCGAGCGTGTAGTCCGGGAAGCGGCGCCAGAATTCCTCGAGGGCGACACGGCCTTCGAGGCGGGCGAGCGAGGCGCCGAGGCAGAAGTGCGTGCCGTAGCCGAACGCGAGGCTGTTCGTCGTGTCGCGCAGGAGATCGTAGCGGTCGGCATCGGGGAACACGCGCTCGTCGCGGTTCGCCGAGCCGACGAGCAGCACCGCCATGTCGCCCTCGCGCAGCGTCGTGCCGTGCAGCGTCACGTCGCGCGCCACGACGCGCGCCAGCGCCTGCGTCGAGTTGTCGTAGCGCACGGTCTCCTCGACCCAGTTCGCGACCAGCGTCGGATCGGCGGCGAGGCGCGCGCGCTCGTCCGGGTGGCGCCACAGCCAGTAGAGCGCGTTGCCGATCAGCTTCGTCGTCGTCTCGCTGCCGGCGATGATCATCAGGAACAGGAAGCCCATGATCTCGGCGTCGGTCAGCCGGTCGCCGTCGATCTCGGCGACGAGCAGCGCGCTGGTCAGGTCGTCGCCCGGCTGCGCGCGGCGCGCGGCGAGCATGCGCGTGAAGTAGCCGAACAGCTGGCGCGCCGCGGCGGTCGCCGCCTCGGTGCGGCCGTGGCTGTCCGCGTCGCGATGCACGACGGTGTCAGCCCAGCCGCGCAGCGTCTCGCGGTCCTCCGGCGGCACGCCGAGCATCTCGCTGATCACGTCCATCGGCAGGCGGCCGGCGAAGCCGTCGATCGCATCCCAGCGCGCGCGTTCCCGGCAGGCGTCGAGATAGCCGGCGCTGAGCGCGCGGATGCGCGGCTCGAGCGCGGCGACGCGCCGCGGCGTGAAGCCGCGCGAGACGAGCGCGCGCAGGCGGTCGTGGCGCGGCGGATCCATGGCGATGAACGAGGCGCGCTGCTCGGCATCGGGGCCGAACGCGTCGCGGTCGAGCGCGACGCCGTACCTGCTCGAGAACGTCTCGTGATCGCGGAACGCCGCCTTCACGTCGGCGTGCCGCGACAGCGCCCAGAAGCCGCGGTGCTCGTTGCGGTACACCGGCGCCTCGGCACGCAGCCGCGCGTACGTCGGATACGGATCCTCGTGCATGGCGTAGTCGAACGGATCGAAGACGAGCGGTTCGGCCATGCGGCGCGTCGTAGCGCGCCGTGTGCCTGGAGGGAAGCGCGAGCTCGCGACCGCGAACAGCGTGACCGGTGACCAGTGACCGGTGACCGGTGCGCGGCCAGGCAATCCGGCCGCGAAGGTGCGAAGGACGCGAAGTCGACCGGCCGATCACGGAGAGTTACGGATCGACACGGCCTTTCTCCGATCTTCGCGCGCTCCGCGCCTTCGCGGCCAATCTGGTTCGTGACCGGTCACTGGTCACCGGTCACCGGTCACGCGGTTCACACCAGCCCGTGCACCTTGGCGAACGGGTCCCAGCTCGCGTCGCGGTGCCAGTCGTACTCGGTGCCGGTGGCGAGCGCGTCGGCGGTGTCGGGGCCGATCAGGCGGGCGATGGCGGCGAGCGCCATGTCCATGCCGGCGGAAACGCCCGAGGAGGTGAAGAACGCGCCGTCCTCGACCCAGCGCGCGGCGCGCACCCACTCGACCTTCGGGCCCTGTTCGGCGACCCAGTGGAACACCGCCTTGTTCGTCGTCGCGCGGCGGCCGTCGAGCAGGCCGGCGCGCGCCGGCAGCGCGGTGCCGGTGCAGACGGTCATCGTCAGCTCCGCCTGCGGCACCTGGGCGCGCAGGAAGTCGAGCATCGCCGCGTTGTCGACCTCGGCGCGCGTGCCGATGCCGCCCGGCACGAGCAGCAGATCGAAGCGCGGCGCGTCGGCGAAGCCGCAGTCGGCGACGGCGCGCACGTGCTGCGCGCTGGCGACCGGCCCGGCGTGCCCGGCGACCGTGGTGATGTCGATCAGCCCGCCGAGATGGCCGAACATCTCCAGCGGCCCGAACACGTCGAGCAGCTCGAAGCCGGGGAACAGGACGGCGCCGAGGCGCCGCGGGGTGGTGTCGCTCATGCACTCCTCCGTTCGTCGCCGGCCGGCGGCCGGCGGGTGAAATGACGCCGGTAGGCCACCGGCACGACGCGCAGGTGGCGGGTGAACGTGCGCCGCATCTGCTCGGCGGACGCGAAGCCGCAGCGGCCGGCGACCTCGGCGAGGCCCGCCGCGCCGTCCTCGAGCGCGCGGCGCGCCGCCTCGAGGCGCGCGCGCTCGACGAACTTCGCCGGCGTGACGCCGAGCTCGCGGCGGAAGACGCGCGCGAAGTGCCGCGGGCTCATCGCGACGCGCGCCGCGAGCCGCTCGACCGAGAGGTCGTCGCGCAGGTTGGCGAGGATCCACTCGGGCAGCGCGCGCAGCGGCCCGGCGGCGGCGGCCTGGGCGGCGAGATGGCTGCTGAACTGCGACTGGCCGCCGGGGCGCTTGAGGAACACGACCAGCCAGCGCGCGACGTCGAGCGCCGTCGCATGGCCGAGATCGTCCTCGACCAGCGCCAGCGCGAGATCGATGCCGCTGGTAACCCCGGCCGAGGTGTAGACGGCGCCGTCACGCACGAACAGCGCATCGGCCTCGACGACCGTGTCGGGATAGCGCTCCGCGAGGCGCGCGACGGCCGCCCAGTGCGTCGTCGCCCGCCGGCCGCGCAGCAGCCCGGCCTCGCCGAGGATGAACGCCCCCGAGCAGACCGACGCGAGGCGGCGCACGCGCCGCGCCTGCGCGGTGAGCCAGCGGCGCACGGCGCGGTCGCCGGCCACGGCAATGATGTCGCCGCCAGCGACGATCAGCGTGTCGAGCCGGCCGCGCACCGCCGCGATCGGACGATCGGGCACCAGCCGCAGCCCCGAGCTCGTCGTCACCGCGTCGGCGCCCGGCGCGACGATCTCGGTCGCATACGCCGGCGGCCGCCCCGGCGCCGCGGTCAGCCGCCGCGCCATCGCGAACACCTCGAGCGGCCCCGTCACATCGAGCGACTGCACGCCGTCGAAGGCCAGAATCGCCACCCGCCGCGTCACCATGCGCGCACGCTACGCCCGCCCCCCGCATGGCCGCAATGACATTGTTGCGGCAAAAACGGACAAGGGGAGAGAAGCGTGCGGAGGTGCGGAGGTGCGGAGGTGCGGAGGTGCGGAGGTGCGGAGGTGCGGAGGTAAAGTCACGCAGCGGGGACGCGTCCGGGAGCGCGGGCGGCCCGCCCGCATGGGGAGGCGCGCGGGGTGCAGTGCTGACGTGTTGATGTATTGACGTGCTGACGTGCTGCGCGCGCGTGCTGACGTGCTCGTCCCCTGAGTCAGCACGTCAGAACGTCAGCACTCAACGCCTTCGAGCGACCGGGCAGAACCGCGAGCACCGCCCGATTCGAGCGCCACCTCCGCACCTCCGCACGACCTCCGCACGCTTTTCTTCACCGCGCGTAGCGATCGTTCCGCCACGGGTGCGCCGTGTGAGCGCCAGCACGGTTTCGAGCCGCACGCCGCGCCACGGCACGTCGAGGCGCGACCAGCCGGTGACACAGTGGAAGTCGCTGACGTCGTCGACCTGCTCGAGCGCCTGGAACGCCGCCCAGTCGAGCGTCAGCGGCCGCTGGCAGGCGCCGTCGACGCGCAGCGACCAGCGGTGCAGCGGGCGTTTCCGGAACGCGGGGGCCGTATCCCTCGATCCGGTGGAGGGCGCCGCTCCGTCGGCGCCTGTCGGATCGAACGACGCTCGCCTGATCCAACAGGCGCCGACGGAGCGGCGCCCTCCAGAGCGCTGCCTTCAAGGCAGGGGCTTCCGGACGAACGCCGAACACGGATGATCGTCACCCAGGAGGTACGTCATGGGCATCATCTGGAGCATCATCATCGGCTTTCTCGCGGGCCTGGTGGCGCGGCTGATTCACCCGGGGCGGGACGACTTCGGGTTGATCATGACGACGCTGATCGGCATCGGCGGGTCGCTGATCGCGACCTTCCTCGGCCAGGCGCTCGGCCTGTACCGTGCGGGCGAGGCGGCCGGGTTCATCGGCGCCGTCGTCGGCGCGGTGCTGCTGCTCTTCATCTACGCCTGGGTGCGCGGCCGCGGCGGTCGCACCGCGCACCACGCCTAGGCCGGCGCGCCGGTCGACCGGAGCGCGTCAGTACAGCAGCTCGAGCCTGGCGGGCAGCGCCGCCAGGCGCACGCGGTGCGGGTCGGCGACCGTCTGGTCGCGGCCGTCGACGCGTACCGCGCGCAGGGCGCGCTGCGAAGGCGAGACGACCACGACGCCGCCGGGCGGCCGCACGGCGCCGCCGCAGCGTGCGCGCACGCGATCCGGACCGTCGGCAACGAGCGTGACGTCGAGCCGCCCGTAGCGGGTCGGCAGCGCCTGTGCGCGCACGCCGGGCTCCGCGAGCCAGGCGGCCGGCACCCCGGCGGCGAGTACCAGCGTGCCGTCGCGGCGGTCGTCGACCAGCAGGCGGCGCACGGCGCGCAGGAAACTCGAGGCAACCCAGCCGTGCGGCAGGTCGCCGAGGAAGCGCGGCGCGCGCGCATCGCGCCACGCAATCTCCGGCCACTGCCGCCAGGCGGGCGGCCGCTGGTCGGCGATCAGCGTCGCGAGCAGCTCGTGCGCGCGTGTCGGCCAGCCGAGGCGCAGCAGCGCGACCGCGGTGCGCACCTCGTACGGCGTGTACGACTCGTTCGGCGCGCGCCCGGCACGCCGTGCGCCGAGCTCGTCCCAGTAGCGCTCGAAGGTGCGGCGCACCGCGGCGGCCGGCAGCGCGTCGGCGAAGTCGCACGGATCGAACGCGATCGCGCTCGAGGTCGGGTCGAAGTCGCCGAGCTCGACCGAGCCGGGCAGCACGTCGAGCCCGTGCGCTTCGATCGTCTGCGCCACCGAGGCGACGACGTCGCGCCGCATCGCGTCGTGCAGCGCCGCGAAACGCGCCGCCTCGGGCATGCCGAGCGCGGCCGCGGCGTCGGCCGCTGCCGCCAGCCCGAGGACGGCGAAGAAGTCGTCCCAGTACGCGTGCACCGGTTGCGAGGCGTAGCCCTCGTGACTGATCGACTCCGGCAGCAGCCCGTACGCCGCCGTGCCGCGCCAGGCGTCGGTGCGCCGCTCGGCGCGCAGCGCCGCGAGTGCGCCGACGGCACGGACCACGCGCGGCCACGCGGCGCGCAGATGCGCCTCGTCACCATCGAGGCGCCACAGCTCGACCGTCGCCCAGATGAACTCGCCGTGGCTGTCGTGCTCGGCGACCGGATCGACGCCGTGCCGGTCGACGGCGCACGGGATGCGTCCGTCGGGCAGCTGGTGCGGCGCGTACCAGTCGAGGAAGGCGCGCAGCTCGCCGGCAAAGCCGAGCTCCGCGAGCGCCGTGCCGGTGAGCGCGCCGTCGCGGATCCACGAGCGGCGATAGGTGCGCGGGCCGGGCTGGATGCGCGCCCCGTCGCGATTGACGAGGATCCACGCGAGCGAGGCGCGCAGGCTCTGCTCGACATCCGCCGCCGCCGGCGGCAGCGCGATGGCCAGCGGGGCGAGCCGCTCCCGCCAGTATGCGACGGCGTCGTCGAGGCGCGCCTCACCCCAGGCGCTCGCGGCCGCGCGCGACACCGCCGCCGGCGGTGCCGGCGTGCCGGCACACAGCGGCACGGCGAGCACGGTACTCGCCGCGCCGACGGCGGGCAGGTGCAGGTCGAACACGAAGACGCCCTCGGCAAAGCCGAGCGGATCCTCGACCGCCGCGGCGGACGGCGCGGCGCCGGCGAGCACTGCCGCGAGCCCCTCGTCGCTGCGCACCGCGCCGAGCGCGTCCGGCGCGGTGACGGCGACGACGCGCCGGTCGCCGTCGACCTGCAGGCTCGTACCGTCCGGCACGAGCTGCGCGATCGGGGCCACGCCGCCACGGAGGTTGAGGCTCTGCCAGACGGGCGTGACCTGGTACGGCCGCACGGCGACGAGCAGGCGCACGGTGCGCGGGGCACCGCCGGTGTGGCTGACGGTGTAGCGCGCGACCAGCAGGCCGGCGGTGGCCGGGCCGTTCGCGCAGGCGGTGATGCGCAGCCGCAGCGCGCCGGCGTCCCAGGTGACCGTCGGCACGGGCAGCGACGCGTCGGCGAGCGAGGGCGTGGTCGTCACGTCGGCCCACGTGATCAGGCGGTCGCCGTCGCGCAGGAACGGCTCGAGGGTGAACGACTCGGCCGCGACTTCGAGCGCGCCGTCCTCGCCGAGCAGCGCCGTGTCGGGCGCGCCGTCGCCGCCGACTACCGCCCAGTAGCCCTGCTCGTCGAGCAGATGGCGCGGATGATGGCCGCGCGGCGCGGCGCGCGCGCGTGCCGCCGCCCAGCGCGCCGGTGACACCGCGCGCTCGATCGGCACGACCGTCAATCCGTCGATCGCCGTAGCCGGCGGCACGAGGAGGCAGATGCAGCGCGACTCGACCGCGCCGGTGCGCAGCCAGCGTCGCGGCCCGGTGCCGCCGGGATCATCGGCGAGCACCGTCCAGTGCGCGCCGTCATCGGAGCCGAGGACGCGACACGGTGGCGCCGCCGGGGCGGCGAAGGCGACCACCAGGCCGCCCCACTCGCGGCCGGCGCCGAGGTCGATGGTCAGCGCCGGCGCGCGATCGTTCGCGTCGGGCCGCCAGGCGGCGCCGGCGCGCAGCCGGTCCGGATCGCACCCCGGGGCATGACTCGTCGCGGTGATCGCGACGGGGCGCGGCGGCTCGTCGTAGGCGATGCGCGGCTCGAGGCGCAGCGCCTCGATGCACAGCCGGCCGGCGACCGCCTCGCCGGCGACCGCGACCTCGATCGCGCGCAGCGCATCGGGATCGCCGCCGCTCAGCGGTCCCCAGGCGAAGGCGAGACTCGCGCGCCGCAGCGCGAGCCGCGTCGCCGCCGGCGCGACCGCGAAGCCCGGCACGCGCCACCACCAGACGTTCGCGCCGCCGGCGTCGACGAGCTTCACCTGCAGCTCGCACGGCCCGAGATCGCCGCGTGCGACGAGCTCGACGACGTAATGCGGCGGCAGCCGCAGCGCGGTCTCGCAGCGCGCGATTGCCCAGCTGCCCGCGCCGCCGAGCGCCACCTCCAGGCAGAGCGCGCCGGCGTCGCCGGTCAGCGCGACGTGCGAGCCGGGCGCCGCGCTGCTGCGCCACGACGCCGGATCACCCGGCCAGAACGCCTGCGCCGCCGGCAGGTCGGTCATCGTCCCCGGCCTCGCCCGCGCGCCGTCTCGTCGAGCGGTGCGGCGCGTGTACGGTCAGGCCGCGCGCGCAGCAGTCGGCGACGCGCTGCTCCATGCGCTCATCAATGGCCGACCTCGACGCGTGGAGGAAGACCCGGTCTGGCGCCGGGAGCAGCATGGACGCCGGTTGATCAGTTGCGACGATCGGCCACCGAGGGTGGAGAGAACACGATGTCGCCGGGCCATCGGATTCGATGGGACGGGATTTCCGCGACGTCGTGTCGTCTGCGCCTCGGCGGCTGATCGTTTCCGCCTCGCGAGGCGGGCTATTCCTCGACCCGCACGCGGCGGCGCCGGGTGACCATGAAGTGGATCGCCTTGCGGCGGCGGCCGCCGCCCTTGCGCAGCGAGCGCAGGGCACAGCTGCCGGTCGACGGCGGCGAACCGGCGCGCGCGTCGGCGAGCGCGAGGAGCCGGCGGCGCAGGTAGTCGGCGTTCATGCCGAGCGCCTCGCAGACGCTCTCGAACGCGAACACCCAGGCGCGCGAGCGCGACTCCACCCAGGCGCGCGCCTCGGCAGCGAGCTGCGGGCGTTCGCTCATCGGCGCGGCCTCGTGGAGCAGGCAGAGCACGGCATCCTGGAGCATCGCCTGCATCAGCGCCCGCTCGGGGGCACCGGCCGCCTCGCCCCGCACGCCGCCGATGAGATCCTGCAGCTGCTCGCGCACCAGCGGCGAGGTGATCGGGCTGTCATCGGGCGCGAACGGATCGCTCGAAAAGGCGGCTTCGACGTGCGCGTGGGGCATGGGGGCGAACCTCTCTGCGGCGTCGTGCGCCGCGGCTTTGTCGTTGGCGTTGCGCGTTCGCCCCGTGGAGATTGCAGCGCCCATGCCATGCCGTGCCGCGGCAGCCGGGGCCGGATCCACGTCGCACCGCCCGGCTGCGCCTGGCTGCCTGGAACCGGCGCGGCTGAAATGAACCGGCCGGCCTCGCCCGCGGCCCGGCGGACCCGCGCATCAGGGAGGCGCCGCACCTCGAGCGGCGCGCAACGCGACCCGCGGCGGCAGGCGCCGGCGGCACGGCGTTCGACCGGCGGATCGCGGCGCACACCGCCGTGGACCATCGCCACGTCGACGGTACCCGCACCCGGTAAGGGCGGCGCAGTCGAAACTTACACGCCGCGCCGCGTCATGGCTGTGCGCCGGTGTACGCGCGGCTCGCCACTTACTGGTCAGCGTCTTGCTGGTTGGCCTCTGGCGTGAAGACGCTGCGACGCTTCGCCCTCTCGTGGTGCGCGCTGCTGGCCGCCTCGGGCGCCGCCGCCGTGCAGGTGCCGCCGAATTTCCAGGACACCGTGGTGCTGTCCGGTCTCAACACGCCGACGGCAGTCGCATTTGCTGCAGACGGCCGGATCTTCGTCGCCGAGAAACGCGGTGTGGTGAAGATCTTCGACGGCTTCGACGATCCGTCGCCGGACATCATGATCGACCTGCGCACGCAGGTGTACAACTACTGGGACCGCGGCCTGAACGGGATGGCGCTGCATCCGAACTTCCCGGCGACGCCGCACATCTATCTCGCGTACGCGTACGACGCCGAGCCGGGCGGGTCCGCGCCGCGCTGGGGCGCGCCGGGCGTCGACTCGGATTCGTGTCCCGATCCGCCCGGCGCGCAGCGCCACGGCTGCGTGGTCACCGGACGCGTGTCGCGCTTCACGGTGAACGGCAACAGCGCCGGTGACGAGCTCGTCCTGCTGCAGGACTGGTGTCAGCAGTATCCGAGTCACTCGCTCGGCGATCTCGTCTTTGCGCCCGACGGCATGCTGTACGTCACCGGCGGCGAGGGCGCCGGCTTCGTCACCGTCGACTACGGCCAGCTCGGCAGTCCGGCCAATCCGTGCGGGGATCCGCCGGGCGGCGTCGGGACGGCGCTGAGCGCGCCGACGGCAATGGGCGGGGCGCTGCGCGCGCAGTCCGCGCGCCGGCCGTCGGGCACGCCGGCGGTGCTCGGCGGGGCGATCCTGCGCATCGACCCGAACACCGGCGCCGCCGCGCCGGGCAATCCGCTGCTCGGCAGTCCGAACGCGAACGCCGATCGCATCATCGCCTTCGGGCTGCGCAACCCGTTCCGCATCGCGCGCCGCCCGGGCACGTCCGAGATCTGGGTCGGCGACGTCGGCTGGAGCAATGCCGAGGAGATCAACCGCGTCCGCGATCCGGTCGACGGCGTCGTCGAGAACTTCGGCTGGCCGTGCTTCGAGGGCAACACCCGCCACCCGGCGTACGAGGCACTCGGCCTGCACATGTGTCAGGAGCTGTACGACCGGCCGGAGCTGATCACGCCGCCGGTGCTCAGCTACGGCCGCGGCGTGCCGGTGGTCGACGGCGAAGGCTGCCTCGACGGCAACCAGTCGATCTCCGGGCTCGCCTTCTATCCCGGTGACGGCAACTACCCGAGCGCCTACGACGGCGCGCTGTTCTTCGCCGACTACAGCCGCGAGTGCATCTGGGTGCTGTTCCCCGGCGGCGACGGCACGCCCGATCCGGGCAACCGCGCGAACTTCGTCACCGCCGCCGAAGGACCGGTCCATCTCGTCATCGGCCCGGGCGGCGATCTCTACTACGTCGCGCTCAACGCCGGGACGGTGCGGCGGGTGCGCTACTTCAGCGGCAACGAACCGCCGATCGCACACATCAGTGCCTCACCGACCAACGGCCAGGCGCCGCTGACCGTGCAGTTCGACGCCTCGCAGTCGAGCGACCCCGACGGCGACCCGCTGCGCTACGAGTGGGATCTCGACGGCGACGGCGCGTTCGACGACGGCACCGGCGTCACCATCCAGCACACCTACGCCGTCTCGGGCCCGCGCAACGCCGCGGTGCGCGTCATCGACACCAGCGACGAATCCTCGCAGGCCTCGATTCTCATCAGCGTCTCGAACTCGCCGCCGTCGGCAACGATCACCCACCCCGCCGCGGGCACCACCTGGCGCGTCGGCGAGACGATCATGCTCGCCGCGACCGGCGTCGATGCCGAGGACGGCGACCTGGCCCCGGCGGCGTTCACGTGGACGGTCGTGATGCAGCACTGCCCGAGCGACTGCCACTCGCACGTCATCGAGGAGATCGTCGGCACCGCCACGGCGAGCTTCGTCGCCCCCGACCACGACTACCCCTCGCACCTCGAGATCCGCGTGCGGGCGACCGATGCCGGCGGGCTCACCGCCGAGCGCGTGCTCGAGCTGCACCCGCAGACGACGACGTTCCAGTTCACCTCCGAACCGACCGGCCTCGAGCTGGTGATCGGCAGCTTCAGCATCGTCACGCCGTTCGAGTTCACGCTCATCACCGGCTCGACCACCACCATCAGCGCCGCCACGCCGCAGACCTTCAACGACACGGAGTACGTGTTCCAGTCCTGGTCCGACGGCGGCGAGCGCTCGCACGGCATCTCCGCCGACGGACAGAGCCGCACCCTGCATGCGGCCTTCGCGCCCGCTGCGACGCCGACATCGACGCCGACCGAGACGCCGGTGGCGACCGAGACCGCGACGCCGACCGTGACCCCGTCGGCGACACCGCTGATCCCGCCGCCGCCGGACAAACCCGTCTTCCAGCACCGCTTCTGGCGCACGGGCGACGAGACCCCGGCCCCCAAGCGGCCGATGGAGCCGCTCCTCGAGCCCCTGCGCCGCGGCCGCAATCGCTGACGCCGAGACGCCCGGTGGCGTCCCTGGAGGGCGCCGCTCCGTCGGCGCCTGTTGGATCGGGCTCGTGTTCTCCACTCAACAGGCGCCGACGAAGGAACTGGCGTGTGACGATACGTCGGCGCCTCCGCGAAGGCGCGCCTGTAGCCGCGGCACCTGTGGCCGCCGGCGGTGCGCCAGCACCGCCAGGTGGGGCGGCGGGCATCGATTGGCGGTGGGATGCCGGTGCCACACCACCCCTCCCGGCGACGCTGCGCGTCGCCGGCGGCCACAGGGGCCGCAGCTACACCGGTCCGTTTCGAACGCGCAGCACGTATTCGTTTCCACGCCCGGCGCCATCCAGGCGCCAAAGCGACCGCTGCATGCCGCTGCTGCAAACGGACCTTGTACGCTCTGCAGGAAGGGCGGACGCGTCGGCAGCCGGCGTTCTTCGGCGCGGGGGCACGCGCGTTGCACATCGAACACGCATGCGCAGCACGATGCGGCTCTTCGGACACTCGGTGCACCAGATGCTGGTCCCGTTCCCGATCGGGCTGCTGACGGTGTCGTTCCTCTTCGACCTCGTGTACCTCGCCACGGGTACCCCGCGCTGGGCGGACATCGCGTTCTGGCTGATCACCGGCGGCATCATCAGCGCGCTCGCTGCGGCGTTCTTCGGGGTCATCGACTGGTCGCGCATTCCGCGCGGCACGCGCGCGCATCGCGTCGGGCTGCTGCACGGCGCCGGCAACGGCGTGCTCACCGTGCTCTTCCTGATCAGCTGGTTCATGCGCGTCGACCACCCGGTCGCGCCCTCGATCGGCGCCATCATCCTCAGCGGCCTGGCGGTCGCGCTGTCGCTGGTCACCGCCTGGCTCGGCGGCGAGCTGGTCGCCCAGCACGGCGTCGGCGTGAACGACGACGCGGATCTCGACGCGCCGAGCTCGCTCGCCGACGACCATCGGGGACGCGGCCAGCGTCCATGGGGGCGCGGCGCCGATCCGGTGCGCCCGTAAAGCGCGCGCGCTTGACAGCCCCGCGGCGCGCCCCGCACGGAAGCGGCGGGAGGTGCGCGCATGAAGACGGTGCTCGGGCTGCTGCTCGGCTTTGCCATCGGGGCGATGTGCCGGACGTTCGACGTCCCGGTGCCGAGCCCGCCGAAGCTCGTCGGCGCGCTGCTCGTGCTGTCGATCACGGTCGGCTACCTCACCGCCGACCATCTGCTCGGGCCGGAGACCCCGCCGGCGCGCAGCGATCGCCCGTGAGCCGGCGCGGATGTCAACGCGGAGGCGCAAAGACGCGGAGCTTCGCAGAGGACTACTCTGCGGAACTCTGCGGCTCTGCGTTGAAGAATCAGGGGACCCGCTGCGATCACGCCGCCGCGGCCGCCGCGCTCGCCATGTCGGCACAGCTCGCCGCGCAGCGCCGGCAGCTCTCGGCGCAGGTCTGCATCTGCTTGTCCTGCGGGAACCGGGCACAGTCCTCGGCGCACTCGCGGCAGATCTGCGCGCACACGCCGCAGATGGCGGCGTGCGAGGGCGACTGACGCAGCATGAAGTTCGCGGCGGTCTGACAGATCTCGGCGCAGTCGAGCAGCAGCCGCAGGTGGTCGGTCTCCTTGTGCGGGCCGTCGAGCCCGAGCCCGTTCGCGAATGCCTCGAGGCAGGCGGCGTGGCACTCCAGGCACTCCTCGATGCACTGCTTCAATGCGCTGTCCTGCATCGCGTACACCTCCTGCCCGGGAGGGGTGCATGCCCCGTGCCCCGCGCCGGCGAACGCCCGCAGGCGACCCGCCGGCCGGCAGGACTGCAAGAGGTACCGGGCAGAACGCTCCCGCGCCGGATGTTCAGCGCGCGGCAGACGCGCCGGGCACGGTGCCCGGCTTCCACTTGATGTTGCAGCCGATGCTCGGACGCTGATCGGTGGACGGCGTGGCGCCGGCGAGGACGGCGTCGGCCGCGGCGCGCAGATCGGCGCCGGTCACCGGGCGGTCGTTGCCCGGCCGGCTGTCGTCGAACTGGCCGCGGTAGACCAGCCGGCGCTGCGCGTCGAACAGGAAGAAATCCGGCGTGCACGCCGCCTGGTAGGCGCGCGCCACCTCCTGCGTCTCGTCGAAGAGATACGGGAACGTGTAGCCCGCGGCGCGCTGCTCCTCGGCCATCTTCTCGGGGCGATCGTCGGGATACGCCGCGACGTCGTTGGCGTTGATGGCGACGATCGCCAGGCCGCGCGCGCCGTAGTCGCGCCCGAACGCCGCCAGCCCGGCGCGGATGTGCTTCACGTACGGGCAGTGGTTGCAGATGAACATCACCAGCAGCCCCGGCGCCTCGGCGAACGCGTCGCGCGTCACCAGGCGGCCCTCGGTATCGGGCAGACGGAAATCCGGTGCCGGCGTGCCGAGCGCCAGCATCGTCGAAGGAACGGCAGCCATGCGAATCTCCTTTCCGCTCCCACTATGCGGAAACGGTGAGCGGTGACCAGTGACCGGTGACCGGTGAGCGGAGCCTGGCCACCGAGGGAGAGAGGACGCCGAGTCGATCACCTGTTCACTGAAACGAGATTCGACTCGGTGTCCTCTCCAGCTCGGTGGCTGATCGCGCCAGACCAGCTCCCGCTCGACGCGGCGCGGCCGATGTGGCAGCGCTGCGCCGCATGTCGCTTGCCGCCCGCCTGCGCGGCCGCATCTACGACGCGGCGATCCCCGGGACGACGACCGCCTGGTACGGCGCGGTGCTCGACCGGCTGCCGGATGGCGCGCGCGTGCTCGACGTCGGCATCGGCACCGGCGCGGCGCTGCTCGCGCACGCCGGGCGCCTGCGCGCGCGCCGCCTGGTGGTCGTCGGCATCGACATCGATGCCGCGTACGTCGCCCGCTGCCGCGCCGCGATCGCGCGCGCCGATGCCGGCGCGCACGTCAGCGCGCAGACCGAGTCGGTCTACGATCACCGCGGCGGGCCGTACGACGCGGTGTACTTCAGTGCGAGCTTCATGCTGCTGCCCGACCCGGTGGCCGCGCTGCGCCACGTCGCGACGCTGCTCGCGCCGGGCGGGCGGCTGTTCTTCACGCAGACGTTCGAGCACCGCCGCTCGCGTCTCGTCGAGTGGATCAAGCCGCTGCTGCGCCGCGTGACGACGATCGACTTCGGGCGGGTGACCTACGAATCCGACTTCCGCGCCACGCTCGCCGCCGCCGGGGTCGTCATCGACGACTTCGTCGTCCTGAACGGCGGCGCGCGCCGCTCCGGTGCCCTCGTCGTCGCGCGCCCGGACATTGAACACAGGTGACCACGGATCCCCGCCGCCTCCCGCCCCGATGGCCACAGAGTCAGAAGGAACGCGGCGAGGGTGCCGCCGGTTCAGTGGCCCGCTGTGTCCGGGGCGGGGGGCAAGAGCGGCAGGGTATCTGTGGCCATCTGTGTTCTTCGGCTTCTGCGCCGGCTTACGGGCGCAGCGCGATCAGCCGCGTGAGCAGGATGTCGACGGCGCGCTGGTCGCGGATGTAGTACGGCGCCGCCGAGGTGCGCGAGCGGCCGACGCGCACGCCGACGAGGCCGCCGCGCGAGCCGAGCGCGAACACGTCCTCGTCGGTGACGTCGTCGCCGACGAAGAGCGCCGCCGCGGCGCGGGTGCGCGCGCACAACGCCTGCAGCGCATCGCCCTTGTGCGGCGCCTCGGCGGGGACGAGGTTGACGACCAGCTTGCCGGGGACGAGGCGCATCGGCACCGGCAGCGCGGCAATTGCCGCGTCGATCGCCGCGCGCGCCGCGCGCTTGTCCGGCGCCTGGCGGTAATGCAGCATCTACCTGAAATACCTCTCCCGCAGCCTCGCCGCGGCCGGACACGACGTGGAAGTGATCTCGGGCGAGCCGTACCCGGAGCTCGCCGACCCGGTAGGTCTGGTGAAGCTGCCGGGG